>DASZWY010000252.1:0-1872 GCA_035546135.1 Opitutales bacterium
ATACGACATTCTCGTCGCCACCGACATCGCCGCGCGCGGGCTGGACATCAAGGGCGTCAGCCACGTCATCAATTACAACGTGCCGCAGCACGCGGAGGACTACGTCCACCGCATCGGCCGCACCGGGCGCGCCATGGCCGAAGGCGAGGCGTTCACGCTGTTTTCGTCGGACGAGTCGACCTACCTCAGCGCGATTGAAAAAATGATCGGCCGGCCGATTGAGCGCCGCAAGCTGGACGACTTTCCGTACCGCACCGAGCCGAACCTGCATTCCGTCGCCCCCGCCGCGCCGAAGCGCCGCAACCGCGGCTTTGCGACCGGCAACCAGCCCTTCCGCCGGCGGTAGAGTGTGCATTGCGCAGGTGGAGCGGGCGCTTCGCGCACGCTTGACGCGCAGGGAGTGCGCGCCACCCTATCTTCCCGGTGAAATCCAAGGTTGGAAGCCTTCGCGTCTTTGCGTTTAATCCGCCTTTCACCCCATGAAGACGCTCAATGAATTTGAAGTGCGCGTGCTGGGCGCGCTGGTGGAAAAGCAAATCGCCACGCCGGACTACTACCCCATCACGCTCAACGCGCTGGTCAACGCCTGCAACCAGAAGAACCAGCGCGAGCCGGTCGTCAGCTACACCGAGGGCGACGTGGAGCGCGCGATCCACGGCCTGCGCAACCAGCAGCTCGCGTTTTTGTTCGAAGGCGCGGTCGCCCGCGTGCCGAAATACAGCCATAATTTTCCGAAAGTGTTCGAGCTGGAGCCGCCGGAAGTCGCGGTCATGGCGGTGCTGATGCTGCGCGGCCCGCAAACGCCGGGCGAACTGCGCTCGCGCACGGCGTACCTGCACAATTTCGAGAGCCTGCCGGCGGTCGAGGAAACCCTGCAAAAACTCGCCACCCGCGCCGAACCTCTCGTCGCCAAACTCCCCCGCGTCCCCGGCGCCCGCGAAGCCCGATATGCGCATTTACTGGGCGGTCCGGTGCAATCTGCGGCTGCGTCAGAAGCGTCCGCTTTTTCCGTTCCCGCTGTCCCCGCCTCCCTTCCCTCCGATCTCGACCGTCTCGCTAAACTCGAGGTCGAAGTCGCCTCCCTCCATGCCGAAGTCAATGCTCTCAAGGAAAAACTTTTGCGAGCCTGTTCCGAAAGTCGTGAGGAGTAAAAGGTCTACGGGAACGGAAAACTTTAACGAGAAGTCGCCATTTGCGACATCTGATTTATTTTCAACCAACGGCTAATAAAGAGGCCGATTGGTTGGGCGACTGCGGGGGATTAAACTCCAGGCGCATCAACCGCCTCACGCGGCGTGGAGCAACTGCAATTCCGCCTCGAGGCGCTTGAGGATCTGGCACATTTCCTCGCAGCGCTGGCGCCACAACTCGGCGCCCAGCACTTCGTGGCGGCATTCGACGTCCTCCGCGATGCGGACGAAAACCGGCAGGCCGAGCATGCCGATGGAACCGCGCAGATAATGGGCGATGCGCTGGATGGCGGTCAGGTCGCCTTTGTTGATCGCGCGGCGCAACTGGGGCATTTTGGCTTGAAGGGCTTCGCGGCACATGTGCAGCAACTGCTGCTGGGTCTCCGGGTCGTCGCCAACGTGCTCAGCCATGTTTTCCGGCCGCACCAGCCGGGTGTTATCCTCCACGCCCAACGGTGAAGCCGCGGGTGGCGGGGGCGCATCCTGGTTGTCCGGTTCGGCTGGGGCCGGCGCCGGTTCCGCCGGTGGGGAAAAACTTTCCACGAGCGCGATAAAATGTTCGCGGCGCAGCGGCTTGGAAACGTAGGCGTCCATGCCGTAGGAAAGGCATTCCTCCTCAACGCCCTTGAGGGCGTGGGCCGTCATCGCGATAATCGGAATGTGCCCGCCGTGGACTTTTTCC
>DASZWY010000253.1:0-12129 GCA_035546135.1 Opitutales bacterium
TGGCTGAGGACGTTGTCGTGCAGGTTCTTGTTGGTGGGACCAAAGTTGCTCGCGCCCGAGGGCACAGTCGAAAAGACCGGCGTGGTGGCGGAGGGCCGCGGCCAGAAATATTGTGGCGCAGAGAACTGCTGGGCAAGGAGCGACGAGCCAACGACCACCGCGTGGCCGTCCTTGTCCTTGACCGTGAGGAGGCTGCCATTGGCCTGGCTGGGGAAGAGCCCCTGGCAAACCAAGGTCATGGCGAGCGGATAAAGCAGCCCGACCAAGAGCGTCCAAAGGATGGTCTGCAAAATGGATTGAAGGAGAAGTTTCATGGCGAAAGGTCGGTTGACAGCGCGAGGTGGCCCGGGCGCATCAGGGCGCGAGGTGGACGGCCACGAGCGCAAGGTCGAGCAACTTGATGGCGACGAAGGGGACGAGGATGCCGCCCAGCCCGTAGAGAATCATGTTTTTGCGCAAAATCACGGCGGCGCCGAGGGGCTGATATTTCACGCCCCGGAGCGCCAGCGGGATGAGCGCGACAATGATGAGGGCGTTGAAAATGACGGCGCTCAGGATGGCGCTTTCCGGGGAATGGAGGCGCATGACGTTGAAGGCGTCGAGCGGGCCCTTGCCGCCGGGATGGGTGGCGTAGAGCAGGCCGAACATCGCGGGGAGAATGGCGAAATATTTCGACACGTCGTTGGCGATGCTGAAGGTGGTGAGCGCGCCGCGGGTCATCAGCAATTGCTTGCCGATTTCGACGACCTCGATGAGTTTGGTCGGGTTGCTGTCGAGGTCCACCATATTGCCGGCTTCGCGCGCCGCCTGCGTGCCAGTGTTCATGGCAACACCGACATCGGCCTGCGCGAGCGCGGGGGCGTCGTTGGTGCCGTCGCCAATCATGGCGATGAGGCGGCCGCCCTCCTGCTCTTGGCGGATGCGCGCGAGTTTGTCCTCGGGCTTGGCCTGGGCGATGAAATCGTCCACGCCGGCCTCGGCGGCGATGGCGGCGGCGGTAAGTGGATTGTCACCGGTGACCATGATGGTCTTGATGCCCATCTGGCGCAGTTGGGCGAAACGTTCCTTGATGCCGCCCTTGACGATGTCCTTGAGATAAATCACGCCCAGGACGGTTTGGTTTTCAGCGACGACGAGCGGCGTGCCGCCCGCGCGGGCGATGCGGTCCACCGCGTCGGCCACCGCGGGCGGGAAGGAGCCACCCTGGCCCTCGACCCAGCCGCGCACGCTTTCCGCCGCACCCTTGCGGATGTGGCGCGGCGCGGTTTGCGCCGAGCCGGCCACGTCCACCCCACTCATGCGCGTCTGCGCGGTGAACGGGATAAAGGTCGCCGGGGGAATGGCGACTTCGTGGCCACGCAGGCCGTGCTTTTCCTTGGCCAGCACAACGACCGAGCGGCCTTCGGGCGTTTCATCGGCGAGCGAGGCCATTTGCGCGGCTTCCGCCAAGCTTTCGATCGCCACCCCGGGCGCGGGAATAAACTCCGTCGCCATGCGGTTGCCGATGGTGATGGTGCCGGTTTTGTCGAGGAGGAGCACGTCCACGTCGCCGGCGGCCTCGACGGCGCGGCCGCTGGTGGCGAGCACGTTGCGGCGCATGAGGCGGTCAATGCCCGCGATGCCGATGGCGCTGAGCAGGCCGCCAATGGTCGTCGGGATGAGGCAGACAATCAGCGCGAGCAGCACGGGCATCGAAACCAGCACGACGTCTTTTTGTCCGGCGGCGTTTTCGTTGAACTTCGCCATGGACGGAAGGGTGAAGACGACGACGAGGAACAGCGCCGTGAGGCTGATGAGCACGATGTTGAGCGCGACTTCGTTGGGCGTCTTTTGCCGGCGCGCGCCTTCGATCATGGAAATCATGCGGTCGAGGAAGGAGTTGCCTTCCTCCGCCGTGGCGCGGACGACGATGCGATCGCTCAGCACGCGGGTGCCGCCGGTGACGGCGCTGCGGTCACCGCCGCTTTCGCGGATGACGGGCGCCGATTCGCCGGTGATGGCGGACTCGTCCACGGTCGCGATGCCTTCGACGACCTCGCCATCGGTGGCAATGAGGTCA
Organism: Opitutales bacterium; assembly: GCA_035546135.1. Taxonomy (GTDB): domain Bacteria; phylum Verrucomicrobiota; class Verrucomicrobiia; order Opitutales; family JABDGR01; genus JABDGR01. The sequence continues at coordinate 2,060 of DASZWY010000253.1, forward strand.
TTGGACTCGCAGACAAAGAGGTCGCCAATTTTCAACTGACTGCTCGCCACGTGCATTTCCTGGCCGTTGACGAGCTTGCGCGCGCTGGTCTTGGTGCGCATCTTGCGCAGCGCGTCGGCGTGGGCCTTGCCGCGGCCCTCGGCCATCGCCTCGGCGAAATTGGCGAAGACGCAGGTGAACCACAGCCAGAAGCAAATCTGGATGTTGAAGGCGGTGCATTCGCCCGGGAAGAACAGAAAGAGCGCGGACAGGATGGCGCCGACCCAGACCACGAACATGACGAGGTTTTTCAACTCGTCGCGCGGGTTGAGTTTCTTAAAGGCGTCCACCACCGCCTGGCGCAGCAGGGCGGAGTATTCGAATTCGACTTTGGTGCTCATGTGGGCAAGGGGAAAAGGTTAGAATGTGCGGCCGCCGAGCATCAGGCCGTGCTCGAGGAACGGCCCAAGCAGCAGGGCGGGGAAAAAAGTCAGCGCGGCCACGATGAGGATGACGCCGAGGAGGGTCAGCCCGAACGTCCAGCCGTGGGTGGGCAGGGTGCCGAGGGAGGGTTCGAGCTTTTTCTTGGCGGCGAGGCTGCCCGCGATGGCCAGCACGGCGAAAATGACGATAAAGCGGCCCAGGAACATGCAGACGCCGAGCGTGTAATTATAGAAGTCGGAATTGGCGTTGAGGCCGGCGAAGGCGCTGCCGTTGTTGTTCGACGCCGAGCCGTAGGCGTAAAGAATCTCGCTCAAACCGTGCGGGCCCTGGTTGTTCAGACCCGCGAGGCCGGCGCTCGACTGCGACGCGACCGCGGAGCCGATAAGGATGAGCACGCAGGGCACGAGGATGGCGATTACCGCCCAGGCAGCCTCCCAAGCCTGGATTTTCTTGCCGAGGTATTCGGGCGTGCGTCCAATCATGAGGCCGGCGATGAAGACCGCCATCAACACGTGCAGGAGGATGCCATACAGGCCCGCGCCGACGCCGCCGAAGACGATGCAGCCGAGCATGATGTTCCACAGCGGCATGAGCCCGGCGAGCGGCGTCAGACTGTCGTGCATGGAATTGACCGAGCCGTTCGAGGTGCCGGTCGTCGAAACGGCCCACAGCACGCTGTTCATGACCCCGAAGCGTTGCTCCTTGCCTTCCAGCAGCGGCGCGCCGGCGCCGAGATGCGCGTCGGCGAAGACGGGATTGGGCTGCGACTCCGACCACCAGGCGAGCGCGAACGCGCCCACCAGCAGGACCGCCATCACCCCGAAGAGGCACCAGGCGTGCCGGAGGTCGCCCACGAGCGCGCCGAAGGTGTAAACCAGCGCAGCGGGGAGGAGCAGAATCGCCAGCATTTCGAAAAAGTTCGAAAGCGGTGTCGGATTTTCAAAGGGATGCGCGCTGTTGACGCCAAAAAATCCGCCGCCGTTCGTGCCCAGTTGCTTGATGGCGATTTGCGAGGCCGCCGGACCGCCAGGAATGGATTGCTCGGCGATGGGCTGGTCCACCAGCACGGGTTTGCCGTCCTGGTCTTTGACCGCGTTGCCCTGCGCATCGGTCTTGGGCACCTGAATGGCAAATGGCTCGACCACTTTGGCCGTGGCGTAGGGCGCGAAATTCTGCACGACGCCCTGCGAGCAAATCACCACGGTCCAGAGCACCGAGAGCGGCAACAGCACGTAGAGCGTCGCGCGGGTCAAATCCACCCAGAAGTTGCCGAGGCCCTGGGTGCTCGCGCGCTTGAGTCCGCGCGCCAGCGCGAGCAGCACGGCGATGCCCGAGGCGGCGCTGAGAAAATTATGCACCGCCAGCCCGGCCATCTGCGTAAGATAGCTGAGCGTGGATTCGCCCGAATAGGCCTGCCAATTGGTGTTGGTGATGAAACTGGTGGCGGTATTGAACGCCAAGGCAAAGGGCACGTTGTCCAGCTTCTGGGGATTCAGTGGCAGCCCGTGCTGGGTCATTTGCAAGACGACGAGGGAAAGCAGCCCGACGACGTTGAAAATGAGCACCGCGAAGAAATAGCGCCGCCAGGTCATCTCCTCCGCGGGGTTGACACCGCTCAATTTGTAGATGCCGCTTTCCACCGGGCGCAGGACCGGGCTGAGGAAATTCGCCTCCCCCCGAAATACCCGCGCCATGAACCGGCCCAGCGGCGGCGTCAGCGCGAGGCCGAGGCCGAAGAACAAAACGATTTGGATGATTTCGGGTGCGCTCATGGGAATGCAGGAATGATGCCGCTCAGTGTACACCCATCCGCCTCCTTCGGCTAATGAAGACCGGCGGCGTTCCGGTTAAGAAGGTGTTAAGAGAACGCGCACGCCCAAACCTTCCATTCAGATCTGGCTTGTTGAACAATCGTTTTATGGGGTAGCCTAACCCCTCATGAAGCCCGCCAAGCCACCACCCGCCCTGCCGACGATTCGTTTCAGCGCCGAGTTACTCCAGGCCGGCGCAACGGGTAAGAATGGCGCCGGGACCTTGCTGACGCTGCCCAAGGGCGCGAGCGCGAAGCTGCCTTCGCGCGGCAAGACGGTGGTGGAGGCCACCCTCAACGGCTTTCCGTTTCGCGCCACGCTGGAACCCGACGGCCAGGGCAGCCACGCACTCCGGGTCAACCAAGCCCTGCACGATGCCGCCGACGCCGCGGCGGGCGACATGATGGCGGTGGAAATCACCCGGGTCGAAACGGAACCGGAAGTCCGGATGCCAGCGGATTTGCGCGAGGCCCTGGCGGCGGCCCCGCGGGCGCAGGCGATGTGGGCGCAGATCACGCCGATGGCGCGCCAAAACTGGATCCTGTGGCTAAGTTCCGGCAAACTGGCGGAAACCCGCCGGCTCCGGATCAAGAAAGCCTGCTCGATGCTGGCGGCCGGAAAGCGGCGCGTCTGTTGTTTTGGCGGATTAAATTGGCTGCGGAAAGATCATCCCACCGCCGGGGGGACTTGGCTGCCGTTGCCCAAAAGGTAAAACCGTTTTCCACCCGGATGGTCGCCGCTTGACCAAGACGGGGTGCTGGACAAAGATGCCCGCCGACCCCATGAAGCGGCTTGGTTGCATTGTCGTGTTTTGGCTGTTGGGCATCGCCGTGCAGGCGGCCCCGGCGGGGCGGCAGGAAATTGACCTTTCGGGCGGCGGCTGGAGACTTTGGCATGACGATGACGCGGCCTGGCAGCGGGACGAATTGTTCCTGCCGCCGGTTGATTTGGCAAAGCTGCCGGTCAACCCGCCCACCGGCGGTTGGGAGACCCTCGCCACTGCGCCCGCGCTGGCGGTGTCGGTGCCCGGCACGGTGGAAGAGTATTTGCAAAAGACGCCGGGGCCGGATGGCGACATCACGGGAGTCAGTTGGTGGTGGCGCAGCCTGCGCATTCCGCCGGCGGACGGCCCACGCAAAATTCTTTTGCGTTTTGAGTCCGTGCGTCTGCGCGCGGAGGTTTACGTCAACCAAAAGCTGGTAGGCTACGACCTCATCACCGGCACGCCCTTCGAAGTCGACTTGACGCCCTTCGTGAAGCCCGGCGAAACCTGCCAACTCGCCGTGCGCATCACCGACCCGGGGGGCAATTTCAACTGGCGGGACAGCTCGACCTTCAACTGGGGCCGTTACCGCCTCCCGCTCAGCCATGGCTTCGGCGGCATCACGGGACCCGTGCGCCTCGTCGAGTGCGACCCGGTGTATGTGGAGGACACCGCGCTGCAAAACACCCCGGCCATCACCGAGGCCAACGCTCAAATCACCATTCACAATTCCAGCGACGCCAAGGCGAAGCGCGACGTGGTGGTCCGCGTTTTCGAGCGGGCGAACCCCGCGGCGGAGGTTTTTCGCACGGAACTCAAGGACGTGCCGCTGCCACCGGGCGAAACGACCGTGCCGGTCAAAATTTCCGCGCCGCGGGCCAAAATCTGGGACTTGGACCAACCGAACCTCTATGTCTGCGAAGTGGCGTTGAATAATGCCGGCGAGCGCGCCGATCTCACGCACGACACCTTCGGCTTTCGCTGGTTCGCGCCCGAAGGCATCGGCACGGACGCGATGTTCCGGCTCAACGGCCGGCGCATCGTCTTGCGCACGGCCATCAGTTGGGGGTTCTGGCCCATCAACGGCATCTTTCCCACGCCGGAAATGGCGGAGAAGCAGGTGCGCGACGCCAAGGCCTTCGGCCTGAACATGCTTAATTTCCACCGGGCGATTGGGTCGCCCATCGTCCTCGACAAGGCCGACGAGCTGGGCCTGCTCTACTATGAAGAGCCGGGCGCGTACCGGGTCGGCGACAACGACCCCTTTACCCACGCGATTCTGCGGGAAAAGCTTTTGCGCATGGTGCGGCGCGACCGCAACCACCCGAGCCTGGTCATCTTCAGCATGATCAACGAAGGCGGCGAAGTTCGCGGCGCGGCCCTGGCCTTGCACCGGAAGGACATGGCCGACGCCCACGCCCTTGACCCGACGCGCACCATCACCCGCACCTCCGCCTGGGCCAGCGGCGCCGGCATGGACGTGGAAGACACCTCCAAGATGCACATGCGGCCGTATGACGACACGATTTACCTGAGCGGCTGGTATGACTTCCACCACGCGGGCGGCCCGGCCGTCTGGCAGCAGAGTTTTTACCGCGGGCCCGGGGCGTTCTATAATTACACCACCGATCGTCCGGAAATCGTTTTTTGGGGCGAAGAAGGGGCCATCTCCACTCCGCCGCGCCTCGAGCTGATCAAAAAGGAACTTGAGGCTTCGCCGGGGCTGGGCTGGGACGGGGCAACGTACCTGGAGTGGTACAAGGTGTTTGACGATTTCCTCACCCAAAAAAATCTTCGCGGGGCCTTTCCGACGGTGGACAAGTTTACCACCGCCATGGGGGCGATTTCCCTGGAGCATCAGGGCCGGAAAATCCAAATTATCCGCCTGAGCAACCTCACCGATGGCTACGCCGTCAACGGCTGGGAGGAAGAACTGATTGAAGACCATTCCGGCATCGTGGACGAGTTTCGCAATCCGAAGGCCGACCCGGCCATCCTGGCCTACTACAACCAGCCGTTGTACGTCGCCGTCATGCCGCGCACAACGATTGTGCAAATTCCCGGCAATGCGCCGGTTGATTTCCACCTCATCAACGAAAAGAACCTGCACGGCACGTTTACGCTGCACGTGGACGGCCAGAACAGCGCCGGCCAAAACATCTTTGCAAAGGACCTCCCGGTCACGATCGCCGGCGGCGATGTTTACGGCCAGCTGCTGGCGGAGAACGTCACCATTCCCATTGCGAACACCACGGGCAATTTCACCATCGAGGCGCGCCTGCTCGACGCAGCCGGGCGCGAGCAAGCCTCCGGCCACGATGCGATTTTTGCGGTGGACTGGAAAAGCCAGCCCCTCGCCGGCCGAGGCGCAACCTGGGAAAGCGGTGAACAGGTCCGCGATTTTCTGAAAAAGGAAAAGCAACTGGACGTGCCGGCTTACACGGATCAACTGGGTCCGCTCGACTGGGTGCTGGTCGCCTCCTCCCCTTCCCAGGACAGCCTTGTCACCGTGCCGCCCGGCGTTTTTCGCGACCCCGCGGGCCGGCAACCGGGCGTGATGGTGACGTTCTATAACGACCAGAATTTCCGCCTGCCCGCCACCCAGCACCCGGAGCCGGCGATTGACCTGCTGACGGCGGAGGGCGCGACGCCGGACCCCGCAATGTCCGTGCTCAATAATTACAGCATTGTTTGGGAAGGCCAGTTGGTGCCGCCGACCACGGGCACCTACCGCTTCGACGTTGATTCCAACGGCACCACCACCGTGGTCGCCATCAACGGCCAGCCGCTTGGCCGCGGAGGTCGCGGGGGTGGCGGAGGCGCGAATTTCAACCTTGTCGCCGGCCAGCCCGCCACCGTTACCGTCCGTTTCACCAAGGACCGCGGCGCCGCCTCATGCCGGCTGCTGTGGGCGCCGCCGTCAACCAACGTCCAGGCCGCGCAACGGTTATTCGATCGCGCCAAGCAGGACGGCACGACGATTGTCCTGCTGAATCACGCGGAAACGTGGATGGACCTCGTCGCGCAAAACACCGGCGTCACGTATCGCGGCAGCTTTGCCGTCGGCACCACGTGGCTCGGCGGCGACCATTTCGTCAAGCAGCATCCGCTCTTCCAGAATCTCCCGGTCAACGACGCGATGAATTGGGTGTATCAAGCGGTGGTCCGCAACGGCAATGCGCGCCTGGGCTTTCTCCTGAGCGGGGAAGAACTGGTGGCCGGAGTTTACCATTCACACAACCCGGGCGTGTCGCCGATGGCCCTCGGCACCGCGGTGGGCGTCATCCCCTGCGGCAAGGGCCGCGTCATCTTCAGCACGCTCGACATCTGCGACAACCTGGACGGGCCGCCGGGTCCCGCGGATGTCGCCCGCAAGCTCCTGTGCAATTTCGTGGCCTACGCGGCGAAAAAATAGGGCGGAGATTAAACCGCGCGGGCCTAATAAACAGTCTGGCTGGCCACGGCCCCGCCAATTTATTTCAGCAGTTCAGCCAGCTGGTCTTTGACCGCTTCGCCCCAGATTTCGTAGCCTTTTTCCTGGGGATGCAGCTTGTCGGACCGGAAAGCGTCGGGCAGGAAGAAGCCCTTGTCGTCGAGGAATTTTGAACCGATGTCCATATAAAAGACGTGCTGGTGGTCATCGAGCTTGGAGATGATTTGATTGATGGTGGCGATTTTCTGGCGCACGGGGTCGCCGGGGTCGCTGCGGGGGAAGATGCCGAGAAGAAGGATTTTGGCGTTGGGGAAATCCTTGCGCAATTCGAGGACGTCGGCGCCCACGCCCTCGGCGATTTCCGCGGCCGTGTTGCTGCCGGTGTTGTTGGTGCCGATCATCAGCATGACGGCCTTCGGCTGAAAACCCTGGCCCTCGCCATTTTGCAGACCCCAGAGAACGCCCTGGGTGGTGTCGCCAGCGACGGCGAAGTCGGCGGTCTTGATGCCGCCAAAATATTTGGTGTAGGCGTCCGTGGGGGTGCCATTCATCGAAATCCACCAGTCGGTGATGGAGTCGCCTTCGAGGAGAAGGTCAATGTCGCCTTTCTGGGCGATGGGGACGAAAGCGTCGTGCCGCCTTCCGTAGCGCGGCGTGTTGGTGGTGGGAACGATGGCGGTGTTGCCGCGCGTATTCGGCGACTGAAGCACAATCAGGCCAGGATATTTTTCCAGGAGCGGCTTGACTCCGGAGGCGTCGGACCCGATGAATTTTTGCAGCGCGTCGTTGATTTTGCCGAGTTCATCCAGCGTGGGTTTTTGCATGGCCACTGCGGGCGGCACCGGCGCCGGCGGACCGGCAGGCCCCCCGCGAAAACCCGCGCCACCAAAGCCACGACCGGAGCCAAAGCCGCCTTGACCGCGCGGGGCGGGGGCCATCGGAGCAGAGCCGGCAGAATTGGCCGCGGAAGCCGGCGCGGCCGACCCCGCCGGCGTCGCCGGTTCGGCCGCCGTTTGCGCGTGGACGCCCACAAAGGCATTGGCGGTAAACGCCAAACCGCAAAGTAATTTTACCAAACGCAGCCTAAGAGCATGAGGGGCATTCATGGCGAGCAGAAGACGGGGGGTAAAAACGAACCAGGGAGGTGCCTAAACAGCAATTAACTTTGGCGGGGCTGTCAATTTTGATTTCGAGAGAGTGAACCGGCCTGGTGAGCTTGGCTTCGCACCGCCAAAGTCGGGTTGATTGCCGCGGGATATCTTCCATCATAGGTCGGCCAGGCTGACTACGATGCAAAACGCGGCTCGAGAACAAACCGACGCAAACCACGGCCGCGCACTGGCGTGGCTGCGGAGCGATGGTTTGCGGCACATCGTCACGCTGAAGATGCTGGCGGTCGGCGGCGCGGCGATTGACTGCCGGTTGTGCGAAGAGGCGGACGGCTGGGGCTTGCTGTCGCTGTTTTCCACGAAGGTTTTTGAATATGACCAACAAACGTATGCCGACCGCGAGCGGGTCGTCCTGATTGATGGAACCTCGGCGGGGGCCAAGGCAAAACTGCTGGAGACGCTGCCGCGCGGGGCGCTCGTCGTCAAAACCTACGACGAGGCGGTGAAAACTTATCTGGAGGGGAAATATGGCGCGAAACGCGTGCGTTCGTTTGTTTCCTTTACCGGCTTTCCCGGGGGCCCCCGTTTTGCGCCAGCCCGGGAAATTGCGGAATCGGCCACCCTGACCCCCGAAGTCGCGGCGATGTTCGCCGCCAACGGCTACGAAGCGAGCGAGTTGGCGCGGCACTTTGGCGACGGGGCGCGCTGGTTCGGAATTCAAGAGGCGGGCCAAATGGTCTCGGCGTGCATGGTGTTTCGCAATTTCGAAACCGTCTGGGAAATCGGCGGCGTCTATACGCTGCCGGAACACCGCCGCCGGGGGCTGGCGCGCCAGGTGGTGGCGGCGGCGCTGGAGCATCTGCACCAGGCGCAACGGCGGCCACGCTATCAAGTCCGCGCGGACAACCTTGCTTCCATCGAGCTGGCCCGGGCCGCGGGCCTGCGGGAATTCCTGCGGATGGAGCACTTCCTCGTGGACCGGAAGGACTGAGCGCCCTCCTTACGCCATGGACTTGATGAAGTTCGAGCCGAAGTTCAGCACGTCAAAGACGTGCAGGCCGAATTCGTCCGCCAGCGCCTTGCAGACCTGGATGCCGCGCACGCTGTTGCCGCGCGCGTCGAGGCGCGGGGAATACACCGCGACGCCCAATTGCCGGTTGACGACGCCGAGAATGCCGCCCCCGACGCCGCTCTTGGCGGGGAAGCCGACGTGGTAAGCCCATTCGCCGGCGTAATCATACAGCCCGCAGGTGAACATCACGGAAAGCATGTCCTTAAGATACTTCATCTCGAAGGCCTCCTCGCCGGTGGTGGGATTGGTGCCGGTGTTGGCAACCGTGGCGGCGATGGTGGCCAGGTCGCGGCAATTGACGAGCAGGGAGCATTCCGAAAAATACTGGTGCAGGGCGTGGTCCACGGCGGAATCAATCATGCCCCAATTAAGCAGCAGATAGGCGATGGCGCGGTTGCGGTTGCCGGTCGCCGACTCGGAAGCCAGGACGGCGTCATCCATGCGCAGGGGACGACCGGCGGCGCGGCTCATTTGCTCAACAAACGCCTTTACTCCAGCCTCGGGGCTGCGGCCTTTGATTAAAGACGCGGTGGCGATGGCGCCGGCGTTGACCATCGGGTTGTAGGGGCGTTTGGTGGCCGGCTCCAGCTCGATGGAGTTAAACGCCTCCCCGCTGGGCTCGACGCTCACATGCTGGAAAACTTCCTCGCGGCCCAGTTGCTCGAGCGCCATTTGAAAGGCGAACGGCTTGCAGATGGATTGAATCGTGAACTCGTGGGCGCAATCGCCGACCGAGATTACCCGCCCGTCCACCGTGGCGATGCAGATGCCGAAATCGTCCGGGTTGGCCTTCCCCAACTCGGGGATATACGTGGCCACTTCACCCTCGTGGTTCGATTTAAATTTGGCGTGGAGGTCCTTGATGAAACCGTGGAGATGCGTAAGGTCGGTCATGAGACGGGAAGCTTTCCGTGAGGCCGCGGGTGGGAAGTCATCCGCCACGCTGGAGAATCGCGGGCGTTAGGCAAACCCTAACTTGATCCGGCTGCGGTTAGTGGCCCGGGGTTGCGCTCGGTTGCCGGGCGCACGGCGGTCATCACTCTTGGCCCACGCTGGCTTTGATGATATATTGCACCACCATGGGCCGGTCGGTCATGTTGGTGATGACATGGCTGATCTTGTCCACAACGTTCTGGCCGCTGACGACTTCGCCAAACAGCGTGTAGTGCAGGTTCAGGCTGGGGTACGGCGCGGTGGTGATGAAAAACTGGCTCAGGTTCGAGTTTGGTCCCGAATTGGCCATGGCCAGCTTGCCCTTGGCGTCGAATTTCACGTCGGGCCGGACTTCGTCTTCAAAAGTTCCACCCCAAATGGAGGTGCCGCCCGCACCCGTGCCGGTCGGGTCGCCACCCTGAATCATGAAATCGGGGATGACCCGGTGGAAGATGGTTCCGTTGTAGTAACCTTTTTTAATCAGGCCGACAAAATTGTCGCACGCCTTGGGCGCGATGTCGGGGAA
>DASZWY010000254.1:0-6109 GCA_035546135.1 Opitutales bacterium
CGTGGACTCGATGATTCCGATTGGCCGCGGCCAGCGCGAACTCATCATCGGTGACCGTGGCACCGGCAAGACCGCCATCGCCATCGACGCCATCATCAATCAGGCCCTCATCAACAAGGCCGGCGCCGCCAGCGGCGACCCCAAGTTCCGCCCGGTCTATTCCATTTACGTCGCCATCGGCCAGAAGAACTCCAACGTCGCGCGCACGGTCAAGGCCCTCGAGTCCGCCGGCGCGATGGAATACACCATCATCGTCTCCGCGCCCGCCGCCGACAATCCCGCCAACCAGTACCTCGCCCCCTACTCCGGCTGCGCCATGGGCGAGTGGTTCATGGAAAACGGCATGGATGCCCTCATCGTCTATGACGATCTTTCCAAGCACGCCGTCGCCTACCGCCAGATTTCCCTCGTGCTCAAGCGCCCCTCCGGCCGCGAAGCCTATCCCGGCGACGTGTTCTACCTGCACTCCCGCCTGCTCGAGCGCTCGGCCCGCCTGAACGCCAAGGCCGTGGAGACCCTCTCCGGCGGCAAGGTCAAAGGCTCGACCGGCTCGCTCACCGCCCTGCCCATCATCGAGACGCAGGCCGGCGACGTCTCGGCGTATATTCCGACGAACGTCATTTCCATCACCGACGGCCAGATCTTCCTCGAAACCGACCTCTTCAACCAGGGCATCCGCCCCGCCATCTCGGTGGGCTTGTCCGTGTCGCGCGTCGGTTCCGCCGCGCAAATCAAGGCCTTCAAGCAGGTCGCCGGCCGTGTGAAACTCGAACTCGCCCAGTATCGCGAGCTGGCCGCCTTCGCCCAATTCGGCTCCGACCTCGACGCCCGCACCAAGCAGCAGCTCGAGCGCGGCGCCCGCGTCGTCGAACTCTTCAAGCAGCCCGCCCTGGCACCCAAGCGCACGGAAGTGCAAATCGTGCTCCTGTGGGCCGTGCAGAACGGCGTGTTCGACCCGATCCCGCGCGAAAAGATCGTCGCCGCCGCCGTCTCCTTCGAGGAATACTTCTCCACCCGCAAGGACGCCGTCCTCAAGAAAATCGTCTCGGAGGGCAAGCTCTCCGACGCGCTGACCGCCGAAATCAAAGCCGCCTGCGAAGACTGGGCGCGCACGTTTTCCTGAAATTAAGAATTAAAAAGGAAAAATTAAAAAATATGCATTCGCCGGCTGAGCGCGATTTGAAAGAACGCACTTTCCAATTTGCCCGCCGGATTATCCACCTCTTCAACGCCCTTCCAACCAAACCCCTTCACCAAACTCTAGGCCGCCAAGTGCTCCGCTCCGGCACCTCCATCGGTGCCAATTATCGCGAAGCCTTCCGCGCCCGCTCCCGACTTGAATTCCGCGCAAAAATCGGCGACTGCCTCAAGGAGGCGGAAGAAACCGAATACTGGCTGCAACTCCTCCAAGCCAAACAAATCGTCAAACCCGCCCGACTCCAACCCTTGATCCAAGAAACCCAGTAACTCATCGCCATTCTGGTCACGATTCGCAACCACACCAAGTAATCGTCCGCTTCTTCACTTTTTACCTCTTAATTTTTATTTCTTAATTTTCAATGAAAGGCATCCGCGAGATTCGCCGCCGCATCAAGGCGGTCAAGAACACCGCCCAAATTACCAAGGCGATGCAGCTCGTGGCGTCGTCCAAGATGAAGCGCGCGCAGGACGCCGCGCTCGCCAGCCGGCCTTACGCCCTGTTGCTGTCGCAAATCCTTGAGTCCGCCCTGCCGCGCATGCATGAGACCGAGCATCCGTTCTTCGCGGCCCGCTCAGTCAAGAAGCGCGGCATCCTCGTCATCTCGACGGACAAGGGCCTCTGCGGCGCGCTCAATGGCAACCTCTTCCGCCTCATCACCGACATCAAGAGCCAGGATGCCGCCTACGTCTGCGTCGGACGCAAGGGCGCGCAGTTTGTCGCCCGCACTGGCCGTGAACTCCTCGCTGAGTTCCCCGTCAGCGACAAGGTGGGCTACAACGAAGTGCGGCCCGTTGTCGAATTTCTTACCCAGGCCTATCTCGACGGCAAAGTGGACACCATCGAGGTCATCTACGCGCATTTCGTCAACACCCTGCGCCAGGACCCGGCCCTTGCCCCCATGGTGCCCTTCCAGTCCTTTGAAAAGGAGCTGGAGAAACTCATTTCCCACCTGGGCAAGCATGCGGAGGACAAAATCGCCGACGACCGCGAAATCCAGTTCGAGCCGTCCGTCAGCGCCATCATCAACGAGCTGCCGCCCCTGTTCCTCAAGCAGCAGATCTACACGATGATTCTCGCCGCCAAGGCCAGCGAGCACTCCGCCCGGATGGTCGCGATGAAGAACGCCTCCGACAACGCCAAGCAGCTCGTGGCCGACCTTTCCCTCGAATACAACAAAGCCCGCCAGGCCGGCATCACCCAGGAAATTCTGGAAATCGCCGCCGCCGCGAGCGCCAACTAAACGCAGAAGTTCTGCCCTGCCGGCCGATATCCAACCCTCCATCAAACAACGCACCTTTCTTTTTTCCCGCAGAATCATCCGCCAACTTCTACCTTCCTATGAATACCGGTAAAATCGTCCAAGTCATCGGCCCCGTCGTCGACGTCCAATTCGCGGAGAATCAAATCCCCGAAATTTACAACGCGCTCGAAGTGTCCGGCCGCGCCGCCTCCAACCGCCTCGTCCTCGAAGTGCAGCAGCACCGCGGCGAGGGCCTCGTGCGCGCCGTCGCCATGACCTCCACCGACGGCCTTGTCCGCGGCCAGGAAGTCGTGGACTCCGGCGCCCCCATCTCTGTCCCCGTCGGCGAGGGCGTGCTGGGCCGCATCTTCAACGTCATCGGCGAAACCGTGGACGGCCTCGGCCCGGTCAAATTCGACAAGAAGTATCCCATTCACCGCGCCCCGCCCGCCCTCGTGGACCAGGACACGGACGCCACCATCCTTGAAACCGGCATCAAGGTCATCGACCTCATCTGCCCGTTCCTCAAGGGCGGCAAAGTCGGCGCCTTCGGCGGCGCCGGCGTCGGCAAGACGGTCGTCATCATGGAGCTCATTTACAACATCGCCATGAAGCACGGCGGCTATTCGGTGTTCGCCGGCGTCGGGGAGCGCTCCCGCGAAGGCAACGACCTCTACCACGAAATGAGTGAAGGCGGCGTCATCAAGCTCGACGACATTTCCAAGTCCAAGGTCGCCCTCGTGTACGGCCAGATGAACGAGCCGCCGGGCGCCCGTATGCGCGTCGCCCTCACCGGCCTCGCCATGACCGAGTACTTCCGCGACGAAAAGAACCAGGACGTGCTCCTGTTCGTCGACAACATCTTCCGCTTCTCCCAAGCCGGCTCCGAGGTCTCGGCCCTCTTGGGCCGCTCGCCCTCCGCCGTCGGTTACCAGCCCACCCTCGCCCAGGAAATGGGCATCCTCCAGGAACGCATCACCTCGACCAAGAAGGGCTCCATCACCTCCTTCCAGGCCGTTTACGTGCCCGCGGACGACCTTACCGACCCCGCCCCCGCTAACACCTTCGCGCACCTCGACTCGACCATTGTGCTTGAGCGCCGCATCGCCGAGCTGGGCATCTACCCGGCGGTGGACCCCCTCGCTTCGACCTCCAAGGCCCTTGCGCCCGAGTTCGTCGGCGAAGCCCACTTCAAGGTCGCCCGCGGCGTCCAGCAGGTGCTCCAGCGCTACAAGGACTTGCAGGACATCATCGCCATCCTGGGCCTCGACGAACTCTCGCCCGAAGACAAGCAGACCGTCTTCCGCGCGCGCAAAATCCAGAAATACCTCTCGCAGCCCTTCCACGTCGCCGAAGTCTTCACCGGCTTCCCCGGCAAGCTCGTCCCCGTCGCCGAAACCATCCGCGGCTTCAAGATGATCCTCGATGGCGAACTCGACCACGTGAACGAAAACGACTTCTACATGAAGGGCAGCATCGACGAAGTCATCGCCGCCGGCGCCAAGAAGTAATTAAAAGGGCCGCAGTAAAAATTAAAAGCCATCCCGCTATTTTTACTTTTTCCTTTTTTCTTTTTAATTCTTACCTCCTCCCATGCCTCTCACCCTCGAAATCGTCACCCCCGAACGGCGGGTCTATCGCGGCAGCGCGGAGTCGGTCATTATTCCGACGGCCGCAGGCGAAATCGGCATCCTGCCGGGCCACGTGCCCCTGATGACCCAGGTGACCGCCGGGGAGCTGCGCCTGGCCAACCCCGGCCCCAACACCGCCCTGCCCGCCGGCCATGCCGATGCCGCCCAGCCCGGCCCCACGCGCCTGGCGGTCGATAACGGTTTTGCCCGCGTCCTCGGCGACGTCGTCTCCATCATCACCGAAGCGGCGATGGACGAACGCAAGATCGACCTGCAGGCCGCCGTCGACGCCCAGGCCCGCGCCGAGAGAGCCCTCGCCGAAGCCCGCGAAAAGAAACTCGACCCCGCCGAAATCGAGCAGCTCGAAGCCATCGCCCGCTTCGCCATCGTCCAGCAGTTGCTCAAGAAGAAGAACTAGGCGGCGGCGACTTGGCCGGTCGGTTTTTTCCGGCCTGCCACAATGGTCATGCATTTGGGCCACCCCACTGGGTGGCCCGCTTTTTTGCATACGACCTTATCTTTACCCGGCTAAGCTAACTTGCTAGTCTCGCGGGCAACCTGAAGGCCCCATCGCCCAGGCTTGAATTGTTTTGGGCCCGTAGCTCAACGGTTAGAGCAGAGGACTCATAATCCTTGGGTTGCCGGTTCAAGTCCGGCCGGGCCCACTTTTTTCGGCAGAGGGGAAGCTCGGAGCGCGGCTGACAAGTTACCGCGGGGCCAGTAAAGCAAACCGCCCGCCAGGGATTGCTCCAGGGCGGGCGGAAAACGCAGGCCGTTCAGGCTGCGGGATAAGACTGGCCGCTTTAGACCTCGCTGTCGTCGGTCGTGGCAGTCGCCGCCAGCTTGGCTTGGCGCTTGCGGCGCAGGCCAAGGAGGAGCATCAGGCCACCAGCCATCAGGCCCCAAGCCGCCGGCTCAGGCACCACGATGAACTCAAGGTTCTTGCCGCCGTTGGCCAGCAGGAAGTAGCTCTGGCCGATATTGTCGTAGGAGCCGCCGGGCCCGACGTTAATGGCGTGGAAGTTCGCCGCCGTCAGCCCGATGGTGGTGAGGTCGGTGTTCGAGGTCAGCAGGGTGTAAACCGTGCCACTCACGCCGTTAAAGAAGCCCGTGTCCTGGAAGTCGAATTCGATGTCACCGGCACCGAAGTAGCTGATGTTGCCGTTAACGACAACTTTGTCGGAGGTGTTGTCCGTACCGCTGAGGTGGAAGTAGTTGATCTGGCTGCCGTCCGAGTTCCAGGTCAGGTTGCCGTTGATGGTGGTGGTGACCAGCGCAACCGCCGTGCCCTTGGAGCCTTTGTGCGGGACGGTGGCATAATTGACCGTCTGGTTAATGCCCGGAGAGAAGCTGCCATCCATCTCGACATTGTTGTTGATGGTGCCATTGCCAGCCAGGAAGGCGCCACTGCTGACAATCAGGTGCGAAGCCAGCGAGCCTTGCAACACGGCGATGGCGTTGTTGATAGTGGTATTACCCGTGCCGGTGCTGGCGCCAGTAAGAATAAACGTGGTGCCGAAGGTCGAGACACTCGTGATATTGCTGCCCGTGCCGAAGTTTTCGAAGACCGAAGCCGAGGTGCCGTTGTAGTTCGTATTGCCGCTGCCGCTGACAACACCCGCATAGGTGACCGTATTGCCCAAGGCCTCATTATAATTGAAGGTGCCGTTGTTGCTGACATTGCCCGTGCCCGGCAGCGTGAAGTCGTTGCTGAAGTCGCCAAGGTTGAGGGTGCCATTGGCGCCGATGCTGGTCGTGCCACCCCAGTTGTTGGTTCCGCCGAGAGTCAGCGTGCCCCCGTTGACCACAACGCCGCCGGTGAAGTTGGCCACCCCGCCACTGAGCGTCAGGGTGCCATTACCCACCTTCGTCAGGTTGCCGGTGCCATTGATGCTACCCGTGAAGAAGCCGTCGCCGTCGTTGGCGCCGATGGTCAAGGCCACGGCGGAGCTGCCAGCGTTGGTCAAAGTGAGGAGGTGGTCACCATTCAATTCACCCAAAGTCGCATTGGTCACCGTGCCGAAGACCAGGTTACCG
>DASZWY010000255.1:0-2889 GCA_035546135.1 Opitutales bacterium
ACAGGACATGAAAGTGCTGATGTTGAATTTCTGGTGGATGCTCTTGCCCGGTGCGGCCATCTTTGTCACAGTCGTGTCCTTCAACCTGGTGGGCGACGCGTTGCGCGACATTGTGGACCCGAAGATGAAAACCCGCTGAACCAGCCATGACCGAGCCCACGCCGCTTTTGCAGGTCGAGAACCTGCGCATCAATTTCCACGGCCGCGATCATGTTGTCGAGGCGGTGAAGGGCATTTCCTTTTCCCTGGGCGAGGGCCGGACACTCGCGGTGGTCGGCGAAAGCGGCAGCGGCAAATCCGTGACCGCGCTTTCGTTGACGCGCCTGCTGCCCCCGCCGCCGGCCTGTACTTATAGCGGGCGCGTGCTTTATCGGGGCAAGGACTTGCTGACGGCCAACCGCCACGACTTGCAAAAAGTGCGCGGCAAGGAAATCGCGTATATTTTCCAGGAGCCGGGCAGTTCGCTGAATCCCGTCTTTTCCGTCGGCTGGCAGATTGCGGAGGCGGTGAAGCTGCACCTGCCGCAGGTCACGGATGTGCGCGGGCGCGTGGTGGCGGCCTTGCGCGACGTGGGCATCCGCGACCCGGAAAAACGCGCCGATGCCTACCCGCACGAACTCAGCGGCGGCATGCAGCAGCGCGTGATGATCGCCATGGCCCTGGCCTGCGAGCCGCATGTGCTGGTGGCGGACGAGCCGACGACCGCGCTCGACGTGACCATCCAGAAGCAAATCCTCGACCTGCTGCGCGAGGTGCGCCAGCGCCACCGCATGTCCATCATCCTCATCACCCACAATTTCGGGGTCGTCGCCGGCTTTGCGGACGATGTGATTGTCATGTTTCACGGGCAAATCGTCGAAGCCGGGCCGGTGGCGCAGGTTTTGCGCGCGCCGAAGCATCCTTACACGCAGGCGCTCATCGCCTGCATCCCGCGCCTGGGCCAGCGCCAGCGCCGCCTGACCACCATTGATTACGCCAAGGTCGCCACGGCCACCGCCGCCGTCTGAAATTTTTCCCGCGATGCCCACCCTCCTCGAAGTCACCGGTCTGCACGTGCATTATCCGCTGCGCGGCGGCCTGCTCGGCCACGGCGGCGAAGTGCGCGCGGTGGACGGCATCTCCTTTGGCGTGCTACGGGGCAAAACCGTCGGGTTGGTGGGCGAAAGCGGCAGCGGCAAGACGACGACGGGGCGCGCGGTGATTCGCCTCGCGCCGGTGACCGCAGGCTCCATCAAATACGACGGCGTGGAGCTGACCAAACTTTCCGAGCGCGAGTTTTTCCCCTACCGCAAGCGCATCCAGATGATTTTTCAGGATCCGTTCAACTCGCTGAATCCGCGGCTGACGATTTTCCAAATCCTCGCCGAGCCGCTGGAAATCCATTTCCCGAAAATGACGCGCGCGCAGCGCCTGGCCCGCGTGCAGGAATTGCTGAAAATGGTCGGCCTGGAGCCGGGCCACGTCTTCCGCTACCCGCACGAGTTTTCCGGCGGGCAGCGCCAGCGCATCGGCATCGCGCGCGCGCTGGCGGTCGAGCCGGAGTTCATCGTCTGCGACGAGCCGGTGAGCGCGCTCGACGTGTCGGTGCAGGCGCAGATCGTGAACCTGCTGCAGGATTTGCAGGAAAAACTCGGCCTCACCTACCTGTTCATCGCGCACGACCTCGCGGTGGTGGAGCACATCAGCGACGAGGTGCTGGTCATGACGGGCGGCAAAATCGTCGAGGCCGCGCCCGCGGCGGACATCTACGCGCGCCCGCAGCACGAATACACCCGCAAGCTCATCGACGCCGTCCCGACCCTCTGAGCCGTGCCAAGCCGCAACGACCATCACCGCGACCATTTTCGCGATTACGCGCCGTTGCGCGACGAGCTGTGGGTCTCCGGCCAGCCCCGGGCGGACGTCGCCGGCTTGTTTGCGACGCTGAATCGCTTCCGGCCCTCCGAACTGGAGGCCCGAAGCGCGCGATTGATGCGGGCGGCGCGGGAGCTGGGTGTCAATTTTGCCGTGGCCGACGACCAGGCGGTGGACGACCGCGAATGGCAGCTCGACGTGCTGCCGCGCGTGTTGTCGGCCGAGGAATGGCCGCGGCTCGAACGCGGGCTGATCCAGCGCGCGAAGGCCTTCAACGCCTACATCACCGATCTCTACGGCCCGCAGCGCATCTTGCAGGAACGCGGGGTGCCGTATGACATCGTGCTCGGCGACCCGGCGTTTCACCGGCAACTGGCCGGCATCCCCGCGCCCAACGGGCCGCCCGCGCCGCTCGTGGCCGTGGACCTGGTGCGCGACGAATCCGGTGAATGGCAGGTGCTGGAAAACCATTTTTCCACGCCCTTCGGCATCGCCTACGCGTTGCAATCGCGCCGGATGCTCGCGGAGGCGTTTCCGGAATTGTTTGCGACCTTTGACGTGGCGCCCATTGCGCCGTTTGTGGCCCAGATGGCGGAGCTGATGCGCGCCCGCGCGCCGCGGGCCAACCCGCGCGCGGTGCTGCTGTGCCGCGGCGAGGACAATCAATCGTATTTCGAAGAAAGCTACCTCGCGCGCAGCCTCGGCATCGCGATGGTGCAGCCCGGCGACCTGCTGGTGCGCGAGAGCCGCGTCTTCCTGAAAACCATTCGCGGGCTGGAGCAGGTGGACTTGATTTACCGCCGCATCGAAAGCTCGTCGATTGACCCGATTGCGTTTGGCCAGTCGCGCTTCCAAGGCGTGCCGGGGCTGGTGAATTGCGTGCGCAAAGGCACGGTCGCGGTCGTCAACGCCATCGGCTGCGGCGTGGCGGACAACCGCGCCATCCTGCGCTACTCGGACCATATCATCAATTTCTACCTGCACGAAAAGCCGCTGCTGCGCACGGTGCCGACCTTCACCTGTCGCGATCCCGAC
>DASZWY010000256.1:0-8685 GCA_035546135.1 Opitutales bacterium
CTTGAATTCGTAGAACCCGCGCATGATGCGCGACATGTTGATGCCCTTCTGCTCGCTCGGCAGCGCCACCGTGCCCGTCACCGTCGTTTCCAGCGTCGCCTGCGTGTTCTCCGCCGTCAGGTAGCGCAGCGGCAGGCGAAAGCCCGACACCCCCACCTGCACGATGGGCACATGCGCCCCCTGAATGTCGGCGACCGCCGCGTTCTGCACATCCGGCAGGCTGGCGCGATAATCGGGCGTCACGTGGAAGTCCGCGTCATAGTGGTGTTTCAACGGTGGGTGGGCCGCGTCGGGAGAGGACGCCGGGCCGTTGGCGGGATGCTGCTTGGGCTCGCTCATGGCAAAAACGCAATTGCGCAGAGAATCAACCTAACGTCCCCCCTGCGACCTGTCAAAAAGGAAAAGGGGCGGGCAGTGTCCTAATTTGCGGGCGCAGCAAGACTGCGCCCCTACAAAAACGCCTTGTACCGCTCGTAGGGGCGCAGTCTTGCTGCGCCCGTTTTAGAACTGGTTCTTTAAATTCGGACATTACCAAGGGGCGGGGATAATTCGGTCATGTCTCACTTTTGGCCGTCGCAAGCGACGCCCCTACAGTTTTTGAGTCGATTGCTGTAGGGGCGCCGCTTGTCGGCGGCCCTTCTTCAAGCTCAACCTGAGACACTACCGATAATTCTGGCGCTTGCCTCCCCAGCGCATTTGCATCACATCAATTTTTATGCGCGTCAAAAAACTCCTCCACACCCGCATGCGGGTCGACGACCTCGAACGCACGGTCAAGTTCTACACCGACATCCTGGGCCTTGAAATCGAAGCCCGCCGCGAATCGCCCCGCGGCTCCAAACTCGTTTTTCTCCGCACCCCGGGCAGCGAGGAACTCCTCGAAATCACCTATTATCCCGAAGCCGGCCACGTCCAGGTCCAGCCCGACCTCATGCACCTGGCCTTCGAGGTCGAAAACCTCGAGGAATACGGCAAGTATCTCGCCACCAAGGGCATAAAATTCTCCGACGGCCCAACCACCAGCCAAAGCACCGGCTCGGTCTTTGCCTTTATTGACGCCCCGGAAGGCTACGAAATCGAACTCATCCAGCGCGCCCGTTAGGGCTGTAGCGAGGCCGGGCTGCGGCCATTCCGCTCCTTGAATAATGCTTGCAAGACTCTGCAACCGGTCTCCTAATTGCGGGGTTAGTACTACTCCTTCTTAGTTTAGTTTACCCCCTCAACCCAACATGAAAAGCTCCCTGAAGTTAGTTGGAATTCTCGCAGCCAGCTCGCTGGCCGCGTCCCTCCCGGTGGTGCTCGCCCAAGATGCGCCCCCTCCCCCTCCTCCCCCCCCTCCCCCGGCCGCCCCTCAAGGTGGCATGGGCGCTGGCATGGGCGCTCCTCGCGGCCCTGGCGGTCCCGGCGGCGGTTTTGGCCAGCAGGACACTCCCAGCACCGAAGAAATGGCGACCCTGAACAAGGCGCTCAAGGCGCTCCTCGCCAAGGATCCGGATGCTGCCAAAGTTCTCGCGGCGCACCCGAATTATAACCCCCTCGTCTCCTTCGGCGGTGGCCGTGGCGGCTTCGGCGGTGGCACCGGTGGCGGTCGCGGATCGGGTGGTCGTCGCGGTGGTGGCGGTGGTGGCGGTGGCGCCGGTGGTTAATCCCATTCCCCCAATATTCTGGCTGGAATCTTTTCCGGTCATTTCGACACCCGCCGCGCGCATCGCCGGCGGGTGTTGCGTTTTCTAACGGTCGGGTTGGTGGGAGAAGGCCGCCAAAATTAAATGTAAAAAATTGCAACTTGCATCCATTTGCGGGGGTAATACATTTTCTTCTCCCCTTCTTTAACTCTCCCCTATGAAAACATCCAAGATTCTAGCGACCCTGTTCACAGCCGGCGCACTGGCTGCAATTCCGGTGGTGCTCGCCCAAGATGCGCCTCCGCCGCCTCCTCCTCCGCCCCCTCCTCCCGCTAGCACCGCGCCCGCGGGTGGTTCCGCCGGTTCCGGCGGTCGCCGTGGCGGTGGCACTGGCGGTGGCCGTCGTGGCACCGGTGGCTTTGGCTCCGGCGGATTTGGTGGCGGCGGCTTCGGCGCCCAAGGCCCGATTGACGCTCCCAGCACGGAAGAAATGGCGACGCTGAACAAGGCGCTCAAGGCCCTGCTCGCCCAAGATCCGGATGCGGCGAAAGTCCTCGCGGCTCACCCGAATTATAACCCGCTCGCTACTTTTGGTGGTGGCGCGCGTGCTGGCGGTTTTGGCTCCGGCGGCTTCGGCTCCGGCGGTCGCCGTGGCGCAGGTGGCACGGGTGGTCGTCGTGGTGGCGGCGCTCCCGCGGCCGGCTCCGGTTCGGCTGCGGCCACCGGCGCTTAATCCCCGCCCCTCCTTCGCGAAGCCGGAAAGATTTTCCCGCCTCGCTTCAAACACCCGCGGCACTACGCCGCGGGTGTTTTGTTTTTGCGCGTGCTCAAGCTCCGGCTGGTGCAGAAGGCGCCCGCAAGTGATAAAAACAGCTCAGCGATTATCTCTTCACCGCGTCGGCCCCGCCAATTCTTGCCATTGACAGGCTCGGCCTCTCTGGCAACGATAAATCGCTTCACCCCATGTCCCGTACCCCACCCATCCGCCCCGCCCACCGGCCCGGCCAGGCGAACCTGTCGCTCGCCCAGCGCGCCCGGTCCGCGTTCACTCTGGTGGAAATGCTCGTGGTGGTCGCTTTGATCGGCTTGCTCGCCGCCATTATCGGCATTTCCATGAAGGGCGGCAGCCAGGGCCTTTCCCTCGCGACGGCCCAGCGCGGCGTCCTCTCCATGGTCCGCGCCGGTTTGGCCGCTGCGCGCATTCATAACACCCGCGCCCGCCTCATCATTTTTGCCGACTTGCAAAATTGGAAACAGGGCGATGATGCCACCGCCCAGGCCATTGATGCCAAGGTCCTGCATTATTACGGCGTTGTTTACGCCATGTCCGATGACCCCAATTTGAAGCCCGACCCCATTACCAACACCAAGCCCTACCGCACCTGGATTGCCTTCAATGACGGTGCTTCGCTCCCCGACGGCATCTACTTCGTCCCCGCCAAGCCCAGCGGTTTTTGCACCGACCTGCCCGACATCGCAACGAACGGCCAAAACGCCATCACCACCGATTTTACCTACACGACTCCCACGAGCATTGATAACCATCAAGGCACCACCACCGGCCTCATGCAGCTTTATTTCCCGCTCAACAACTGGACGGAGGAGGGCCAGGGCGACTGGTGGTATTTCATCGAATTTCCCCCTGACGGCTTCTACTTCAACTCCAACCACAACGATAACATCATCATCGGCGCCGGCACGCCCACCTCCGTTTCCAGCATCAGCTTTCTCGGCACCGGCGAGCACCCCAATCTCATGTTCTCCGGCGTGCAGTTGCGCCAGATCGGCGGCGCCGCCCCGGTGCGCAGCGCCTTGGACTTTAGCCCCACCAAGTAATTCGCCATCCCTTCATGTCCACCCCCGCTTTTGCCCTGCGTCGCCCGCGGCGCGCCTTCTCCTTGGTCGAGGTCATCCTCGCCTTGGGCGTCATGGCCATCGCCATCGTGTCCATCCTCGGCCTTATTGGTTCCACCCTGACGGACGTGCGCCAGACCGAAGATATCATCGCCGGCACCTCCACCATTGGCAAGATGAACGCCATCCTGAGCAACACCATCTTCTGGGACAGTCAGACCAAGGATGAAAGTGTCTATTGGTGGGTTTACAATTCCAAGTCCGACTCGCCCACCGTGTTTTTGTTTTATGATGCGGTACCCTCCACCACCACCGGTCCCACCGGCAGTGCTCCCATCCAGCGCGTGGCGCGTTTCAACGTCAATACCACCGAACTCAACACCCCCGACACCACTTTTTACGCCAACTCCGGCAACGGCGTCACGGGGGACACCACCCGTCCGCAACTCCCCGTCCAAGTCTCATTATCGGATTTCGCCAACACCCTCGCGGCCGGCCGCGTCACCGGCGCCGTCATCGCGATGACCGTCTCCGTCTCCCCCTTGATGAAAAACTTCCCCACCAAGGGCCCCGACGGCAACGAAGCCACCAAGTATTACCACGACCCCACCAGCGGCAGCCTCTTTCCCGACTCGCAGAATGGATTGCCGGCCGACCCCAGTGGTCTCTCCGGCAGCAATGTCTATCCCGAAGGCTATTTCCCCATCCTCGTGCAAGCTTTCACCGTGCCGGTGGGCAGCTTCCAGGCCAATGCCGACACCGACACCCTGGCCCGCCAGATTGTGGACAGCCTGAATGCCGGCAACCGCATCTTCACTTACACCACCGCCAAATTGCGCTAGGCCGCCGGTTTCGCGGCCGCGCGCGGTTTTTTCTCCCACTTTGTCATGACCCTCCGCCACCGTCTGTTTGCCCGGCGCCGTTTCGCGGCCACGCCCGCTGCGGCGCGCGGCTTTACCTTGGTCGAAATCCTGACTGCCACCGCCATCATGGCCCTGCTCGTCTCGCTGGTCATGACCATCCTCAGCCAGATTGTCGCCGCGTGGAACCGCTCTTCCGACGAACTCGCCATCGGCGGCGTCGCTCACCAGGCGCTCGATACCATCGCCGCCGACCTTGAAATGGCCATTTTCCGCAATGACGGCGGCCAGTGGTTTGCGTGCAAAACCGAGCAGACGCCCAACAGCCCCATCTCCGGCATCACCAATACCCGGCTCATCTTTTTTGCCCCCACCCACCTGCGGCAGGCCAAGGACAACACCTCGACCAGCGACAAGGACAACACGCCCATCAACGGCGACATTTGCCTCATCGAATACCGTGTAACTTACGGCGACCCCTTTGGCAACTCCGCCAGCAATAATAAGACTTTTTCCCTCCATCGCGTGGCCCTCGACCCGGCCACCACCCTCTTTGGTGTCAATGGCAACGCCCTCCTTGGGCTGAAGGATAACGGCGGTTTCGCTGCTACTCTCCCGGACGCCTTGGACAAGACGCAAGTGGACACCAGCACGGATGTGGTGCGCAACAGCGTCCAAGGCAATCAGGGCAAGACCATGACCATCAATCTTCGCGGTACCGGTTCTTACGAAACCATCCTGCTCGACAATGTCGCCCGCTTCAACGTCTTCCTTTTCTATGTTGGTTATAACCCCAAGGCGGGCGTCGCGCCCATTACGCAGATCTATCCCCAGAGCTTCCCCAGCCCGGAAACCACCGAATTTTATTTTGGCGGTGAACGCCCTGGCTCCGAAGCCACGCGCCAGCCTCAATTCATCAACCTGATTTCCAACGCGACGGATTCCTCCAACCCCACCTTTATCCGCCTCGCCTTTGCCGACGTCACCATCACCGTGCTCAAGGAGGAAGGCGTCACGCTCCTCAACACCTTTAGCGGCTCCCTTCCTGAAGGCCTGACCTGGGAGGACTTCCTCAAACAGTATGGCCGCACCTACACCGAGCGCGTGTATTTCTACAACAGCCCGGGTTGATGCCTCCGGCGGCGTGGACCGCTTCAGTTGAATTTCGATTCCGTGTCCGGGGCCTTGGGCGGCTGCAAATTGATCAGCGTCGGCGCGTCGCGGTCGCACGTCAGCGTGTTGTTCACCGCGTCGTATTTCAGCTCCGTCACCTGGATGGTTGTGCGCTTCCCGAATTGCGTGAAGTAAAACATGTATGCGCGGTCGCCGGACAAAATCACCTCCGGATGATGTCCCACCGCTGTGTCGTCCGGCCCCGTCCCGGGTTCCTGCAACAACGTGCCGACCCGCTGCCAGTTCACCGCATCGTCGGAGCGATACAACCCCAGCCCGTGCCGGCCGCCCGTGATGTCGCGCAGCAGCCAGTAATGCCCTTGCCAATGGAACGGGTTCGGCGCCTCGCCGCCCGTGTCCGACAAACCCGGCACCCGCGCCCCATCCGTCCAGTTATACAAATCCTTGCTGTCGGCGTAATGGCACGACGAGCCGTTTGCCTCGTCCTTATACCACAAGCGCCAGGTGCCATCCGGCAGATGCAGCACGCCTGCGTCAATGACGCTGTGTGAAGCGAGTGGCAGCGTGGATTGGTAGTCCCAGTTGATCAAATCCTTGCTCGTGAGATGAATGATGTCGCGCGGATGCCGCCAGTCGTTGAACACCCCCGGCACATACGAAAGATACATATGGTAAACGCCATCGTGCACGACCACCGCCGGCGCCCACCACGTCGGTTCCGCCACCGCGCCGGGATAATTGATCTTCGCTTGTCCGGCGTATTCCCACGTCGCGCCGCCGTCCGCCGAGGTCGCAATCCCGATGGGCGTGCCGTGCACCCACGCCACGCCATTGCCCAGCCCCTCCACATTTGCGCGCCGGTTCGTGTAGAGCATGTACCATTTCTTGTCCGCCGCATGGTAAATAATCGTCGGATCGGCCGCGCCGTCATACACCGGGTCGCGAAACAGCGGCTTCGCCGCCACGTGGTCGACGGGCGGGGGTGGCGGTGCCGGCGTGTCGCAACCGGCGAAAATCAAAAACAAGGCGAGATACAGATAGCGAAGGTTTTTCATGGGGGTGGGGGAGGGGCAAGGATGAAGGATGAGGGATAAAGGATGAAGTCAAAAAGTGAGGTGCGCATCATTCCGGCGTTGCTTACTGACGGCTTTTTCATCCTTCCTCCTTCAGCCTTTTTTCACCAGCACCGTGTCTTTCGCTTCCGGCAGCTTCTTCGGAAAATCCAAAATATAATGCAGCCCGCGGCTTTCGTGCCGTTGCAACGCGCATTCGACGATCAGCCCCGCCACCAGCACCAGGTTGCGCAGCTCCAGCAGCCGCGGTTCAACCTTGAAGTTCCAGTAATACTCCTCGACCTCCCGCGCCAGCACCTCGAGCCGCGTACGCGCCCGCTGCAGGCGCTTCGTCGTGCGCACGATGCCCACGTAGTCCCACATCGTCTGCTTCAGCTCCGCGGAATTGTGCGTCAGCACCACGCGCTCGTCCGGATCCTGCGCCGAGCCGTCCACCCAGTCCGGCACCGCCAGCTCCGGCGTGCGCGCCGTCGCCAGAAATTCGCCCACCGCCTCCGCGCCGCGATGCGCCAGCACCACCGCCTCGAGCAGCGAATTGCTCGCCAGGCGGTTCGCGCCGTGCAGCCCCGTCCACGCCACTTCGCCGCAGGCATACAATCCGCGCAGCGGCGTCTCCGCGCGCAGGTTCGTCACCACGCCGCCGCACAAATAATGCGCCGCCGGCACCACCGGAATCATCTGTTTTTCGACGTCGATGCCGTGCCGTGCGCACGTTTGCACGATGTTCGGAAAATGCTCGCGTGCCTGGCCGGGTGCAAAGTGCCGCAGGTCCAGCCACACATGCCGCGCGCCCGAGCGCTTCATCTCCGCGTCAATCGCCCGCGCCACGATGTCGCGCGGGGCCAGGTCGCCGCGCTCGTGATAATTTCTCATGAACGCCGCGCCCGCCGGATTGCGCAGCACCGCGCCCTCGCCGCGCACCGCCTCCGAGATGAGGAACCGCTCGTGGTCGCGCGTGTACAGCGCCGTCGGGTGAAACTGGATGAACTCCAAATCCGCCACCGGCACGCCCGCGCGGTACGCCATGGCGAGGCCGTCGCCCGTCGCAATGTCCGGGTTCGTCGTGAATTGGTAGACCTGCCCGACCCCGCCCGTCGCCAGCATCACCACCGGCGCGCGGAACGTGCGCACCCGCCCGCGCAGCACGTCGAGCGCGTACAGCCCCAGCACCTGGTCCGGCCCGTCCTTGCCGCCGCGCGCCAGCTTCGCGCGCGTGATGAGGTCGATGGCGAAAAAATGCTCCAGCGTCGTGATGTTCGGCGAAGTCGCCGTCGCGTGCAGCAGCGCTTCCTCGATGGCCCGGCCCGTCACATCCTTCACGTGCAAAATCCGCCGCGCCGAGTGCCCGCCCTCGCGCCCGAGTTCGTAGCCACCACCCGCCAGCGTCGTGAACGCCACGCCCAGCTCCGCCAGCTCCTGCACCCGCGGCGGCGCGTCCTCGACAATCGCGCGCACCGCCTCTTCGCGGCACAGCCCGTCGCCGCACTCCAGCGTGTCGCGCACGTGCGAGGCAAAGTCATCTGTGCGCGACGTCACCGCCGCAATGCCGCCTTGCGCGTAATTCGTGTTCGACTCCGCGCGGTCCTTCTTTGTCAAAATCGCCACCTTGCGCCCCTGCGCCGCCACCTTCAGCGCGAAACTCAACCCCGCAATGCCGCTGCCCACGACCAGCACGTCGTAGTTCGCATTTGGCGCGGACGAAGCGGGTGGGGTGGGGGCGGACAAGGGAGAAAGGGAATCCACGAATAAACCCGAAATCGCTTTAAAGTAGTTTCGTAAAAATTTGTGGCTATTCGTGGATGCGTATTTTGATCGGAAAAATATCTCGCCGGACTTTCAGCGCGCTCACACCTCCATATTGTCAATCAGCCGGATGTCGTTCACCCACACCGCCACCGCAATCAGCCCCTTGCCAGGCTCCACTTCGCGCACGGGCACAAAGCTTTCGCGGTCCACCAGCGCGACGTAAATCACCCGGATGCGCCGGCTTTGCGACAACACGTGCGTCACCTCCGCCAGCACGCGGTCCGGCGAGCGGATGCCCTCGTCCACCAGCCGCTTGCCCTCGCGCAGCGCCCGGTAAATGCGCGTCGCGTCGGCCCGCTGCTCCTCGCTCAAGTACTGGTTGCGCGACGACAT
>DASZWY010000257.1:0-3158 GCA_035546135.1 Opitutales bacterium
GTTGAAAATTTATCTGGCCGCCGTGCTCGGGCTCGCGCTGCTCGGCGGCGCGGCGTGGCTCGCGGCCGGCCAGCCCATCCTGGCGGCGCGCGTGGCGCTGTCGCTGCTGGTGGTGTCGTGTCCCTGCGTGCTGGGGCTCGCGCTGCCCATGGCGCACGAGTTTGCGGTTGCGCGATTGCGCAGTGCGGGCGTGTTTGTGCGCGAGGCGCATTTGTGGGCGCGGCTGGCGCGCGTGCGCACCCTCGTGTTCGACAAAACCGGCACGCTGACGCTCGAACATCCCGTGCTGCAAAACGCCGAGGCCCTGGCGGCGCTGGCGCCGGACGCGCGCCGCATCCTTTTCCAGCTCGTCGAAAACAGCCTGCATCCCTACAGCCGCGGCCTGCGCGAGGCGTTGTTGCGCCACCCCGAAGCGCTCGCGGCGGATACCGCGAAAATCACCGTGCAGGAAACGGCGGGCCGGGGTCTGTCGGCGAAAATTGGCGCGGAACTGTGGTCGCTCGGGCGGCCGGGCTGGCGGGCGGACGCGGACGACATCCGCGAGGCGAAGATTTCCTCGGCGGCGCAGGTGGAATTTCGGCGCGGACGACAATTACTCGCGGGTTTTCGTTTTAGTGAAAGCATCCGGCCCGGGGCGGCGGTGGAAGTTGCGGCGCTGCAACACGCGGGCTACGCGATTCAGATCCTGAGCGGCGACCAGCCGGAAAACGTCCACGCCTTGGCCGAAAAATTGGGTGTCGCGCCAGGCCATGCCCATGGGGGGATGACGCCCGACGACAAGGCCGCGTGGATCACGGCGCATGAACCCGCCCGCGTGCTGATGCTCGGCGACGGGGCAAACGACGCCCTTGCCTTCCGCGCCGCGGCCGTGCGCGGCACGCCCGTGGCCGACCGCGCGGTGTTGAGCCAGGCGGCGGACTTCTTCCTCACCGGCCAGAGTCTCGACGGCGTGCGGCAATTGCTCGCCGTCGCGCAACTGCGCCGGCGCGCCGCCCGCGCGGCCATTGCATTTGCGATTGGGTACAATGTCGCCGTCGCGGCGGTCTGCCTCGCGGGGAAAATGAATCCGCTGCTCGCCGCCGTATTGATGCCTGCGAGCTCCCTCCTCTCGCTCGCGCTCGTCAGCGCCTATTTCCACCACCCCGCCGCGCGTTGATTGGCCCGAGAGGCACAGACGGCCAATCCGACCCGCAATGCCGGATTTTGGCCTCAACCTGGCATGCGGCATAGTCCGTGCCTTGGGTGCCTCATTTTCGCCGAGGCGCGCTTGCCGCCGCCGGGGCGCGGGGCGGGCGGCGCAGGGCGCTTCGAGCAGCAGGGGCATCGGGAAATACTTGTGGGTTGGCTGGAATTTGGCAAGCTGCTCCGGCTGATCAGTCGCGTCGCTCAGCCGGTTTCACGCGAATCTGTTCCGGGACGACCCCGGCCAGGCTAGCCAGGTTGCCGAGTGATCCCGCTTTGGCGGGAGCCCGAGAAGCTGAAGGCGGCCAGTCCGGCACCGGATGCCGGAAGTTTGGCCTCAACTTGGCATGCGGCATGGCCCTTGCCTTGGTTGCCTCATTTATTTGCAGCGGTTACTTAGGCATTTCAAAAAAGGGCTGATGGCTCACGACCACTTTGCCGTCCGGCGTGAAGGTTAAAACGACTTCACCACTAAAATTAACCGGCAATTGGCTTTTGATTGCTATTTGTTGGCTATGGTTTTGCCCGTCAGCCGTCTGCCATGTCACCGTCACTTCGCCCGGTATAGGATCCGGGATGAGTTCGTCATGTGCTGCTTTGGCTGGATCTGGCGCTAAATATCCCGCGCTAGCGTGAAAACCGGATTCATTTTGACAGCGAACTTGACGCAGTTCCGCACCTGTCGCGTTCGTGAACACAAAACTGTATTGGGGCACTGTTGACATTGAAGTGCAACAGGCTGTCAGTAGACAAACATATAAAAGTAGAAGGTTTTTCATTGCGATTATTGATTAGGGAATGTTCTTGGCGTACTGCCCATGAACACATTGCTGGAATCGTGCGCGGGCGCGGTTGGGTCAGGATGCAAGTCCATTGGGGAAAATTTTACCCCATTTACCTGGGCGTTGCCAACCATCCACTGCAATGGCCCATCAGAAAGGCGGCTGTCAGAATAACCGCCGCCAACGTCACCATGGACACCGTGAAAGTATGCAGTGTTTGCGTTGGGTATGTTTGTCTGCGCAAAAGGAGTGCGTTGCTCATCCAAAGAGACCGCGTGATAACCCGCGCCGTTAGCCACGTTTGGAGGCAGGCTCGTGCTTGTGGGGCTGGAGGGTGGAAAGCCCATCGCGTACACCGTATCGAACAGCCCGATAAAGCGAATGGTCTTGGCTGTAGATTCGGGAGCCACGAGGTATTTATCGTAAACCGTTTTGGTGGTTGTGACCTCCCCTTTGCCGCCGGCCACAGCCATGGTTTTGGTTACAGTCCTGGCCGATGATAAATCAGGAATGCCTTTTTCATAAATCATCTTGGCGAACTCCACCGCATTGGCCGCACCACGACTAAAACCAACGATATCTATCGTCTTGTCTCCGGCATTGTAGTTCTTTACCAGTTGCTGGTAAGCCCGATCACGGATGGCTTCCGATCCCGCGCCAGTGGCTTGCTCAATCGGGCGAGCCAGTGCGCCATGTTCGACTGGATTGCCAACCCCGCGATAATAGTAACGTGCGTCGGTGTAGGCTTCATACATTTTCCTAACATTCGTTGTGGCGGGTTTGCCATTCTCAGTTTCGCCCTCGTAATTTGACGTGCCATCGAAGAAGTAGCCCGCCAACCCCTCCGGATCGAACTTGGTCCACGGGTTCTGGTTGACGTAGCCCCACTCGTAGAGGCCGTCGATGGTGCCGGCGGGGTCGTAGGTGAGGAAGGTATTGGTTTCGGGGTTGAAATACCTTTGCCCTTCGTTGACCAGGCCGTCGTCGTCCTCCTCCTTGGTGTTTTTGCGGAAGCGGTCGGTGTTCGCTCCGCCCGCCGTCCATTCCTGGGCACCAAAGTCGGCCTGGGCGTCGAAGGTGGCGACGGGGAAGGTGACCCAGCTGCTGCCGATGTGGGCCTGGGTCGGCATGGGCTGGTAGAAGATCGAATTTACATTGGTGATGGCCGAGGGGTGATGGCCGCCGAAGGCCGTG
>DASZWY010000258.1:0-19721 GCA_035546135.1 Opitutales bacterium
CGGCGTCTGCACGCCGTCGAGCAACAGGCAGTTTTTGTATTCGCAACTGTTGCCGAGCACGCCGCCTTCACCGGCGATGACGTTGCCGCGGATGAAAACGCCGGGGCGCAAATCCGTGTTCGCGCCAATCCAGGCCGGCCCTTGAATGACCCCGAAGGGCGGCAGCTTCACCGACGGATGCAAATAAATTTTTCCTTCGACGCGCAAGCCGGCCGGCAAATTCCCCGGCAAGGTGAATTCCGCGGCGGGCACCGACTCCAGCGCGGCGGCGATGCGCGCGACCCAGGCCCACGGCGGGGCGTCGGGCGCGAAGAACGGCGCAAAGCGCGCCAGCGACGGCGGGAGGGCAAAGAGTTCGTCGGCGCGCATGGAGAATGAGGCGGAAAGAGCGTGGGGAGGATTTTGCCCGCTTGCAAGGCAGGCTCCGGCCCGCCACTTTTATACGCATGGCGATGGAATTTAAAGACTATTACAAGACGCTCGGGGTTCCCCGCGACGCGAGCGAGGAGGACATCAAAAAGGCCTTTCGCAAGCTGGCGCGGCAGTATCACCCCGATACCGCCACCGACAAGAAACGCGCCGAGGAAAAATTCAAGGAAATCAACGAGGCCTACGAGGTGCTGAGCGACAAGGCCAAGCGCCAGCGTTATGATGAACTCGGGCCGGATTGGGAGCACGGCGCGCAGTTTCGCCCGCCGCCGGGTGGCGGCGCGGGCGGCTGGCGGCGCGCGGCGGGGCCCGGCGGCGAGGGCGTGGAATTCGAATTCGGCGGCACCACCGGCTTCAGTGATTTCTTCGAGCACTTTTTTGGCGGGGCGCAGGGCCGGCGCGGGTTTGGCGGCGGTGGCTTTCCCGGCGGCGGGGCCTGGGGTGGCGAGGAAGCCGGCCCCCAACCGGGGCGCGATTTGGAGTCGGACTTGCTGGTCACCCTCGAAGAGGCCGCGCACGGCGCCGAGCGCGTATTGAGCCTGCGCCGCCGGGGCGCGGGCACAGGCGGAGTCGAGACGCTCAAAGTGCGCATTCCGGCGGGTGTCACCGACGGCCAGCGCATCCGCGTGGCGGGCAAGGGCGAGCCGGCCCACGTCGGCGGCCCTCCTGGCGATTTGTATTTAAACGTCCGCCTGCAAAAGCATCCCGACTTTCGCGTCGAGGGCGCGGATTTGTACTACGACCTGGAACTCGCGCCGTGGGAAGCCGCGCTGGGCGCAAAGAAAACCGTGCCCACGCTGGCGCAATCCGTGGCCGTGAAAGTGGCTCCCGGCGCGGCGGGCGGCCAGCAATTGCGGCTCAAGGGTCTCGGCTTGCCCCGGCGCGACGGCGCGCCTGGTGATCTGTACGCGGTGCTTGCGGTGCGCGTGCCGCCCGCCGATTCTGCGGCGCAGAAAAAATTGTGGGAGCAATTGCGCGAAGCTTACGAATAGCCGGCGGGGTCTCAGTCTTCGAGCAGTTGCCGCACGTCGGCCAGCGAGATTTTCTCGAAGGCGGCGCCGCTTTCCTCAAAAAAGTCCGCGAGCAGGCCGGCCTTCGATTGCTGCAACGCCAGCACGCGCTCCTCCACAGTGCCCGCGGCAATGAGCTTGTAATTGGTGACGGTGCGGGTTTGGCCGAGGCGGTGGGCGCGGTCGGTCGCCTGCGCCTCGACGGCGGGGTTCCACCACGGGTCGAAGTGAATGACGGTGTCCGCCCCGGTGAGGTTCAGGCCGGTGCCGCCGGCTTTCAGCGAAATCAGCAACACGGGATACGACGGGTCGGCATTGAAGCGGTCGCAAATTTCCAGGCGGTCGCGCGGCGGGGTCGAGCCGTCGAGCCGCAAGGCCGGCAGGCCGGCGGCGGCGAGCGCGGGTTCGATCAAATCAAGCACCGAGGTGAATTGCGAAAACACCAGCGCGCGGTGGCCGCCATCCACGGCTTCGTCGAGCAATTCGCGCAATGCGCGCAATTTGGCCGAGTCGCCGTCGGCGAATTCCGGGTCGAGCAAACGCGGGTCGGCGCAGACCTGCCGCAGGCGCAGCAATTCCTCGAACGCGGCCATCCGCAGGCGGCCGTCGCTCGCATTGCCCATGGCGAGTTGAAAAAACGCCGCGCGGGCGCGCTCCCGCGTTTTGGCATACAGGTCCGCCTGCCGCGGTTCGAATTCGCAAAAAATCGTCTGCTCGATTTTCGGGGGCAATTCCGGGGCCACGAGCGCCTTGGTGCGGCGCAGCACGTAGGGCGCGGCGCGGCGGCGCAAGTCGGTGTCCGCGGCGGCCCGGTCGGCGGCGGGCAGGCCGGGTGAGCCTTTGGCGGAAGCCAGGTAGCCGGGCAGCAGGAAATCGAACAATGCGCGCAAATCCTCGAAGCTGTTTTCGAGCGGCGTGCCGGTGAGTGCGTAGCGCGTGCGGGCGCGCAAGGCCCGCAGGGCGCGCGCGGCGTGGGTGCGGCGGTTTTTCGCGTGCTGCGCCTCGTCGGCGATGACGACCGCCCAGTCCCCCGCGGCAAACAACTCGATATCACGGGCGAGCGTGCCGTAGGAGGTGAAAACAATTTGGTGCGATGCAATCTGCTCCGAGGTGGTCAAGCGCTCCGTGCCATGATGGGTGAAGGCGCGCAAGGCTGGTGCCCAAGTCGCGGCTTCGCGCCGCCAGTTGCCGAGCAATCCGGCCGGCGCGACCACGAGCGAGGGCTGGTTGGTCAGCTCCGCAAGGTGGGTCGGGCGGTACAGGCATTGCAGCAGCGCCAGCGCCTGTGCGGTTTTGCCAAGGCCCATTTCATCGGCGAGCACCCCGCCGAGTTTGTTCGTCCACAAGTGCCAGAGCCACGCCACACCGATGCGCTGATATTCGCGCAGGCGCCGGGCCAAATCCGGCGGCAGGGGCGCCGGCGCCAGGCGGTCAAGATGACGGAGCGATTCACTGCGGGATTTCCACGTGGCGGGCGTTTCAAAGGGCACGGCCAACGATTCGAGCAGCGATTCCGTGGCGGGTAATTCCGCGGCGGTCATGGTGCGGCGAAAACGGGCGAGGGGAGCGTGGCCCGCCGGCGGCCCGCCGAGGGCTTGCTGCGCGGCGGCCAGGCGGCCGACCAGCTCGGGGTTGACCAGCACCAGCGCGCTGGGTGTCTCGATATAAGGCTGCCCACGCGCGAGAGCGGCGCGCAGGGCCGCTTCATCCGCCGCCGGCGCGCTCAGCTCCAGGCTGACCTCGAAATTGCCGGGAGTACCGCTGGCTGAGGCCGCAAGCTTGGCAAATTGCAAATGGGCGGTGCGCTGCTGAAAGCTGGCGGTAAATTGCGCGCGGTATTTTTCCCGCAGATCCGGCAGGTGCCGCGCGAGAAATTCCAGCACGCGGTGTTTGTCGCGCAGCCACCATTTGCGGTTCGACGGCTCGAGCTGGAAGCCGGTATCCTTGACGAGGGCGAGCAACAGCGGGTAGAGGACGCTTTCCCGCCCCGGCAGGGTGATGGCCAGAAATTGCGTCGAGCCGTCCACGGTCAGGCCGGACGCGGTTGCAGTGGGGCCGCGCTCAGGCGGCGGTTCGCGGAAAAAGGCCATCAAAAGTCCGCGGCACGGTAGCGAAGCGGGCCCACGCGCGCAATCATCAACGCCCGGTTTCCGTAACTTTCCTGCGCTTGCCTTTGCGCGGAGACCGTATAAAACGGGCGTATGAATTTTCTGCGACGTAGCGGGCTGCTCGCGCTGGCGTTGTTGCTGCTGGCGGCGTGCACCGACAAATACCGGCACCAGCCCGGCGTTTACCAAGGTTACCTCGATGGCCGGTTTCTCGGCGTGGCTTCGCCGCAGGAGGGCCAATTGCAGGACTTGCCGGTGCGCCGGGGCGACTGGGTGGAGGCCGGCGCGCCGTTGTTTTCGCTCGACCCGCAGCCGGAGCAGGATTTGCTGCGCGAGCAGCAACAGCGCGTGGATTCAGCCAAGGCCAAGCTCGACGACCTGAGCAAGGGCCTGCGCGACACCGAACTTGCGGCACTCGCGGCGCAGGTCAAGGCCGACCAGGCGGCGCTCGCGCAGACCGAGGCCGAATGGCAGCGCAACGAGCAACTCAAGCAAGGCAACTACATCTCGCAAAACGAGCTCGACCGCCTGAGTCATCTGGCCGAGCAGCAGGCGGCCCAGGCTGACCGCGACTCCAACGAACTCGCCACCGGCAAACTCGGCGCCCGCGAAGACCAAATCAAGCAGGCCGAGCATGACCTGATTGCCGCGCAGGCCGAGCTCGACCACACCCGCTGGGCGCTCGACCAGAAAACCCAGAAGGCCCCGCAAGCCGGCTGGGTGCAGGACACGTTATACCGTGTCGGCGAGCGTGTTGCACCCACCCAGCCAATCGTCGTGTTGCTGCCCGCGGCGGAATTGCGCGCGCGCTTTTACGTGCCGCAGGCGGAAATCAACTCGCTCAAGCTCGGCCAGGACGTGACCGTCAAGCTCGATGGCCGCGAGCCGCTCAAGGCCCGCGTGAGCTTTATCTCGACCCAGGTCGAATTCACGCCGCCCGTGATTTACAGCGAAAGCCAGAATTATAAATACGTCTTTTTGGTCGAGGCGGACTTCGACCCCGCGGTCGCGCGCGAATTGCACCCCGGCCAGCCGGCCGAAGTAAGACTCGCCCCATGAGCGCCGCGCCTCCCGCCGCCGAGCCGCCGCCGCGCGCGCCCAACGGGAACGGGGCCGCGCTGGCGGTGGATGTGCACGGCCTCACCAAGCGCTACAATGACCGCCCGGTCGTGGACCATATTGATTTCGAAGTGCGCAAGGGCGAGGTGTACGGCTTTCTCGGCCCCAACGGCAGCGGCAAGACGACGTTTATGCGCATGTTGTGCGGCCTCCTCACCCCCGACGAGGGCGACGGAACCTGCCTGGGTTACGATTTGCGCCGCGCGGCCGACCGCATCCGCCTCGAAGTCGGCTACATGACGCAAAAATTCAGCCTCTACGAAGACCTGTCGATTGAGGAAAACCTGGATTTCGTCGCGCGCATTTATGCGCTGCCCGACCGCCGCAAGGCCGTTGCGGACGCGCTCGACCAGCTTGGGCTGACCGCGCGGCGCAAGCAACTTGCGGGCACGCTCTCCGGCGGCTGGAAACAACGCCTGGCGCTCGCCGCGAGCCTCATCCACAAGCCCAAGCTCCTCCTGCTCGACGAGCCGACCGCGGGCGTGGACCCCAAGGCGCGCCGCGACTTTTGGGAGCAAATCCACGAGCTCGCCGCCGACGGCCTGAGCGTCCTTATCGCCACGCACTATATGGACGAGGCCGAGCGCTGCCACCGCGTCGCGTATCTTTCCTTCGGCAAGTTGCTCACGCACGGCACCGTGCGCGAGGTGGTGGACCGCGCCGGGCTGACCGTCTGGCGCGTCGAAAGCGACAACCCGAGCCAGCTCGTCGTCACGCTGCACGGCTGGCCGAAAATTTCGGTGGTGCCGTTTGGCAGCGCGCTGCACATCGGCGGGTCCGACGCGGAAGCGGTGCGGATGGCGGTCGAGGCCGTCGAAGGCCCGGGGGTCACCGCCACGCCGACCAAGCCATCGCTCGAAGATGTGTTTATTTACCTCCAAGGCTCCGCCAAGGACAATTTCAACTAACCGCCATGTTCGGCAAATTTTCCTTCCACCGGTTTTGGGCGATGGCGCGCAAGGAGTTCATCCAGATGCGCCGCGACCGGCTGACGTTCGGCATGATGTTCGGCATCCCGCTGGTGCAGCTCATCATGTTCGGCTACGCCATCAACACCGACCCGAAGCACCTGCCGACGGTCGTGGTCATGGGCGACACCGGGCCCGTGCCGCAGGCGGTCGTCCAGGCGCTGCGCTACACGGATTATTTCGACATCGCGCCCGCGCCCGTCACCGAGGCCGACGCGCAGGAGATGCTCGCGGCGGGCGACGCGATGTTTGTCATCACCTTCCCGCCAAATTTCACGCGCGACCTGATGCGCAACCAGCATCCACAACTGCTGATTCAAGCCGACGCGACGGACCCCGTCGCCGTGGGCAACGCCGTGGGCGCGGTGCAGAATTATGTTCAGACCGCGGCCACTCGCGAATTGCAGGGGCCGTTCACGCCGGTGGCCGGGCCGGCCCCGCCGGTGGATTTCCGCCTGCACCTAATGTATAACCCCGAACGCCGCTCGCAGGTGAACATCGTGCCGGCGCTGCTCGGCATCGTGCTGACGATGACGATGGTCAACATCACCGCGATGGCCATCGTGCGCGAAAAGGAGCGCGGCACGATGGAGAACCTGCTCTCGACGCCCGCGCGCCCGGCGGAGGTCATGCTGGGGAAAATTTTGCCGTACATCGCGGTGGGCTACGTGCAGGCGGTGGTGATTCTGGGCGCGGCGCGCTTTCTCTTCGATGTGCCGGCGGTGGGCAGCTATGCGCTGCTCGGCGCCTGCATGCTGCTCTTCATCATGGCGAACCTCGGCATGGGCATTTTGTTCTCCACGCTGGCGCAAAGCCAGTTGCAGGCGATGCAGATGGCATTTTTCTTTTTTCTGCCCTCGATGCTGCTGTCCGGGTTTTTCTTCCCGTTTCGCGGGATGCCGCAGTGGGCGCAAGTGCTCGGCTCCATCCTCCCGCTGTCGCACTTTTTGCGCATCGTGCGCGGCATCGTGCTCAAAGGTAACACCATGCTCGAAGTCTGGCCGCAGTTATGGCCGATGGGGCTGTTTTTCCTCGTGGTGATGAGCCTTGCCGTGATGCGCTTCCGCCGCACGCTGGATTAAATGGGCGGCATCGCGCTTGCCTCCCGCCCGCGCCCCGCCTAAGTTGCGCGGCGTGAGCACGATTGCCCCAGCGCCGCCCGCGGCCTCCGCGGAAGGCATGTGCGATGCGAAATTCGCGACGACACGCTGGTCGGTCGTGTTATTGGCCGGACGCCACGACACCGAGCGCGCGCGGCACGCGCTGGCGGGACTGTGCAAAACCTATTGGTATCCGCTCTACGCGTTTGCCCGCCGCCGCGGTCATCCGCCCCATGACGCGCAGGATTTGACGCAGGGATTTTTTGCGCAATTGCTCGAGCGCGGCGCCTTGGCCCACGCCGACCCGGCCCGCGGGCGTTTCCGCTCGTTCATGCTGGCAATGATGAGCAACTACCTCAACGGTCAGCGCCAGCGGGCGCGGACGCAAAAGCGCGGTGGCGGAGCAGTCTTTTCACTCGATTTCGCCATGGCCGAACGCCGTTTTGCCACCGAGCCGGTGGATGCCGCCTCGCCCGACAAGCTTTTTGACCGCCAGTGGGCGCTGGCGCTGTTGGCGGAAGTGCTGCGCCAACTGGAAGAGGAGCACCGCGCCCAGGACAAGGCGGAGATTTTTGCGGCGTTAAAAGACACGCTTGCCGGCTCGCGCGAGTCGCAGCCTTATGCCGAGCTGGCGCAACGGCTGGATTGGTCGGAGAACGCGGTCAAGGTGGCCGTCCACCGTTTGCGCAAACGCTACCGCGAATTATTGCGCGCGGAAATCGCGCAGACCGTGGCGACGTCCGCCGACGCGGACGAAGAAATGCGCCACCTCGGCGCGGCGCTGGCCGGGCCGTAAAACTGCCGGGCATAGCGGGCCAATATTATTTATGTAACCTTGGCCGGGGATTTGTGTAGTAAGGGTGAGCCCGCCATGGATATCTCCCGCACCTGCCCCCGTTGTGGAAAACCGCTGGCCCCCGACGCCCCGATGGGCCTGTGCCCGGCATGCCTGCTCCAGGCCGGATTCCCGACCGGCGCGCCCAGCGCAGCGACCGCCGCAACCTCGGCGCGCCAGAGCCCCGCCTTTGTTCCCCCGCCGCCGGCGGAGCTGGCCGCGCTCTTTCCCCAGCTCGAAATTTTTGAACTCATCGGCCAAGGGGGGATGGGCGCGGTTTACCGGGCCCGCCAGCCGGCGCTGGACCGCATGGTCGCACTCAAAATTCTTCCGCCGCAAACGCCGGACGACCCGGGCTTCACCGAACGCTTTGCCCGCGAAGCCCGCGCGCTGGCCCGCCTCGGCCATCCCAACATCGTGGCGGTTTACGATTTTGGCCGGGCCGGTGGCTTCCATTATTTCGTGATGGAATATGTTGACGGGGCGAACCTGCGCCAAATCGAGCGGGCGGGCCGGCTCGCCCCGCGCGAGGCGCTGCAAATCATCCCGCAAATCTGCGCGGCGCTCCAGTTTGCGCACGACGAAGGCATCGTCCACCGCGACATCAAGCCGGAGAACATCCTGCTCGACAAAAAGGGCCGCGTAAAAATCGCCGATTTCGGGCTCGCGAAAATTTTTGGCGCGAACGGCGCCGCGCCGGAGTCGGCCATCACCCAGGCCGGTCACGTCATGGGCACGCCGCATTACATGGCCCCGGAGCAGGTGGAACGGCCGCTGGCGGTGGACCACCGTGCGGACATTTATTCCCTCGGCGTGGTCTTTTACGAAATGCTCACGGGCGAATTGCCACTGGGCCGCTTTGCTGCGCCTTCGCAGCGCGCAGCGGTGGATGCGCGGCTCGACGATGTGGTGATGCGCGCACTCGAAAAAGAGCCGGCGCAGCGCTATCAGCAGGCCGGCGAGGTCCAAACCGATCTCGAGACCATTGCCCGCGGCGCGCCACCCAAGACCAAGCCGCCCAGCCATTTCGCGCCGGGCTCGTTCCGCCGGGTGGCAATATGGTTTTTTATTGGCTTTGGGCTGGCTGCGGCAACTTGCCTTGGCTACGCCTTCACGCGACCGACAGTCTATCGCGCCACCGCGACTTTTCAGCTAATCCGGCCTGCTGACCCCGGGGCAAGTTCCTTTGATCAGAACACCGCCGTAAGCATCCTGAAAGCCCAGGAAATCACGCAACGCGTCGCGCAGATGATGAGCACGGAGGAAAAGCAGAAATTCCTCGAGCCTTTCCAGCGCCACAATCCCGAGGCGCCGGATTTGTCGCTGATGAACCTGTTGTCCATGAATCGCCAGATGGCGCCAGGCGGGTCCGCCAATCTCCTCCAAGTAAGCGTGCGGCACCCCGACCCGATAATTGCCGCCACCGTCGCAGATTATTATATGCGGGCCTTCGAGGAATATAATCAGAGTCTTGCCACGGAACGGGCTGCCCGCGCGGTGATCCAGCTGGAGGAAGACGCTCACGAGCAACAAAAGAAAACGGCGGACTTAAAGGACCAGATGGACGGTCTGGCGCAAAAATACGGCGCGGAAAATCTTCAAACGGACAACACCGTCCTGCCGGCCAAAATTCAGACACTGGAGACCATCCGCGCGAACGACCAGAACGCGCTGGATGCGGCGGCCGGCCGCTGGCGGCTGGTCCAGCAATACCAGGATCAAAATAAAAATCTCACCGACCTTTCATTCATTGCCGCCAACGGGCAGATTCCCAACCTGCAAACGGATTTGACCAATTTGCGGACGAAGCTTTCCACGCTCATGCTGACATACGGCCCCAACCATCCGGACGTTCAGGCGTTGCGGCAGACAAACGATGTGCTGGAGTCCCGGTTGCATGCCGCCCTCCAGAGCGCCGCGGAACAGGCGCACACGGATTACCTGGCCGCGCTGGCCAAATTCAACAGCTCCGACGAGCAATTGCAAATGGCCCAGCAGGAGCAGCGCGAGTTGTCCCCGGTTCGGGCGCGATACGATTCGCTGCGCACCGAGCTGACTGCCGCCAGTAAGATGTATGGTGACATGCAGGCCGACATCGAGCAGCAGAAAATGAAATTGATAAATCAGGGCGAAAACATTGTGCCCGTGGAAAGCGCACGCGGGAACGTCACCGTGGTTAATCTGCCCATGGGGTTGCGTCTGGCGTATGCTTTCGTCTGCGGCGTGGCCGGCGGTTTGCTGGCGGCCTTGGCGGCTGGGGCGCTTATGCTGGGCCGCTCCCAGCAGAAACCGGCGTCGGCCTGAGGGAGTTTTATTATGGGCTGAAGAAAGCGTGCAAACGCGATGGGTGGAAGTATTATGGACGGCTTGCCGGAAATTCCGGCCGCCGCCGATGAAGCCCGTTCTTGTGCCGGTGGACTTTTCCCCTCGCCTGTTCACGGGCGTGGCCGAGGCGGCTGTGGGCGCGTTGGCCGAGCAGTTGACGCGCGCCCAAGGCATGCCGGTGACGCTCGTCCTCGCCCGCGCCGCCCGCCAGCTCGATGGCCTGGCCGAAGACGTGCAGTTTTATCACGGGCTGGCCGGCGGCGACAAAGTTCCGTGGGAGATTTTGATTTACCCCGAATTACCGGATGCGGGCGCGGATCCTTCCGGCGCGGCCGGGGTATTTGAGCGCCAGTGCGACCGGCTGGCAGTGCTCGCCGCCCTGGCCGAACGGAACGAAGGCAAAGCCCCGCTGCGCCCGCTCGTCATCGTCACGACGCTGGCCTCGCTGCTACAGCCCGCGCCGAGGCCCGGCGATTTGGCGGCGCGGGAAGTCCGGCTCGTGCGCGGCGCGCGGGTGGATTTTCGCGCCTTGGCGGAAAAGCTCGGGCGCGAACTGGGCTACGACAGCGAGGCGCTCTGCGAGACCCCGGGCCAATTCGCCGTGCGCGGCGGATTGCTCGACGTTTATCCCTACAATGCCGCGTCGCCGGCGCGGCTGGATTTTTTTGGCGACGAGCTTGAGCATATCCGCGCCTTTGACCCGACCACGCAATTGACCGCGGAGGAATTGCCCGAGCTGGTCATTTCCGCCGCGCCCAAGGAACTGGGTGGTGGCGCTGCGGCGGGCCTGCTCGAATTTTTGCCGAAGCAGGCGCAGTGGATTATTCATGAACCGGCGCGCCAGGCGGCCACCGCGCCGGAATTATTTTCCGTGCCGGAAAAACTCGCCGCGGTGCATCCGACGCTCCAAACCGTGCTCGCGGCGCGCGCCCAGGCCCGGGATGTCTGGAGCGGATTGGCCGAAATCGACGAGCCCGGCGGGCCGTTGGGCGAAGACGCCACGCGCATGGCCGCCGACACCGAACCTGCCCTCGCGCATCGGCCGCTGGCGAGCGTTCCGGCACTCGGCCGTGCCCGGCTCGAAAGCGACCAGGCTTCGCAGCACGCATTTTTGCGGGTGCTGGCCGATTGGGCCCGCAACGGCGCCACGGTGTTCATCGTCACGCGCGCCGAGGGTGAAGCAGGCCGGCTCAGGGAAATCATCGCCGAAGACAAGGCGCTGCGCGGTTTTTCGCCGAAACTCGTGAGCGGCGACATCGCGGCGGGCTTTGTCGCGCGCCCGGCCAAAGCCGTGCAACTCGAGTGGCCATCCGCGGGCAAGGGCGGCGCCATCGCGGTGGTGGCCGAGGGCGAAATTTTTGGACGGCACCGCCAGCGCATCGCCACGTTTCGCCCGCGTAAATTGCCACAACGCCATCGCGTGGACCAGTTGCTCGACTTTTCCGAAATCGCCGAGGGCGACTACCTCGTGCATGTGACCTACGGCATCTGCCGGTTTCACGGTTTGCGCAAGCTCGCCACGCCGGGCCGCACCGAGGAGGTCATCTCGCTCGAATTCGCCGACAACGTCGAGGTGCACCTGCCGCTGCACGAGTCGCACCTGCTTTCACGCTACGTCGGCCTCGCCAAAATCTCGCCCAAGCTCGGCAAAATCGGCGGCAAAATCTGGGAGCGCACGCGCGGCGAGGCCGAGCGCGCGACGCTGGACTTCGCCGCGCAATTGCTGCGCGTGCAGGCCGAGCGCGACCAGAAACCCGGCTTCCCGCTGCCGCCCGACGCCCCCTGGCAGCGCGAGTTCGAGGACGCTTTCCCGCACGAGCCGACCCCGGACCAGTTGCGCAGCATCGTGGAGACCAAATCCGACCTCGAACGCCGCCGCCCGATGGACCGACTCCTGTGCGGCGATGTGGGCTTTGGCAAAACGGAGGTGGCGCTGCGCGCGGCGTTCAAGGCGGTGCTCGGCGGCAAGCAGGTGGTTGTGCTCGCGCCGACGACCATCCTCGTGCAGCAGCATTTCAACACCTTCCGCGAGCGGTTGGCGCCCTTTCCGGTGTCGGTCGAGCAACTCAGCCGCTTCCGCGCGCCGAAACAGCAGCGGCAGGTGCTCGAGCAACTCGCTGATGGCCGCCTCGACATCGTGGTCGGCACGCACCGGCTGCTCAGCCCGGATGTCAAGTTCAAGGACCTCGGCCTCATCATCATTGACGAGGAGCACCG
Organism: Opitutales bacterium; assembly: GCA_035546135.1. Taxonomy (GTDB): domain Bacteria; phylum Verrucomicrobiota; class Verrucomicrobiia; order Opitutales; family JABDGR01; genus JABDGR01. The sequence continues at coordinate 12,112 of DASZWY010000258.1, forward strand.
TTTCGGCGTGCGCCACAAGGAGAAGCTGAAACACCTGCGCGCCAATGTGCATGTGCTCGCGATGAGCGCCACGCCCATCCCGCGCACGCTCTATTTCGCGCTCGTGGGCGCGCGCGACTTGAGCGTCATCGAAACGCCGCCGCGCGACCGCCTGCCGATTGAAACCGTGGTGAAAAGCTATTCGCCCGACCTGGTGCGCGACGCCATCCGCCACGAACTTGGGCGCGGCGGCCAGGTGTTTTATTTACACAACCGCGTCGAAAGCATCGAGGACTGCGCGCGGCATTTGCGCGAGCTGGTGCCCGGGGTGCGGCTCGGCGTCGGCCACGGGCAGATGGACGCCGACGATTTGGAAAAAATCATGACCAGGTTCGTCGCGGGCGAATATGATGTGCTCGTCTGCACGACCATCATCGAGTCCGGCCTCGACATCCCGAACTGCAACACGCTCATCATCGAAGGCGCGGACCGCTACGGGCTGGCGCAGCTCTATCAATTGCGTGGGCGGGTGGGGCGTTTCAACCGCCAGGCATATGCTTATCTGCTGCTGCACCGCCATGCGCGGCTGCTCGACCAGGCGCGCAAGCGGCTCGCGGCCATCCGCCAGTTCAACCAGCCCGGCGCGGGTTTCCGCCTCGCCATGCGCGACCTCGAACTGCGCGGCGCGGGCAATTTGCTCGGGCCGGAGCAGAGCGGGCACATCGCGGGCGTGGGCTTCGACCTCTATTGCCAGTTGCTGCGCCAGAGCATCGCGCGGCTCAAGGGCGAGCCCGCGGCGCTCAACGTGCGCGCCACGGTGCGGCTTGACTTTGTGCGCGTCGGCGAAATGGCCGATGGCGCGTTGCCCGGCCTCGTCTCTTCGGCGACCGACGACACCGGCGACCGGTTTGCCGCGCTCAAGGAAGCGGACCTTGCCGGCCGGCACGTTGCGCCCATCGCGGCGAATTTGCCGGTGGAATACATCGCGGACACCCGCCTGCGCCTCGACCAATACCGTCGGCTGGCCCTTGCCGCCACGCCCGCCGAGGTGGAGGCGCTGGCCGCCGGGCTGCGCGACCGCTTTGGGCCGTTGCCGCAAGGCGCGCGGGCGCTGGTCAAGCTGGCGCAAATTCGCGTGTGGGCGGAACAAAAAGGCCTCGTGGACGTCGAAACGGAAGGAGACCGGCTGAAGTGCCGCAGCGTCGGCGGGCGCGGGCAAACGGCGGGCTATGTGCAGATCGGCAATCGTTTTCCCCGCTTGACCGCGGCGAAGCCCCTGTCGAGAATGGACGAGATCATTGCCTTTATCAAACGCCAGGAAACGCCTTCGACATGACGATACGGACGGGAAAACATCTTTGGACCTTTGCGCTTTTGACCGCTTCCGGCGTTAGCGCCCTGGCGGCAGACACTCCGGCTGCCGATTCCGCCCCGGTCCCCGCCCTGGCCACGCCTCCAGCTGCGGCCCAGCCGCCGGCAACAACTCCGGCGCCTGCACCCGCCCCGGCGGCCACGCCAGCGGCGGATTCTTCCACGGCGGCCCCGGTGAACTCCGCCGGCTTGCGGCAGGACCAATATACCGATGCGGTGGCGGCGGTGGTGAATGGGAAAATCATCACCATGGCGGAATTGAACAAGGAATGCCGCGACTCGGTGGCGCGCATTTTCAACGATATTGAGGCGCGTTATCCGCCCACGGCGGAGGGCGTCGCCGCGGCCAAGCAGGAATTTACCAAAGAGGTCAACGACCTCGGCGCTGAGATGCTCCACACCATGGTGGATCACATCCTCATCGTGCAATATTTCAACGACAAGGGCTACTCGTTCCCCGATTCCTACCTCGATTGGCAGTTCGACGACGACATGATGACCAGTTTCCAGGGCGACCGCGAAAAATACCTGCGCTATCTCCAGGCCCACGAACTGACCGACTCCGACTACCGCCGGCAGCTCAAGGAGCGCGACATCGTGGACTCCATGATCCAGCAGTTGCGCGGGTCCATGACCGGCATCAGCCCCGACCGCATCAAGGCCTACTATGAACAGCACAAGCAGGACTTTTACGTCAAGGAGTCTATGAAGCTGCGCCGCATCACGCTCAACCTCACCCCGGTGGCCGACGCCACGCCCGACCTCTATCTGCAGCAGGCCGCCAAGATCGCGCAGGAGGCCCGCCAGCCCGGCGCGAGTTTTGCCGCGCTGGCCAAGCAATACAGCACCGACCCCGACGCCCGCAGCGGCGACCTACCCGCCTTCACCGTGACCCGCAACGACAACATGCTCGCCCCCGCCTTGCAGGACGCGGTGTTCAAGCTCAAGCCGGGCGAAATCAGCGACCCGCTGGTGAGCGACAAGCTCATTTTTATTTTTAAATGCGAGGACCACACCCCCGAGGGCTACCTGCCGCTGGACAAGGTGCGCTCCGATATCGAAAAACAGCTCAGCACCATGGACGAACGCCAGGCGACGGAGAAGTGGCTGCAAAAGCTGCGCTCCAAGGCCTTCATCCAGTACAACATTTACGGCCCGCCCACGCCGGACAAATAGCCGCGCTCAGGGGGCGGGTTGGGATGGGGCGCCGCCGCGCAACTCGGCGAGGGCCTTGAGGGCGTCCGGATAGGTGGGGTTGATTTTCAGCGCGGCGTTGAATTCGCGCGTGGCCTCGTCCCCCTTCCCGAGCTTGACCAGGCAAAAGCCCAGGGCGTAATGCACGTCGGGCGAATCCGGCACCAGTTGCGCGGTGGTGGCAAATTCGCGCGCGGCGTCCGCGTATTGGTTTTCCTGCGCATACAGCAGGGCGAGGTGGTAATATGCGTCGGCATCCTTGGGGTCTTCCTGGATGGCCCGCTGGTAATGCTGGGCGGCGAGTTGCGGTTGGTTGGTCTTGGCGTAGGTGTTGGCGAGGTTGACTTCGGCCTGCGGGAACACCGGCATCGCGGCGATGGCCTGCAGGTAATAGGCAATGGCTTCGTCGTATTTGTCGAATTGGGCGTAGATGGTGCCGATGTTGTTGTAGGCCGGCCCGTAGTGGGAAAGATTGGCGGCAAACGCATAGGCCTTGATGGCGTCGTCATAGCGGTTGAGCGCGCGCAGGGCATTGCCCAGGTTGTAGGCGGCGGTGGCTTGGTCCACCGGCCGGATGAGATTGTTGACGGCGCGGGTGTAATATTTCACGGCCTCCTCGTTGCGGCCCAGCGCGCCCAAGGCGTTGGCGAGGTTGTTGTCGCAGTCCGGGTAGTTGGGGCGAATGAGTTCGGCGGCCTGATATTCGGCGATGCTCTCGGGCACGCGGTTGGCCTCGTAGAGCATGATGCCGAGATTTTCATGGGCGCGCGCGATGGCGGGATGTTTGGCCACCGTGTCGGCCCACAGCGCCAGGCCGCTGCGGTAGTCGTGGTTGCGCGCGAAAGTGATGAGGCCGAACGCCGCCCCGAGGGCCAGCGCCGCAACCAGGGTGTAGCCGCGCAGGAGCCGCCACAGCCCCAGCCCGGCAAACACGGCCAGGGCCGCCAGCGACAGATACATGCGGTGCTCGGCGGCGATTTCCGTGATGACGGGCACCAGCAGCGAGCTGGGCGCCAGTATGCCAAAGAACCAGAAGCCCAGGAAGCCCAGCATGGGTTTGCGCCACAGCAAGAACAGCGCGCCGATCCCCAGCGCCAGCATCAGTGGCACCGCCAGCACGACGGCCGCCGTGAGCGGCGCGGTCGCTAGGTCCGTGCTTTCGCCATAATAGAGCACCAAGGGATGCGGCCACACCGTCAGTTTAAGGTAGTTGAGCACCGCCGGCGCCTGCGCCATGGCGTAATTAAGCCAGCTTACGCCCAAGCCGAAGCCGGCGGAATGGCCACGGTCGCCGGCGTGGATGGCGACGAACGCCAGCGGCAGCATCATCAGCAACAAGCCCGCATACGCCGGCCAGCGGCGCCACAACGGCTCGAGCGGCCCGCGCGCGATAAAAATCCAGTCAAAGATTAACACCATCACCGGCAACGTCGCGGTCACTTCCTTGCATTGGGTGGAAATCCCGCAACTGAGCACCGCCAGCGGCAGCCACAACCACGGCCATTTTTGCGACCCGCGCACAAAACAATACAGCGTCAAAAGATAAAACAAGCCCATCAATGATTCCGCGCGCTGGGACAAGTAAGTGACCGATTCCGTTTGCAGTGGATGCACCGTCCACAGCAGCGCGGCGGTGAAGGCGATGGGCAGCGCGCCGGCCCCGATGCTGGGACGCACTTTGGGGAGTTCGAGCGTGCGCCGCACCAGCCCGAACAGGGCCAGCCCGGCCAGCAGGTGAATGGCCAGGCTGGTGGCGTGGTAAATCTCGGGCTTGAAGCCGTCGCCGCCGTGTTCGCTGGCCCAGGCGTAATTCAATTGGAAGGAAGCGTTGACCAGGGGCCGGCCAGTCACCGTTTGCCCGTCATTGGGCGGCTGCAACGGGTAGGGCAGGCGCTGAAAGAGGTGGTCAATGGTGCCTTGCGTAGCGATGGCGGGTGGCGGCGGCTGCGCCCAGCCTTGCTGGATGGTTTTATTTTCCTTGATGGCCGGCAGGTCATCGAGCACGAAGTCGCCGTGGAAACTGTTGGAATAGGCCGCCAGCCCCGCCAGCACGAGGGCGAGCGCGGCCAGCAGTGCCTGCCACCACGGGGTGGGCGGCGCGGCGGGCGCTGGTGCCGGGGGCGCCGGTTCGGGGGGTGCCGGCGGCGGAGCCGGTTTCGGCGGGGGCGGCCGGGAGGGGGTGGATTTCGCGGCCGGCATGGAGCGGTTGAAACTAGCAAGAAATCACCCGGCGGAAAGGCGTAAAATCACGGTGCCGGCACGCCCAGGCCCAGCTTGGCGCGCGCGTCGGCGAGGTTGGCTTCGCACTGGGGGAAGTTGGGGCGCAGCTTGAGCGCTTGTTCAAATTCCGCCACCGCCGCCTGATACCGGCCCTGCCGGTAAAATATGTAGCCGCGCAGATTGTGCGTCGGCGCGTAATCGGGCAGCAGTTCCTCGGACTTCGTGTAGGCGGTGAGCGCTTCGTCAAAAAATCCCTTTTGGCCGAGCGCGCTGCCGAGGTTGAAGTACGCGAGCGCTTTTTCCCGCGGCAGCCGCAATCCCATCGCGGCGCGGGCGAAATGCGGGGCGGCGGTTTCGGGATGGTTCAGGCGGGCGAGCGCCTGGCCCGCGCTGTTTTCCGCCTCCGGGTAATCGGGCTGGAGCGCCAGCGCGCGGCGCGATTCAAACAGCGCGGTGTAGGCGTCGTCCTCGTCCATCAGCGCGGCGGCGTAATTTTCGTGGGCGCGGGGGTTGTCCGGCACTTTGTCGGCCGTGTCGCTCCAGAGCGTTGTGGCCGCTGCGTAATCACGATTGCGCGCGTAGGTGGTGCCGCCCAGCGCCACCGCCACCGCCAGCGCGACCAGCGGAAAATACCACTCGTCCGCGATTTTTCGGACCGTCAGGGCCACCGTGACGACGACCGCCGCCAAGGCGAGATACATGCGGTGCTCGGCCATCGTCTCGGTGGCGATGGGGATAAAGCTCGAACTCGGCGCCAGGGTCGCGAAAAACCATGCGCCGAGAAATCCCGCCGCCGGTTTTTTCCAGAGCAGGTAAACCGTGAGGGCGAGCAGAGCCGTTATCAACGCCAGTTGCGGGGCAACTTCGCCCGCGCTTTTGACGACGCCATTTCCATAATCAAAAACCAACGGACTCGGCCACAGGCTCAGGCGCAAATACAGCGCCACCGCACGGGCCTGGGTCAACGCATAATCTCGCACGCTTGCTCCCGCGCCAAAACCCGCCGAGCCGCCGCGCCCGCCCGCGCTCCAGGTCAGCCACGCCAGCGGCAGCCACGTGGCGGCCAGCGCGGCGTAGTATTTGGCGCGCTGGCGCAGCGCGCCGGCGAGGCTGCCCGCGGCGAAGGCGCGGTCGTACAACAGCGCCAGCAGCGGCGCGGTGGCGAGGGTCTCCTTGCAGAAAACGCCGAGCAGGCAGGCGGTGGCGGAAAGCGCCAGCCACCATTTTTCTCGGGTTGAATCCATCGCGCGGGCAAGGCCGTAAAAAGTCAGCAGATAAAACAAGCCGGCAAGCGATTCCGCGCGCTGCACCACATAGGTGACGGATTCCGTTTGCAGCGGGTGGAGCGTCCACCACAGCGCCGCGGCGAAGGCAATCATCCCGGATGCGCGGCCCCAGCGCTCGCGCAGGGACGGCAATTCCAGCGTCCGTCGCACCAGCCCAAACAAGACCAGCCCCGCCAGCAGGTGAATCACGAGATTCACCACATGGTAGCCGGCCACTTCCTCGCCGCCGTGGGCGTAATTGAGCGCGAAGCTCAGGTTCAACAGCGGCCGGGCGGTGACGGTCTCGCCATTGGCGGGTGGCTGCAGGGCGCCGGCCAGCCCCTGGCGCAGCGTGGGGTTGTTGGTGATGGATGCCGCATCGTCGAACACCAACGGGCCGTGAAAACTGTTCGCGTAGGCGAGCAGCCCGGCGAGCACAAGCAGCAGCACCGCGGCGAATATTTTCCAGCGCGCGGTGGTTTCCACGGGGTTCGGGGGTTGGGCCTCTTCCGCCGTCATGCGAACCCTTATTTATAACTTCCGCGCCCGCACTGCGCAACCCTCTCGTTTTACGGGCAATAAATGGGTGGCGCGGGCGCTCTTGACGCGCACGGAGTGCGCGCCCCACCAGTGCGGAGGCATAAAAAAGCAGGCCCGGCGGGGTGGGCCGGGCCTGCGGAAAAAAATCCGGTGGGGGAGCTTACTTCGCGCCTTGGTCAATCCATGCGCGCAAGTCGGCAAGTTGCTCCTTCGTCAGCGCCGGGTGCTGCGTGCGGCGGTTGAGCGGGGGCATTTCCGCCTTCGCGACGGCGTCGGCGGTGTAGAGCAGCACAAAGCTCTGGTCGCCGTGGCCCGGGACGACATCCTTGTCCTTGTTGCCGCGGCCGCCTTTGAGCGTCGAGGCCAGCGTGCTTAAGTCAAGGCCGCCGCTCGGGCGGGCCGAATCGATGTGGCAGCCGCTGCACGACGCCTTGAACATCGGCAGGATGTCCTTGTCGAAAGTGAGGCCCTTTTTGTCGGAGGCTTTGGGCAGCTTGGAAAGGTCGGGCTTGGCAGGGGCGTTGGCGGCGGCAGGAGCGCCCGTGCCTGTCTTTGCGGATGCCACGGCGGAGCCCGAAGCACTGGCCGAAGCCGCGGCGGGCGCGGGCGCATCGGCGGCATTCAAAGCCGTGAGCAAGAGGGCCAGCCCGGCAGCGGAACCGGCCACGAAGGCGGAGATTTTATAAGTCATGGGGGTAGTAGTAACCAAAATACCGGGCAAAAGTTTTAGGCAACCGCCTGCGGGAGACAACTTTATTTCCAATGAAGTTCCCTGGCCGGCCGTCTGCCGCCCTTCACCGCCATGCTTGCCTTTCCCGCTTTGCCGTGTTTAATCCAACCCTTTCCCCGAGGGAAAACCGCCTTTGTCCTTCTTCGGCGCTTTCAACCGTGCCGCCATCCCCATCATCTTTCCGTAATCTTCCATCATGAAAATCCTCGTTGCCGACAAAATCTCGCAAACGGGCATCGACTACTTGAAAAAGCAGCCGGGCTTCGAAGTCATCGTCGCCATCGGCTCCAAGCCCGACCAGGTGCTCCAGC
>DASZWY010000259.1:0-5046 GCA_035546135.1 Opitutales bacterium
TCGCGCGCGTCGCCCGGGGGCAGCGTGTTAATCCATTGCGAGGCGGCGACGGAATCGGTTTGCAGCCAGTTGCGGGCCACGGTGCCGGTGGTGTCGGTCAGCGCCTTGTTTTGCGGCAGTTGCGAAAGCATTTTCGCCGCGTCGGCGGGTTCCACCTTGCTCCATTGGGCGAGAATGTTCGTTTGCATTTCGGCCAGGGCTGGGTTGCCGGTCAGGCTGTTCGCAAAATCCCAGGCGGCCTGCGGGTCGTTGGCGGCTTCGGCGGTGACGGCCTTGGTGAGCGCGGCGCTCTGCGCGGCCGGATCCGACAAACTGGCGGCCCATTGCAGCGCGGCCTGCGGGTCGGTCTTCGCCCAGGCCGAGGCGACGTTGCCGGAAAGCGCGGCCAGGTCGCCGGCGTCGGCGGGCATCGAATTGAGGTAGCCCGCCGCCGAAGCGGGGTCGGCATTGGCCCAGGCGTTGAGGGAAGTCTGCAGCGCATTGCGGCGGGCGAGCGCGCCGGCATCGTCCGCGGGGAGGGATTGCGCCCATTGCAGCGCGGCCTGCGGGTCATCCTGCGCCCATTGCGCGGCCAGCGCGCCAATGGCGGAATTTTTGGTCGAGCCGTCGGTCATTTGCGTGATGTAAGCGCCGGCGCCCGCGGGGTCATTGCGGCCCATCTGGCTGAGCACGCTGGAGACCGCGGAGTCGTAAGTCCCGCCGCTGGCGGCGGTGCCCAGCCAGGCAAGGGCGGCCTGCGGGTCGGTATTAGCCCAATTGGCGGCGATTTGGCCGACGAGGTTGTTGCGCTGGCTGTTGTCGGGCAATTGGTCGAGCTTCGCGGCGGCGCCGGCGGGGTCGTCTTGCGACATGCTGGAGAGGACGGTGGCCACGGCGGTGGTGCGTTCAGTGCCGGTGAGGTTACTGGCCCACGCATACGCGGCGGTGGCGTCGGCGTTACCCCAATTGTTCATGAGGCTCTGAATGGCGTTGTTGCGCGCCGGGCCGGCGGACAGCTTGCCCGCGATATCCGCGGCGGCGGCGGGGTCTTTCTGCGCCCAGTTGTTGAAAATGTCGCGGTAGGCGTTCGGGTCGCGCTGTCCGGCGGGGATCTTTTGCATCATCGCATAGGCATTTTGCGGGTCGTTGGACGCCATCGTCTGGATGATGTTCGTCTGCGCCTGACGGCGGACTTCGGCGTTGTTGATTTGGTCCAGCGCGGCCCACGCGCCCTGCGGGTCGTCCGCGGCCCAGGTGCGAAACACACTCACGACGGACTGGTCGCGCACCTGCGCATTGGTTTGGGCGAGGGCGCTTTGGAAGGCCGCGGCCGGGTCGTTCGACGCCCATTGCGCGTACGCCTGGTCCCACTGCCAGCCGCCGCCGTTCTGGAAAATCTCGATGCGCGTGGCGTTGTCCATTTGCACGTAGGCGGCGATGGCCGCCGGCGGGTCGTTGCCCATCCAGCCTTGGAAAAGCGCCTGGATGGCCTGGCGCCCGCCTTTGTTCAGTGGAATGCTGCGGGCGGCGGCAAAGGCCGCGTCCGGGTCCGTGCCGGACCAAGTGTCAAAAAGCGCGCCATAAAAATCCTTGGCCTTGATCACGCCGGAGGCATCCATCTGCAGCAACACCGTCAATGCGCCCGCCGGGTCATCCCCGGCCAGCCCGCGCGTGACGGTGTCCATTACCCGGTTGCGGATATTGCGCGCGGGAATCTTGGTCACGGCATCGAGCATCGCATTGTCGCTCGCGTGCGACCAGATGTCGAAGATACCGTTGAGCGCCTGGCTGAGTTCGTTATTGCCCAGGTGCAGCTTCATCGCCGCGGCAAAGGCCTCCGCAGGGTCCTTGCCCGCCCAGGTGCGGAAAATATCGCCGTAGGCCCAGGCAAATTCACCGTAGCGGCCGCCATTGCTCGAAGGCACCTGCGCCAGCAGTTTCAAGGCGCTGTCCGGGTCCGTTTCGAGCAGGGCCTTGACGACCGGGGCCAGCGAGCTGTGTTTCGCCCCCGCAGGCAATTGCCGGAACGCCGCGATGGCTTCGCCCGGGTGGGTCTTGATCCATACCTGAAAAATCGCGGACACCGCCGCGTTGCGCGCATTGATGTTGGTGATGGCGTGGGTCGCCGCCAGGGCCTCGGCCGGCTTGAGCCGCGCCCAGACGGAGAAAATCTGGCTGACGGCGCCTTGGTTGTTGCGCGTCTGGGGCAACTGTTCCAATTGGGCGAACGCGCCCTTGGGGTCCTTTGCGGCCACTGCGGCCAGCACGTCGCCGGTGACGGTGGTGCGCAACGAGGGCTGCGGGATTAGCTCCAGGCCTTTGAGCGCGGAGGCGGCGTCGAACTTGGCCCAGGTTTGAAATATGCTGTGCAGCGCGGACTGCCGTTGCCACTGGTTGCCGATTTTTAGCGCCGCCGCGCTGGCGACCCCCGGGTCGCGCCGGGCCGCCGCCGAGTAAATGTCCGGAAAGTTGGCCACGTCGTCCATGCTCAGTTCCGCTGCGCTCGCCAGGGCCGCCGACGGGTCGTTCGCCGCCCAGGTCGTCAACACGGCGCCGATGGCGTTCGGACGCGCGAGGGATATTTCCGGCGATTCCGCCTTGGCCAGCGCCGCCTTCGGGTCGGCCTGCGCCCAGGCCGAAAACGCGATGGCGAGCGGATCGTCGCTGGCGGCGGTGGTCTGATTGTCGCCGAAGTAATAATAGTCATAGTAAACCGGGCCGTTGTTTTGCCCGAGATAAACCGACAGCGCGTGCATCACGGCGTCGGCGGGCTGGGCGGCCACCCATTTCGCATAGGCGCGCCGGCGCACGTAGGCCAGGTCGTCTGCCCGCGGGGCGGTCGCCGCCTGGTTGAGCAGCACGCCGAGTTTCTCCACCGGGGTTTGCGCCACCAGCGCATCCACCGCCTTCAGGCGGTCGTCAACCTGCGGCTTGGCCAGCGCGAGCCCCAGCGGGCTTTTGGCGTCCCAGGGAATCGGCGCCGGCGCGGGCGGGGGCGGCTGGGTCGAGGCCGCCGGCATGGCGAATCGGGTCGTGGCATGGGCGGCGGGTTTGGCGGCGCCGGACTTGGCGGCAAAGGAAAAATGGCCGATGGCCAGCCCGATGAGAAACGCCGGCAGGGCCAGCAACAAGAGACTCCGCATCATTTTCATGACGACCCGGGGGGTGGAAGGTGAGCTGCTTGCGCCCACAAGGCCAAGCACAACCTATTGAAGATAACTTGTTTTAAGGGAAAGTTCCCTTGATGGACGAACTTTCAAAGGTTCCGGGGTGGAACGGGTTGGGGCCGGTATGGCCGGTGCGTTCGACAAACTGGCGGCTCATCAGCAACAGACTCTCGCGCACCAGCGCCCCCATGGTGGTCGCATGGGCAAAGCGCGCATCCCCATGGTGCTCGGCCAGTTCCGCAGCCAGACGCGCCACCTTGTCCGCCGGGGCCAGTTCGGTGCGCTCCATCGCGGTGAGCAACTGGCCGATGCGCTCGCGCTCCGTTTCCGCCCGGCGGAAGAGCAGCGATTGTTCCTCATACTGGTATTGCCGCGCCGTTTGCGGGTTCAGGCGCTTGCTGCAATACTCCACCAGCGGCAGGTTGTCCTTGAAAAATTGCGGCAGGTAAAAGCGCAGCCGCCCGTTGTAGGACTGCTGGTCAAAGTCCATCGCGCGGATGCGCACCTGCACGCCCTCAAAATCCGGCACCAGCACGACGACGAAATTATACGCGCGCATGTCCCCCAGCAACCGCACGAAGCACCGCTCGTTGAACTTCACCAACTCTTTCGCCAGCCGCACCGACGACACGTTCGGGTCGTGCAGCCAGCGGTGGATGAACACATCCCCCGGGATGCCCGCGATGTGCTCTTCGACCAGCGTTTCGCCGCAGGTGAGAAAGTGCAGCCGGTTGGGCGAGAGCAGGTGCTCCAGCTCCAGCCCGTAAATGCGCGAGGCGTCCGCCTTCTTCACGTAGAAGTGGTCGAAATTGTCGTTATACGGGTTGACGATACGGATGCGAAACGGGTTGCTGTTGCCGAACGTGCAGTAGTCAATGCGGTCCACGATGAGGTAGTCCATGACCGAGAGCGTGCCTTCGGCCTGCATCTGCGCGTAGATTTCCTTCAGCCCCTGATGCAGCGCGGCCATGCGCTCGCGCGGGTAAATGACGGACTCCCACAGCGTGTCGCGCCCGGCCGAATCGTGCAGCGGCGCGGCTTCGGTAAAGGAGGCCAGGTCCTGATACGTCACTGGCAGCTCCGCTTCGCGGCCCCAACGCACCAGGTATTCCCGCAGCGGCGCGCTCACCGCATACGCGGGCTTCTTCGCCGTTTGCAGGATGGATAACGCGTCGTCAGCCATGCGCCCAATCTACCACGCGCCCGGGTGAACGCAAAAGGAAAGGGCCGGGCTTATTTCGCCGGCGCGCTGAACTTCGGCACCACGACGCGGTATAAATTCGTCTGTCCATCGCGCGTGTCTGCGGCGAGGTATTCCAGCGCGCCATCGTCGCGGCGCACCGGCCCGGCCACCACGTTCGCATAGGACTGTTGCGGCACTTGGTCGATGACAATAAATTCGCGGCCATTTTGCCGCGCCTGGTAGGCTGAGTGCTGGCCGTCGAGGCTGAACACCACCGGGGCGTTGGCCCCTGAGGCCAGGTAGGTGGGGATGGTGGTGGAATTGTCCGTCTTGCCCGGTTGCAGTCCGTGGGCCACCGATTCGAAGGCCGGCCCCATTTTGCCGTCGATGACGACGTTAAACGTCGCGGTGCCCGCGCGTTTGGGGGTTTGCGTCAGCGTATTCGTGCGGCTCAAGCTGTTCAGGTAGGCGTCGCCGGAGATGTACGCCTGATGTTGGCTGTCGGGGCTGTAATAAACGCGTGCCGAGGCGGGTGGATTGCTCCCCGGGTTGGGCTGCGACACGCCGTCCTCCACCATGAAAAAGTCGACCCCGCCGCTGCCGTTGGCTTTCCAGGCCGGATATGCATAATGCCTGGCGTCGGGACTGAAGGAGACAAAGTCCGCGCCAATTCGCGTAAACGTCGGATCCGGCTTTCCGTTGACGATGAGACCGTTT
>DASZWY010000260.1:0-5637 GCA_035546135.1 Opitutales bacterium
CCGCAGGCGCGGGTGCCGTCAGATTGCCCAAGAGTTTATTGGCGTAGTCGCGCACCTCATCCGCGGGATCGTTTTTCGCCGCGGCTTCCAGCACGCCAGCAACGTTTTTGTTCGAGTCCGCAAAATTGGCCAGTTGCGTCAATGCTTCCTTGCGGGCGGCGGTACTTTTGCCATTGGCCGCGATTTTCGCCAAGTTGTCCACGGCGCCGGATTTTTCCAACGTGACGAGCGTTTTCACCCCGGCCACCTGCACTGTGTCCGCCGGGTCGCTTTCAATCGCATGGTTCACCAGCGAAAGCGCCTGGTCGGTCGGAATGCGCGCCAGACTGGTGATGGCCTTGGCGCGAATCAGCGGATTATCACTCAGGGCAGCCTCGGCCACCACCGGTGGCACCTGCGCCGGGCCAAGATTGCCGATGGCGTCTAGCGCGACGACAAAGGCATCGAGCGGCAGGTTGGGGGTGTTGAGCACCTTCACGACGTAATCGTTGATTTGCTGGAAGCGCGCCGGATCGCTGGCCCGCACTTTGTCACCCATGGCCGCCAGCACCAGCAAGGCGCTGCCGGACAAGTCACTGTCAGCCTCGAACATGGCCTTGAGCGCCGCATCCGCTTCGGGCACCGGGTCGGTCACCTGCACGTAGGCAAACAGCGCCATCTGGCGCACGGCCATCGGCAAATCGCCGGAGTCCGCCACCGCCAGCAAGTCGTATTGCGCCGGAGCGGTGCCTGCAGCTCCCAGAATGCCCAGCAATGCCGCCGCCAATGGGCCGGAGACATTATTGCCGCGCAGTTCATCGAGCAACCGGTCCGCCAGGTCGGGATTCTTTTTTACCAGGTCAATGATTTTGGCCCCGGTGCGGATTTCGTCCGGCGAGTTAAATCCGCCCGCATCAATCAGTCGGCGCAAATCGCTCACGTTGGTGGCAAAGTCGCCATCGTTCTCCATCGGCAAGATGGCTGCGCCAAATTCCGCCGCCCAGCCCATGCTCGTGTATTTTGCCGTGTCGGGCGTGGACTTGGCGCCCTGGTAGGTTGTGCTCATGAGGGTGAAGGCATAGTCACCGGTGGAGCCGGCCTGGGGCATGCCTTGGGCACCGCCAAAATCAATTTTTTCCGTGCCGCTGCCGGAACGCGGGAACCCGTCAAACTGGATTTGCTCGGAGCCGGCGACCAGGTAGATTGCGGCCAGCCCGGCATTCGCGCCGTTGATGCGCAGGTAGTGGGTTTTGTTTTTGGCGACAGCCTGGCTCGGCGCGGCCGCCAGGCTATACTGGGCGATGAAAGTGCCGGTGGCGTCCTCCTCGACTCGGGTCCACTTGGTTGACGCGGCGTTATCCGGCAGGATGACCTGCCATTTCGACAGCGTGTCGCGCCAATTATTGCGGGCATTGGCCGAGAGCGAGAGCGGCACGCGCACATCCGCGATGCGGCCATTTTTCTCCAGGGTCACCAGCACCTCGGTGCCCGCCAAGTCCGGAGGCGTCAGGCTTTGTTCACCCTGACCGCTCTCGAGCGTAAGTTTAACTTCCTCCCAGGCAAATCCGGCGAGCCAGCCGGTGGCCGTGGCGGCATAGATATTGACATGAAAACGCCCGGCCTCGGTGACCTTTAATGTCGAGGTTCCGCCGGCGGGATCCGTCGAACCCATGGTCAGCGTCCCGCTCGAGTTGAAGGTGTAGATCAATTGGTCCCCGGCGTGGAGGTCGTAAGCCGGCGCCGCGCCGGCTTTCCGGCTGGGGACATTTGCGGCGGCGGGAGTCTCGGCGGATTTTTCCACCGGCGAGTGGGCTGTGCGGTAAATAATCCACCCCAATACCAGCAAACCGACAAACAGCGCGGCGGCCAGCCATCGGGTATTTTTCGGTGCGCGGGGCGCGTCGGCAGTCGGCATGGCGCTTATGGTGTGTTGGGAGGAGGCCCGGCGACAACAAAAAAGTCCGCTGCGAATTCACGCAGCGGACTTTTGTTGCCGGCCGAAAAACCTTAGAGGTTGATCAGCAGAATCGAACGGGCCGCGGCCACGTAGTTCGCCAGGTTCACCGTCGCGATGGTGGCTTTCGTCTTGGTCGAGGTGAGGGTGATGGTCAGTGACAGGTTCAGCGCGTCAAACGAGACGCTCGTGCTGCCGCTCATGGGGACCGCCACCGCCGTCGTCGCCACCGTCGAATTCGTGGTCAGCTTGGTCGTGCCAAGGCTCAAGTTCGAGGTCACGCTGGCTTTCGCCTTGGACGAGGAAGGCACCGTTGCCGCCACTGTGCCAGCCACCGTGTCCGAGACCGTGCCCGAGACCGTCACCGAGTTCGAGGTAAGATTCGCCTGCGCGGAAACATTAATTGCGCCACTGCCGGACAGCGTGCCGCCGAGCGAGACCGGGTAATTCACGCCGCCTACGCTCACCGGCAGGGTGGAGGAGGCCTTGGCAAACACCTGGCTGACCGAACCATTCAAAATCAGCGAGCCCGTCACCGTCTTGGAATACACGGTGTAGGTGCCCACCACGAACGAGCAATTCACCGACGGCTTGCCGTTGGAGATGGCGTCGGTGACTGAAAGCGAGACGAGCGGCGTGGTCGTGCCGAGCAAGTTGCCGCTGCCCGTGCCGGTCAGGGCGAAGCTGGCGAGGGTGGCGCCGCTTTGCGCGGTTACGCCGAAGGTGTCTTTGCCGCCAATGTAGGTGTTGCCGAGGCTGACCGGGTAGGTCGTGCCTTTGGAGCCGGCATAGGCCGGCACCGTGGCGAGCACCAGGAGACTGGCGCCCAGCAGTTGAGTTTTCAGGAAAGAGGGAAACGTTTTCATAGCGTGGTGAACCTGGACTAGGTTGAAGTCCCTATAATCGTAAAAACGCGCAGGAATTCAAGCGCGAATAGGTAAAATAACTGTTAATCGTTGCCATTCCGCCACTTTGGCATGGCAATAACGTCTTTAAGCATAAGCCGCTTCCCTCGGAAACACCCTTTCAGGCGAACCATCCCTCCTATGGCGACGTCGAATTGGCCGGAATGAGCCGGACCACGCGGCTCTTCATGTTATTATTCATGTTTGCATCGTACTGGCCCATCGAAGCCTGCCCCGTCACTTGCAAACCCGCGGAGGACAACATGGGCGCCACGGGTACACTTACCGTGATTGCCCGTACTTCATTGGGCTGCAACCCGGTGACCACCTGCTGAATCAACTGGCCGCCGATGTTCACGTTGATGCTCGCCTGGCCAATCATGGTGTTGCCCCGGTTTTGGATGCTCACCTGCATCGGCGCGGTTCCCCCGGTCGGAAGCGAAGTGATGTTAAGATACAAGTCCGCCAGCGCAAGGTCGGTGTAATTGGGGTCGGTGCGGTTGAGTACCCGGCCCACGTCCACGATGCCGCTGCCGTAAAATTCATTCGCGGTCGAATTGCTGGACACCGGCCCGGCGGCATCCGCGTATTGGACGAGCAAACTCACCGCCTGCTGCCCCGTCATGCTCGAGTTGGTCGAGAGCAAACCCGCAATCGCCCCCGCCACCAGCGGCGCGGACGCCGACGTGCCCGAGAACGACATGTTGCCGTCGGTGGTGACGGTGTTGATGCCCACGCCCGGCGCCGTCAGGTCCATCTGGTTGCCGTAGTTGGAAAAAGTCGCGCGCTGGCCGGTGGCGTCAACCGAACCGACCGCCACCACGCCGGGATACGCCGCCGGGTAGCTGATTTGCCCGTTGCCGTCGTTGCCTGCCGCCGCCACGACCACGACTCCCTGCGACAACGCGTAATCAATCGCCGCCAGCAACATGGCGCTGGGCTGGCTGGTGCCGAGGCTGAGGCTCAGCACTTTTGCGCCTTGGTCCACTGCCGTGTAAATGCCGTCCGTCACGCCAAAGACATCGCCCTGGCCGTTGGAATCCAGCACGCGCACGCTGACAATGGGTGAGGCCGGCACGATGCCTTGCTCGCCATTTGCGCCCGTCAGCAGCGAGATGACCATGTCGCCATGGCCGACACCCGGCGCCGACTGCCCGGTAGTCATGTCGTATTGTGCAATCGGACCACCCTTCAAAATATTCGGCGTGCCGGGCGACAGGCCCGTGTCGAGCATCGCCACGGTGACGCCCTTGCCCCAGTCGGCGTTGTCCGTCGGCACGCCCATGTAGCTCAGCGCCTGGCTGCCAAAGGGCGCCAATCCCCCCGGGGCGTACGGATCCGTCGGCACGTCCGGTTGCGTTGGCAATGTCACGGTGTAATTCAATTCCGGGTTCAGCGCCGGATCCTGCCCGGACCCCCGCAAAAAGCGCGCCATGCTCGCGGCGTCGGGGAAGGAAAACCGGACGCCAAAGTTGCCGCGGATGAGACCCAGCAACGTGCCGCCGGCCGCCTGTGCCCGCGCCAGCAATGCTTGCAGCTCGGCATCGGAATTTGCCCGCAACAGCACTTCGCCCGGACGGAACGGCCCGGTGCCAAAGGCCTTGTCCGCAAAAGTCGCAGCCGTGTCCTTGGCGGCTGCCGCGTCGGCCGGGCCGTCATCCGCCCGGTATTGCGCGGTGATGGTTGGCAGCTTCTTGATGCGCGCCACTTTCGGCGCGGCGGCCGCCGGCGTGTCGTTGCGCTGGGTCCACTTCGAAAACGCCCAGCCCGAAAACCAGCCCAAAATCATCAGGAGCAAAAGCACCCCCAGCCATTGCGCGAAACTCATGGGCGGCTTCGGCTGGCGCGTCGGCGGCGTGTAGATGGGCCGGGCCGGAATGCTGGCGCGGCGCTTTTCGGCCTCCTTGCTCAACTTCGGGCGGGTGTCATACATGGTCGGCGAGGCTTCGGGAATCGACCCCGGGGAGCCGGTCGGCGCCCGGCGGCGGGTGGTGAAGACATCCTACTTGAACCCGCTGCCGGGGCAACAAGTTTCCAGCCGGTGCATTTGGCGCCATTTTAATCAAACAACCGTTTGAGCCCCGGCCTCAAAACCACCACAGCCCTGCCAGACCGAATACGAACACCGCCCCCAGCGCCACTGCAATCGCCCGCCGGTAGGCCGGCGTCCCAATCACCAGCGCCAGCCCCGCCTTCCCCAACGTGTTGGACAGCGCCGCCAGCAGCACGCACCGCGCTGCCACTGTCACCGTCAACAAATGTCCGGACACCGCCTGCGCCGAGGACAACGTCACCGGCGCGGCATCGGCCAGCCCGGATACAAAGCTAATGCCATACATCCATCCCACCGGCATGTGTGCGACAGCCCAGCGCGTCAAAAAACCCACCGCCGCATAGAGCAGCCCGAATTGCAGGGCCAGCCGCAGGCTCAGGGGATTGCCCAGTTCCGGCGTGGAAACCTTCTTCGCGGGCGCTTCCCGCCGCCATTCCCGCAAGCCCCAGGCCGCTCCCGGCAGCGCCATCAGCACAAACGGCCACAATGTTGCCAGCGCCAGCTCGGGGCTGATGAGCACCATCATTACCGCCAGGCGCGCCAGCATCACCGTGCACGCGAGCACCACCGCCAGCGCCAGGCTCCCCGACAGTGGCGGCATCCGTCGGCTCTCGCGGCTCATCGCCAGCGTCGTCGCCGTGCTCGACGCCAGGCCGCCCGCCAGCCCCGTCACCATGATGCCCGCCTGCGCGCCCAGCCAGCGAATCGCAATGTAGCCCAAAAACCCCAGCGAGGCCACCAGCACC
>DASZWY010000261.1:0-2425 GCA_035546135.1 Opitutales bacterium
CAGGCCCGCCGGATGCTCGAAGCGGCGCCGCGGCAACCCTTGGGCGCCATTGCCCGCGCCTGCGGCTTTAGCGATGTGCGGCATTTCCGGCTGGTTTTTCGCCGTTTCGAAAAACAGACGCCAGCGGCCTATCGCCGCGCCCGGGGGACAAGCTGAGGCTGCTTTCACTTAAGGGGTGGCGGGCTTCGGCGCGGGCTTTTCCGGTTCGAGGGGCGAGAGTTTGAGATTGCGCAGCTCGTACGCGTAGCCCTCGAGCTGGAAACCAATGCGGCCCGCGGCGGGCACGCATTTTGTCACCTTGTTTTGCACCACCCCGTTGACGGAGATTTCGATGGTGTCGCCGCGCACGGTGACGTCCGCGCTGTTCCATTCGCCGGCGGGTTTTTCACTCGCGTCTTTTTCGCGGTTCGCCGTCTTGCCGGCGTCGGCCTCGGCGCACTTGGCGGAGGACATCGAGATGACGTCGCCCGCGCGGGTCACCTTGAGTTGAAATTGGAAGCTGATGGGCCAGACATTCTGCTGCAGCGGGCCGGGCACGATGTTCAGGAGCACGCCGCCGTTGGTGCTGGGGCGCGGGTTGGGCGTCGTCCAGCGCCATTCGACGTGGAGTTGATAATTTTCGCGCGCCGGGTCGAGCATCAGGTAGCCATTGGGCTTGTTCGCAACCGCCAGCACGCCGTCTTCCTTCACGCTTACGACCGTGGCGGGGTCGGCCGGCTTGCCATTGACGAAATAATTCCAGCCCACGAGGTCTTTGCCATTGAAGAGGTCTACCGGCTTGGTGACCGGCACGGGTTTGACCGCTTCCGGTTGCGCGGCGGGCGGCAGG
This sequence comes from Opitutales bacterium, assembly GCA_035546135.1. GTDB lineage: Bacteria > Verrucomicrobiota > Verrucomicrobiia > Opitutales > JABDGR01 > JABDGR01. The sequence continues at coordinate 830 of DASZWY010000261.1, forward strand.
ACCGGCGTCGCGGGCGCAGGGGGGGTAGCCGCGGCGGCGCGGTCCACTGCCGGGGCGGGGGCATCGGCGGCCAGGACGGGCGCGCTCGACAGGATTAAAACGGACAACAGCGAGATGGGGTAACGCATAACGGTTCAATTTGACACGCAAAGTGGAGGCTGGGAAACCTAAAAAATGGCCATCTCCGGCCGGTAGTGTCTCAGTTTGAACTTGAAGAAGGGTCGCCGACGGGCGGCGACCCTACAGCAATCAACTCAAAAATTGTAGGGGCGTCGCTTGCGACGGCCCAAAGTGAGACATTACCCCCGCCCCTTGGTCGTGGCCTAATTGTGACAAAGGTCATTGCCGCTCGCGCTTGACTTGCGAGGAGGGTCTAAAGATTATCCCGCCCGAACCCCTTACCCCCCCTATGCCTGATATTACCACTACCCAAATCAAGGACACGACCGCCAACCCGGCTCCCCTCGGGCTGCTCGCCTTCGGGATGACGACGGTGTTGCTCAACCTGCACAACGCCGGCTTTTATACGCTCAGCAGCATGATTCTCGCCATGGGCATTTTCTATGGCGGTTTTGCGCAAGTCATCGCCGGCGTTCTGGAATGGAAGAAAAACAACACCTTTGGCACCCTGGCCTTCACCTCTTACGGCTTTTTCTGGCTGTCGCTGGTGGCGATGGTGGTGATGCCCAAGCTGGGCTGGAATGCGGTGGATGCCAACGGCAAATTGACCGCGGTTTATCCGGTCAACCCCCTCGACCCCGCCGGTTTCGGATCCTATCTCGCGCTGTGGGGCTTATTCACGGGCGTGCTCTTCATCGGCACGCTGCGCCTGAGCCGTGCGCTGCAGGTCGTGTTTCTTTCGCTCACCATTCTGTTCTTCATGCTGGCGTACGGGAAATTCTATCCCGGCAACGAAAGCTTCGAGCACCTCACCGGCTTTGAAGGCATCTTCTGCGGTCTGTCCGCGATGTACACCGGCCTGGCGCAGGTGCTCAACGAGCTTTATGGCCGCACCGTGCTGCCGCTCGGGGCCGTCAAAAAGTAACCTTACGGTGTCAGCGAGGGTTTCGTTGGACGTGGGTGGAGAAATCAGCTAGTTTCCTCCACTATCCATGAAACCCTCCTACGACCTCATCGTTATCGGCTCCGGCCCGGCGGGCGAGAAAGCCGCCGGCATGGCGGCATTTTATGGCCGCTCGGTGGCATTGGTCGAGCGGGAGCCTCGCCTCGGCGGCGCCGGCACCAACACCGGTACCTTGCCCTCGAAGACGCTCAAGGCCACGGCGGTTTTTCTTTCCGGCGTCAACGACCGCGGGCTTTACGGCGTCGAGCGCCGCCCCGAACGCGCCGTTTGCGTGCAGGATTTGCTCTTTCGCAAAAACACCGTCACCGGCGAACAGGCCGACGACATCCGCCGCAACCTGGACACGCTCAAGGTGGACATTTTTCAGGGCACCGGCGCGCTGGTGGACGCGCACACGGTCAACGTGCAGCCGGCGAAGGGCGCAGCCTACGCGCTCAAGGGCGAATTCATCCTGCTGGCGAGCGGTTCGCGGCCTTGGCACATCCCCGGCGTGCCTTTCGACGGCACGCATG
>DASZWY010000262.1:0-10817 GCA_035546135.1 Opitutales bacterium
TAATCACTTCGCGCTAAAGCGATACTCCGTCTTGCTGGAAAACGTTTCGCCGGGGCGGAGGATGATGGAGGGGAAATTGGCGTGGTGGACGGCGTCGGGGAGGTGCTGGGTCTCGAGGACGAGGAAACCCGGGCCGCCGCGTCCGCGCCCACCGCGCGGAGGTGCGCCGGAAGCGGCGGAATCGTTCGCGCGGCCACTGGCGGTGGCATTGGCTGGAGCCGCGGCAAGAGCAGGCGCGGGCGGCGGGGTCAGCGTGCTCGTGTAAAGCTGCAGGCCGGGCTGGTTGGTCCACACTTCCATGATGCGGCCGGATGTCGGTTCGGTGACGCGCGCGGCGAGGGTGAGTTTTCCGGCGGAGCCCTGGTCGCGATTCAGCACAAAGCTGTTGTCGTAGTGGCGGCCGGGCAGTTCGGCGGCGTGCGTGCCGAGCGGGATGGGCGCGGTGAAGTCATCGGGCGTGCCTTTCACGCTTTTGATTTCGCCGGTGGGGATGAGCGCGGCGTCGGCCTCGGTGTAGTGGTCGGCGTTAATCATGAGCACATGGCTGCTGCTGTCGCCGCGCGTGCCGGATAAATTGAAAAACGCGTGGTTGGTCAGATTCACCGGCGTCGGTTTGTCGGTGGTCGCGGAATATTCGAGGCGCAACGTATTGTCGGCGGTCAGCGTGTAGGTGACGCTCACGGTGAGCGCGCCGGGGAAGCCCTCTTCGCCGTCCTTGCTCACGTAGGTCAATTTGACCGCCGGGTCGGAGTCTTTGCTGTGGGACACGGCCTCGCCCTGCCAGACGACTTTGCTGAAGCCGATGCGCCCGCCGTGGAGCGTGTTCGGACCGTCATTGGCATTCAGGGTGTAGTCTTTGCCGTCGAGGGTGAACTTCGCGCCCGCGATGCGGTTGGCGACGCGGCCCATCACGGACGCCGGCTGGGCAAAGCGCTGGTAGGCCGCGAGCGAATCCGCGCCCAGCACGACGTTCGCGAGCCTGCCCGTGCGGTCGGGCATGTCGAGTTCGGTGATGGTTGCGCCGTAGGTGATGATTTTGGCGAGCGCGCCGTTTTTATTTTTCAGCGTGTAGAGCTCCACGCCGGCGCCATCGGGCAGCGTGCCGTAGGAGGATTTCTCGACGCCGTTGCCCACGGCGAGCTGGACGGGGATTTCGGCGGCGGGCGCGGGCGGGGTTTGCGCGAGGGCAAACGGCGCGAAGCCGGATAAAAACCAAAACAACGAGGCGCGGGAGGGGGTATGCATAAAAAAGAAATCCCGGCGCGGGCGGCGTCACGCGGGTTGCTGCTGGGAGAGGCAATGCAGCGCGCCGCCTTCGAGCAGCACGTCGGTGCAGTCGAGCGGCACGATTTCATGGCCGGGAAAACATTCGTGCAGCACGTGCGCCGCAAACGCGTCGGAAGGGCGGTTGAACGACGGCATCAGCACCGCGCCATTCGTGACGACGTAGTTGGCGTAGCTCGCGGGCAGTTCGCGGCCATCCGCTTCCACGGGCGGATGGGGCGTGGGCAGCGCGGCGATTTCGAAGCGCTTGCCGGAAGGCGTGCGGAAATTCTCCTCCACACTCAGGCGGTTGTGGCGCAAAATTTTCGCGGCGTCGTCTTGCGCATCGACTCGCGGCATGACGGTGACGATGGCGTCGTCGCGGTAAAAGCGCGCGAGGTTGTCGATGTGGCCGTCGGTGTCGTCGTTGGGCAGGCCCTCGCGCAGCCAGAGGATTTCCGTCGCGCCGAGCCCTTCGGAAAGCAGGCGGGTGTAATCATCCTTGGCGATGCCGGGATTGCGGTTCGGGTTGAGCAGGACAATCTCGGTCGTCAACAGCTGGCCGGGGCCGTTGATTTCGATGGCGCCGCCTTCGAGGATGACATCGCAGGCGAAGCGGCGCAGATTTAGCGACTTCGCGATGCGCGCAGGTATTTCATTGTCCAGGTTCCACGGCGAAAATTTGCCGCCCCAGGCGTTGAAGCCCCAGTCGGTGACGGCGACTTCACCAGTGGTCGCGTTTTTGACGAAGAGCGGGCCGTGGTCGCGGCACCAGACGTCGTTGACGGGATGGTCGAAAAGTTGGACGACGGAAATGTCGGCTTTGGCCTCACCGAGCAGGCGCAGGATTTCCGGGTGCTGCGCGCCGGCGGCGTTGATGCACACGGGCACGAAGCGGCTCAGCGCGGCGGCGTAACCGGCGAAAAACTTCGGAATGCGCTCGAAGCGGCCGGGCCACAGGGCCGTGTTGCTCGGCCACGACAGCCACATGGCGGCTTGCGGCGCCCATTCTGGCGGCAGGCGAAAGCCCTGCTGGGCGGGAGTGGGGGAGGGAAAATTGAGGTCCACGGATTGATGATGTTGGGGTGGAGCGGGGAGGTTTAGATATTACGGTTGATGGACTCGCGCAGCTTTTCAACGTTGTCGCGGAAAATCTCCGGCAGCGAGGCGACGGCGACATTTTTGTCCGCGGGATAGTAAACACTGCGCGAGGCGTTGACGACCGCGCCGCGGCCATCGGTGTTGAGGAATGCGCGCACCATTCGCACATCGCCGCCCTGCGCGCCGATGCCGGGCACCAGGAACAAGGCGTGCGGCATCAGCTTGCGCAAGGCCTCAGCCTCGCTCGGGAAAGTCGCGCCGACGACCGCGCCGACAGCGGAGAAGCCGGATGGGCCGATGGTATCGCGGCCCAAATCGTCCACCATTTTCGCCACGCGGGCGGCGAGGGTCGCGTCGCCCAGCGGCAGATCCTGAAAATCCTTGGAGCCGGGATTGGAAGTTTTCACGAGGACGAAGAGGCCCTTCTTGGCCTGCTGCGCGGCTTTGACAAACGGGGCGAGGCTGTCGGCGCCCATGTAGGGATTCACCGTGAGCGCATCGGCTTCAATCGCCGGTGGCGCGCCTTTGACGACGCCGCCGCTGAGATAGGCGCGGGCGTAGGCTTCGCTGGTGCTGCCGATGTCGTTGCGCTTGGCGTCGAGGATGACGGGCAGATCGCGTTCGCGGCAAAAACGCACGATGCTCGCCAGGCTGGCGATGCCCGGCGCACCCAGCGCCTCATAATAGGCGGCCTGTGGCTTGACGGCGGCGACGAGGCCGGCGGTCGCTTCGACAAACAGTTTGTTGTAATCAAAAAACAGCCGGGCCAGTTCGTCGGCCCACATCGGCCCCCCGAGGTCGTATTGCGCGACGAAGTTTGCGGGCATCAAGTCGAGATTGGGGTCGAGGCCGGCGACACACAGGCTCTTGATTTCGGCGGAACGGCGCAGGATGCGGTCGAAGGCGTGCATGAGTGCGGCGAGTAGAAAATGCCACCCGCCGCCGAGTCGAGCCTAAAGGGCCTCCTCGTCCTATCGGTAGTGTCTCCGTTTGAACTTGAAGAAGGGCCGCCGACAAGCGGCGCCTCTACAGCAATCGGCACAAAAACTGTAGGGGCGTTGCTTGCGACGGCCCAAAGCGAGACATTACCGCCTTATCCAAACGTCGCCATTCCGCCACACTTGCTGGGTTGACTCGCAGGCTGGCGCGTGGCTTGCTGCACGGTTGCCATGACCAAGATCGCCAATATTCACGCGCGCGAGATTCTCGATTCCCGCGGCAACCCCACCCTTGAGGTGGATGTCAAACTGGCTTGCGGCACGCTGGGCCGCGCCGCGGTGCCCTCGGGCGCGAGCACGGGCGAGCACGAAGCGCTCGAATTGCGCGACGGCGACGTGCCGTCCAAACGCCAGCCCAAGGGCGCGAACAGCAAGCGCTACAACGGCAAGGGTGTCCTGACCGCCGTGGACAACGTGAACACGCAGATCGCGGCGCTGCTCGAGGGCTATGACGCGCTCGACCAGCTCAGCGTGGACTACGCGATGCTCAAGCTCGACGGCACCGAGAACAAGTCCAAGCTCGGCGCGAACGCCATCCTTGGCGTGTCGCTCGCCACGGCGCACGCCGCGGCCGCCGCGCTGGGCCAGCCGCTTTATAAATACCTCGGCGGGCCAAACGCCAAAGTCCTGCCGGTGCCGATGATGAACATCATGAACGGCGGCGCGCACTCGGACGCCCCGATTGACATCCAGGAATTCATGGTGATGCCGGTCGGCGCGGAATCCTTCCGCGAGGCGCTGCGCATGGGCGCGGAGATTTTCCACGCGCTCAAGAAGGTGCTCAAGGGCCGCGGCCTGTCGACGGCGGTGGGCGACGAGGGCGGCTTTGCCCCGAAGCTCGCGAGCAACGAAGACGCGCTCGAGGCCATCGCCCGCGCGGTGAAGGACGCCGGCTACAAGCTCGGCAAGGAAGTGTTCCTCGCGCTCGACGTCGCGGCGTCGGAATTTTACGACAAGAAAAAGGACAAATACGTCTTCAAGAAATCCGACGGCTCCGAACGCACGGGCGAGGAGATGGTCGCCTTCTATGCGGGCCTGCAGAAGAAATTCCCGATTATTTCAATTGAAGACGGTTGCGGCGAGGGCGACTGGCCGGGCTGGAAGAAGCTCACCGTCGCGCTCGGGCACCACACGCAGATCGTCGGCGACGATTTGTTTGTGACGAACACGAGCTTCCTGCGTCGCGGCATCCGCGAAGGCGTGGCGAACTCGATTCTCGTCAAGGTGAACCAGATCGGCTCGCTGACGGAGACGCTCGACGCCATCGAAATGGCCAAGGAGGCGCGCTACACCGCCGTCATCTCGCACCGCTCGGGCGAGACCGAGGACGCCACCATTGCCGATTTGGCGGTCGCGACCAACGCCGGCCAGATCAAGACCGGTTCGTTGTGCCGCACCGACCGCGTGTGCAAATACAACCAGTTGCTGCGCATCGAGGAAGAACTCGGCAAGAATGCCATTTACGGCGGCAAGCTGATCAAGCTCGGGCAGTAGGCGCGAGGCTACGGCGCATATTTCCACCACCAGCGGCTTCGCTGCTGGAAGGCGGCGTCCTGCGCGTCCCAGGTGCGGAAGAACGCGGCGACATCCGCGCGCGCGCCGCGCGTGCTGATTTCCTTGAACCACGCATCCGAGCCGACGTGTTTGACAAACAAATCCGCGCCGCTGCCGGTGGTGCGGGCGTAGGGATTGCCCTTGGGGTTCCAGGCCGCGTCGAGTTTCATCATCTCGAAGGCGAGGCGCGTGGGCTCGACGGCGTTCCAGTCGGAAATATAAACATACACGCCCGAGCGCTCGGTCTTTTGCTCGAGATAGGTGTAGGGAATGAATTGCAGGCCGGAAAGATGCAGGGCGTTGAAAGTGGCGGCGAGTTCGGCGGGCTTGTGGTTGGGGTAATTCAAAAAGCGAAAAGGGTATTCGCTGCCGACACCGTGGCTGAACAAGGTCGGGATGCCGGTGGTGCCGCCCCAGCCGGCGAGGCCGGTCAGCGCATAGCCAAAGGCCGCCGCGACCGTCGGGATATTCGGCGAGGTTGGCACCCATTTCAGGCCGGTGTCTGGCCAGAGCATCGAGCGTTTCCAGCCGCTCATGGGCACGACGATGAGCTTGCCTTGGGTGCGGATGGAATCGCTCGGCACGTCGAGCCAGCCCGCGTTGTCCTTCGCCATTTGGGCAAGTTCGCCGATGGTGAGCCCGTAAACATACGGGATGCGGTAGGCGCCGACGTAGCTGAGTTTTTGCGCGGCGTCCAGCATCGGGCCGCCGACCTTGAGGCCGCCGAGGGGATTGGGCCGGTCGAGCACGACCACCGTTTTGTTCTCCTCGAAGCACGCCTCCATCACGTAGCGCAGGCAGCTGATGAAAGTATAGGAGCGCGAGCCGATGTCCTGCAAGTCCACGACCATGACGTCGATGTTCTTGAGCATGTCCATCGTCGGCTTGCGGGTGTCGCCATAAAGAGAAAACACCGGCAGGCCGGTGCGCCGGTCCACGCGGTTGGCGACGGGCTGGCTGGCGGCCTCGTCGCCGTAGATGCCGTGCTCCGGGCCAAAGAGCGCGACGAGTTTCACGCCCGGCGCGCGGCGCAGCACGTCAATGGTGCTTACGCCATTGCGGTTCACGCCCGCGGGATGGGTCAGCAGGCCGACGCGCTGGCCCTGGAGGATGGCGAAGTTTTGCGACGCGAGCACGTCAATGCCGAGGTAAATCTTGCCCGATGCCGGCGTGGGTGCGGGTGGTGAAGGGGGTGTCGGTCGCGGCGCGGGCGGCGGGTAGGAGGGCGGTTCCACCGCCGGCGCGGGTGGATTGTAATCATACGTTTCCGGCGCGGTCGAAGGCTCGGGTGCGCGCATGCCGCCGCCGGTGACGCAACCGGCCAGCGCCAGCAACATCGCCACCAGCCCCAGGCGGCCGAGGGTAACGGGGGCGATGGCAAAGGGGAATTTCATCCGGGGTGGGGCGGCGCGGGTGTTTCATTTAATGCCCGAGGGCGGGAAACGCAAATCATTCTGCACAAGTTGTTTTTCGCGGCGATTTCCCGGGGCGACTTTTTTTTCTTACTTGAACGGCGCGGCAATCGCGTTATCCTCCGCCCTAGTGGCGGCTCTGCGCGCCGCACGGCGCCGCCCAATTTTGCCCCATGTCCACCACTCCCGATTCTTCCGCGTCCGAACCTTCTTCCTCCGTCCGGCCATTGATACCGAAATGGCCTTTTATCGTCGGCGACGCGATGCTGGTGCTGGTGGCGCTGGCGCTGTTCGCCACCGCGGGAACTTTGAGTGAAGCGCAGATGCTGTTTTGCCTGGGGTCGGTGGCGCTCGGCGGCGTTTTGCTGGCCACGCCCTACGCGCTCGAAGCTTTTCCGCCCGCCGCCTGGGGAATTTTCAGCGGAACCACCCGCGCGGGCGCAGGTGGCGCCGGCTCGTCACCGGACGGTGAACTGCGCCGCCAGACTCGCGCCGCCGCCGAGGCCGTGGAACATGCCGCCCGCGCGAATGCTGCCCTGGAGGCTTCCGCCCGCCGCATTGACGCCCGCTTTGCGCCGTTGATGGAAATCCAAAAAAACCTCGAAGCCGTCGCCGCCGAATTGCGCGAAGCCGTGACCGCCCGCCAGACGGCCGCCGCGGGCGAGGCCCAGGCCCTGCAAAAGGACTTTGACCGGCTGCGCAAAGAACAGGCCGAGAAATTCAAGACCACCGAGACGAAAATCATCGCGCTGGAAGAGACGCTGACCGTCATCGCGAGCCATTTGAAAATCCTGGCCGCAAAGCCGGAACCGGCCGCGGCGGCTGCGCCGGCGCGTTCGCGCCGCCCCGAGCCGGTGGCGGTGGTGTCCGCGCCCGTGGAGGAACCGGCGCTGGCGGCGGTGGCGGTGGCCGAATCGGCTTCGCTCGGCTCCATTGCCGTGGCTGAGCCGGCGGAGAATTTTGCGCCGACACCCGCTGAACCGGCGCCGACGGAATCTGCGCCGGTGGAAAAAGCTCCGGATGAGCCGGAGTCCATGCTGGCCAAGGCCTTGGCCACGGCCCAGCCCGCGGCGGAAACCCCCGCAGTCTCGGGCATCATCCAGTCGCGCCCGCGCCGCTCGCGCAAATCCAAGCCGCATCTGCCGCTGGACGCGGTGTCGGCGCCGGTGGTTGCACCCCCCGTTGCGGGGGAAGCCACCAGTGAAGAAATGGCGGTGGAGGGAACAGCCAACATTCAACATTCAACAGCCAACATTCAATCTCAAGAAGCAGAGATGTCCGCAACGGCCGATTCGCCGACAGCCGCCATTGGCTCACCCGAAACAATAATCTCGAAGCCGGAAACTGCGGCCCCTGAGGAAACAGCTTCGTCACTGCGCCGCTCCGCCCGCGCCAAGGCCATTGCGTTGCGCGAGGATGACGAGGGCGAAAAAGTGACCCCGACGATTTTCACGCCACCGCCCCAGGAGCCCGCCGGGCAGGCCGACGGACCAACCCAGGGTGAACTGCTCGCACGCGAGGCCGAGGCCATCCGCCGCAAGCGCTCGACCAAAAGTCCGTTGCATCTCCCGACGCTCACCGCGCGCGTGCTCATCGGCATCGGCAACAAGCCCTTCCTGCGCGGCGACGGCCCGGGTTTGTCGCCCGACAAGGGCGTGCCGATGGAGTTTGTGGAAATCGGCCAATGGCGCTGGGTTGCGCCGAAGGAGTCGAGCGGTCCCATCACGCTGCATATTTTAAAGAACGATGAAATTCCCGCCGAGGGCGGCCCCATCACGCTCAAGCCCGGCCAGTCGCTGGAAGTCAGCCCGGTGTTTCCGAGCTGAGCTTTTCCCATGACGCGTCGGCTCGCCATTTTCTGGTTGGGCGCGCTGCTGGTTTTGGCCGGCTGCTCGACGATGCCGCTGTCCACGATGTGGAAGATGCGTTCGTTTGGGCCGGACACGCTGACGCAGGTGAAGCCGGAGGAGTTGCGGGTCAAGGTGTCCATTCCGCAGGGCTACGAGCTGGATTTCGACCAGGAGAAGCCCACGCTGGATTTTGCGGTCACGGTGGATGGGCGCGAGACCCGGGGCAAAATCGAAATGATGGAGGAGTCCCATCAGGACGTCGTGAAAAAGGCCGCCACCGCCCGCGCGCCCGCCGTCGTCAACCGCGAATACGTGATGAAATTCACGCCGGAGTCGCAGGCCAAGTTTGCCACGCTCCAGCGCTTGCTCAAGTCCGCGGGCAAGGGGACCAAAATCTCCCTGCAAGTCGGCACGCATTTTGCAAAAGTGCCCGATGACCTCAAGGACGGCACCGAAATCAGTTTCACCATTTCGTTGCTTTTGTTTCCCAAGGATGGCTATTTGGTGCTATTCGACGACGTGCGGTTGCGGTTTGTGGCGGATAAGGCGGGAAAAGCCCCGGCCGCCGCGCCTTAAGCGCCGGCCGATGACGGCAACGGCTTCAATTCAAGGTTGCGGTATTCCATGGTGGGGCCGCGATCGGCTTCGAGACCGATGTCGCGCGGGCCGGGCGGCAGGGGCATGGCGTCCTCAAGCAGTTCGCCGTTGCAAGTGCAATGGGCGCTGTTGCCGTGGACGGTGATGACAATCTGGTTCCAGTCCTGCGGCTTGTATTGCGTGAGTTTGGTGTACGGGCCGGCGCGGAGATAGTCGCGGCATTGAAGTTGTTTGGTGCCGATGAAGATGCCGCTGTCGGCATTGACACCGGCGCGGAATTGGAGCCGGAGTTCGAAGTCGCCGGAAAATTTCCGCACGGTGTAGAGCTGGCGGATGGGCTCCTTGGCGCGGTCGCGGTCGTGAACGGTGATGATGCCGTCCGCCACGGTGTAGCGTTTGTCGTAGCTCGCCGTCAGGCCGTCGAACACCGCGGGCGTGGTGGTCGCGCTGGCTTTGTATTGCCAGCCGGTGAGGTCGTGGCCGTTGAAGAGCGCAGTGTAGCCGGGGTCGGCGGAAGGAGTGCTGGCGCAGCCGGTGAAAAGCGCGGCAACGGCCAGCAGCACAGAGGCAGCCGGAAAGTGTTTCATGGGGGTATCCATGAAGTGTGCCGGGCGCGGCTGGCCGCCTCAAGCCGGAATCGACCGAGGCTCAGGCGTTGGGGTCTTCGACATTCGACATGAACAGGTCGTCGTCGCTGACCCAGGTTTCGCGGTCGCGGATGATGGCCTGCGCGGGCAGCGTGGGCGAGAGCGTGCCGATGCCGGGCAGGCGCTTCACCGCGGTGCCGATGGCCATGAATTCGATGAGGCCCTGGAACTCGTGCACGTGCGTGCGGATGCCGACAATGTCATCCGCGCCGAGGGCGTCGGCCTCGCTGCGCAACAGGCCGAGGGCGTGCTCGCGGGCGTCGTAAATCAGCGAGGTGAGGTCGCTGATTTCGCCGCGCACGATGGACTTGAACGCGGCCATCAGCCCGCCGACGACGCCGAGCGAATAGACGGCGGTGCCGAGCACGAGCTTCATCGGCGCGTAGCCGAGGTTGGCGAGGTTCCACATTTCCTCGGCGGTGAGGTCGCTCGAAACGACGCGACCGCGCAGGGGGCCGGCGTCGAGCGCCGGGTGGCGCGCGGCGGTGCCCATCATCAGCATTTCGTGCACGCCTTGGAAGGGCATGATGCGCGTGTCGATGGCGACGACGGCGTTGGCCCCGGCGTTTTGCGCCTCGCGCGTGATGCGCTCGAGGGCGAGGTGGCGCGTGGCGTTGAAGACGTCGCTGTATTCGCGGATTTCGCCGCGGGCGAGGCTCTTGAGCCCGCCGAGCAACCCGCCGCCGAGGCCAATCGAGTAAGCCACGTTGCCGAAGACAAATTTCACCGGCGTGTAGCCGGAGTCGATGACGCAATAGAGTTCCTGGCCGTCGCAATCCGAGGTGAACTCGACCTGCTCGGCGCTGCCCGCGTCGCGGTGCAGGCACGAGGCGACGGAGAGAAATTCGATGTTGCCGCGGAAGTGCTTGAGTTCATTGGTAACGCCCGCGATGCCGACACCGCCGCGCTGGCGCGCCTCGTTAAGCATGCGGTCATAGGAGGCCTGCCGGCCGTCGTGGATGATGTTGGTGACGGTGGTCACCTCGCCGCCGAAAATATTTTGAAAACCGGCGCCGATGTTGCCGAGGAAGCCCATCGAGTGCACGCTGTTGCCGATGACGACGTCGCCGGGCGCAAGGTTCTTTTGGCGCAGACACCACATTTCGTTGCCGGAGAGGCCGGTGAGCACGGAGCGGGTCCTGGGCGGGAGGGTCGGGGGAGGATTCATGGTTTTTTTGATGGAGAAATTAGTTGGGAATGCGCCCAACATCGCGCACGCGCCGCGTCGTGTAAAGTTTGTTGCGATGATAAAAACCGGGAAAATTTATAATCGGCGGAGATAACCAAGCGCCAGCCTCAGCGGTAATTCCCCGCGTGGCGGACGCCGAGCATGGCCCAAAACAGAAATTCGACATAGACGCCGGATGCGAGCAGGAAGAAATACGACCGCGGTTG
>DASZWY010000263.1:0-3916 GCA_035546135.1 Opitutales bacterium
GCTGCCGGTCTTTGAGCCGGGGCTGGACGACATTGTGCGCGCGGCGCGCGGCAAGAACCTGTTTTTCTCGACGGACATCGACGAAGCCATCCGCGGGGCGCAGATGATTTTCATTTCCGTGAACACGCCGACGAAAATGTACGGTGTCGGCGCGGGCAAGGCGTCCGATCTGCAATACGTCGAGGCCTGCGCGCGGCGCATTGCGGAGATCGCGCGCGACGACAAGATTGTCGTGGAAAAATCCACGCTGCCGGTGCGCACAGCGGAGAGCGTGCGGGCGATTCTGTCGGCGCACCAGGAGGGCCCGCGTTTTCAGGTGCTGTCGAACCCGGAGTTTCTGGCCGAGGGCACAGCAATGCGCGACCTGGAAAAGCCCGACCGCGTCCTCATCGGCGGCGAGCAGACGGTCGAGGGGCAGGCGGCGGTTGAGGCGCTCGTCGAAATCTACGCCCACTGGGTGCCGCGGAAGAATATTTTGACGACCAACCTGTGGAGCTCGGAGCTGTCGAAGCTCACGGCCAATGCATTTCTCGCGCAGCGCATCAGTTCGATCAACGCGATTTCGGCGCTGTGCGAGGCGACGGGCGCGGACGTGGACGAGGTGGCGCACGCCATCGGGACGGATTCGCGCATCGGGCCGAAGTTTTTGAAGGCCTCGGTGGGCTTTGGCGGCTCGTGTTTCCAGAAGGACATTTTGAACCTGGTCTATCTCTGCGAGCATTTTGGGCTGCCGGAAGTCGCCACCTACTGGGAGCAGGTGGTGAAGATGAACGACCACCAGAAGCACCGGTTCACGCAGCGCATCGTGCGCAGTCTTTATAATACGGTGGCGAACAAGCGGCTCGCGGTGCTGGGCTTCGCGTTCAAGAAGGATACGAACGACACCCGCGAGTCGCCGGCCATTTATGTGTGCAAGGACCTGCTGGCCGAGCGCGCGAAGCTGGCGATTTACGACCCGCAGTGCAGCGCCGAGAAGGTGGCCGCCGACCTGGGCGTGAAGGACCTCGCCGCGGCGGGCGTGGAAGTCTGCGCCGACGCCTACGCCGCGACCCAGGGCGCACACGCGCTCATCATTTGCACCGAGTGGGATGAATTCAAGAGCCTCGACTTTGGCCGCATTTACGACGAGATGAGCCGCCCCGCCTTTGTCTTCGACGGTCGCAACGTGCTCGATTTAGCGGCCTTGAGAAAGATTGGATTTGCAGCGAGTGGAATTGGCAAGAGCAATGGTCAGTAATCTATCCCTCTAAATATGCACCGCGCATTCATCACCGGCATCACAGGCCAGGATGGCTCTTACCTGGCCGAGCTTTTGCTCGAGAAGGGCTACGAGGTCCATGGGCTGGTGCACCGGCCGGAGGGGCTGGCGGCGGGCAATCTCGGCAAGCTCGTGCAGGACGAGGCGGTCATCAACAAGCGGCTGTTTTTGCACACGGGGTCGTTTGAGGACAACACGCACCTGCGCCGGCTCATCATGCGGGCGAAGCCGAATGAATTTTACCACCTCGCCGCGCAGTCCAGCCCGCGCCTGAGCCTGGAGTTGCCCGAGACGACGATGGAAAGCGTGGGCATGGCGACGGTGCGGCTGCTCGAAATTTTGCGCGACTTGGACAATCCGCCGAAGTTCCTCTACGCGTCGTCGTCGGAAATTTTCGGCGAGCCGGAGAAAACACCGCAGGACGAATCCACGCCAATGCAGCCCTCGACGCCCTACGGGGTCGCGAAGGCGCTCTCGACGCAGATGGCGAAAATCTACCGCGGAGCCTACGGGCTGAACACATGCGCGGCCATTCTCTACAACCACGAGTCCCCGCGGCGCAGCGGCCAGTTTGTGACGATGAAGATCGCCCGCGCGGCGGCGCGCATCCGCCGCGGTCAGCAGAAGAAATTGCAGCTCGGCAATCTTTCCGGCCAGCGCGACTGGGGCTGGGCGCCGGATTATGTGCGCGGCTTCTGGATGATGCTCCAGCAGGAGAGGGTGGACGACTTTGTGCTCGCAACCGGCATTTTGCACAGCGTCGAGCAACTGGTGGCCCGGGCCTTTACGGTCGTTGGCCTGAATTGGCGCGACCATGTGGAGCTCGACCCAAAGCTGATTACCGCGGTCGAGCCGGCGCGGCTGTGCGGCAATCCGGCCAAGGTGAAGCGCGTGCTGGGCTGGGAAAACACCGTGCCGTTCGACGAGATGGTCGAGCGCCTGGTGGTCTCACAATTGAATTAGCCGCGGGCTTGCCTCTGGCGCGCAAATCCCCCACCTTTAAACCTCACTGCCTATGAAAAAAGCCCTCGTCACCGGGATCACCGGACAGGACGGTTCCTACCTCGCTGAATTGCTGCTGGAAAAAGGCTACGAAGTGCACGGCATCGTGCGCCGCAGCAGCAGCCTCAACCGTGGCCGCATTGATCACCTGCGGCCATGGGAAACCGGCAAGAGGCAGAAACTTTTCCTGCACTATGGCGACCTCGCCGACAGCGTGTCACTGGTCAAGCTGCTCTACGATTTGAAGCCGGACGAAATCTACAACCTCGCCGCGCAAAGCCACGTGCGCGTGAGCTTCGATGTGCCGGAATACACCGAGGACATCACCGGCGTGGGCGCCGGGCGCATCCTCGAGGCCATCCGTGAGGTGGGGCTGGCGAAGAAAGTGCGGTTCTACCAGGCGTCGTCGTCGGAAATGTTCGGCAAGGTGCAGGAAGTGCCGCAGACGGAGACCACGCCGCTCTACCCGCGTTCGCCCTATGCGTGCGCCAAGGTGATGGCGCACTACCTGACCATCAATTACCGCGAATCCTACAACCTGTTTGCGTGCAGCGGCATTTTATTCAACCACGAAAGCCCGCGCCGCGGCGAAGCGTTCGTCACGCGCAAAATCACACTCGCCGCCGCGCGCATCAAGATGGGCCTGCAAAAGAAGCTCGTCCTCGGCAACATCGATTCCAAGCGCGACTGGGGCTATGCCAAGGAATACGTCGAAGGCATGTGGCGCATGTTGCAGCAGGACAAGCCGGACGACTATGTCCTTGCCACCAACGAGACGCACACGGTGAAGGATTTTCTCGCCGCGAGCTTTGGCGCGCTGGACCTCGACTGGCAGGACTACGTCGAGTTCGATCCCCGCTTCCTGCGTCCGGCCGAGGTGGATTTGCTCATCGGCGACTACCGCAAGGCCAAGAAAAAGCTCGGCTGGGTGCCCAAAACCCGCATGGCCGGCCTGGCGAAGCTGATGGTCGAGCACGATTTGGAATTGGCCAAGCGCGAGGCGAAGCTGGCCTAGCGCGCTTTTTTTTCATGAATGTCTCGGTGGTGATTCCCGCGCGGCTGGCCTCGACGCGCCTGCCGCGCAAGGTGCTGGCGGACCTCGGCGGCCGGCCCGTCCTCCAGCATGTCTGGGAGCGCGTGGCGCGGATGCGCAAGGCGACGGAAATCATTGTCGCGACGGACAGCGAGGAAGTGGCGCAGGCCGTGGCGGAGTGGGGCGGGCAGTTTGTGATGACTTCGCCCGAATGCCGCAGCGGCACCGAGCGCATCGCGTCCATCCTCACCGGTCTCAAGGGCCAATTTATCCTCAATGTGCAAGGCGACGAACCGTTCATCGAGCCGAAGCTGCTCGACGCCCTCGTGGAATGTTTTGCCGACCACGGCGGCGACGTGGTGACGCCCGTCTACGCCATCCGGGATGCCGCGCTGCTGTCAAATCCGGCGGTGGTCAAGGTGGTGCGCGGAGCAAATGGCCGGGCCTGGTATTTTTCACGTTCGCCGGTGCCGCACGTGCGCGGCGTGCCGATGGAGGAATGGCCGCAACGCGGCCTGCACTGGGGTCATCTGGGCGTTTACGGCTATGCGCGCGCGCGGCTGGCGGAATACGCCACGCTGCCCGAGTGTCCGCTCGAAGGCATCGAGGCGCTCGAACAACTG
>DASZWY010000264.1:0-6564 GCA_035546135.1 Opitutales bacterium
GCGAGATTGAATGGCGCGCCTTGCGGCCCGATCAGGCGGCCGCGCCAGCGGGCGCCGGGAGCAATGTCTTCGACGTCGCCGGCAAAACTTGGGCCGCTCCATTTTTTGCTTTCGGCCGGGATGGGCGAGCGCGTTTGCGGCGCGGGTTCGGCGTCGTCGAGCAATGCGGCGAGCCCGGCGAGGCGCAGGATGCGCTCAACTTCGGCGGACACGCTGACGATGGAGAGGCGGCCCTGGGCGCGGCGGAGTTCCTTCCATTGGGAGAGCAGCACGCGCAGACCGGCGGAGCTGATATAGGAGAGGCCGGACAGTTCGAGGCGCAGCTCGAGAAAGCCGTCGCGAATGGCCTTTTGGAAAGCGTCGGCCACGGGCGCGCTCCACGCGGCGTCGAGCCGCCCGCGCAGCGTGAGCGTGGCGGTGTTGGCGCTGGTCTGGCGGTCGATTTCCATGTTATTTCACGACTTGGTCGGCGCGTTGCTGGAGCGCGGGCGGAATGGCGAGGCCGGATTCGCGCGCGTTAGGCAGGTTGATGATGAGCACCTGGCGCGAAGGCCGGGTAAAGGGCAGATCGGCGGGCTTGTCGCCGCGCAGGACGCGACCGACGAGGTAGGCGGTGTCTTTGCCGGCCTGGATGTAGTCCATCGAGAGGGCGAGGGTGGCGCCCTGGTCGGCGAGGGTGGATTGGAAGGCAAAAAGCGGGAGGCGGCGCGTGCGGCAGGCGCGGGCGATGGTGCCGAAGCCCGCGGCGCTGAGGTTGTCGGGGATTTGCACGACGGCATCAATATTCTTGCTGACGAGGGCGAGGGCGGCGTCGGGCAAATCACCCACGGTGTTGGCGGCGACGGCTTCAACCTCCAGGCCATTGGCGTTGGCGAAGTCGGTGAAATATTTCAGGTTGGCCATGGAGTTGACCTCGGCGGGGCAGAAGAGCGTGCCGATGCGCTTCCACTTCGGAAAAAACTCCTTGATGAGGGCGACCATTTCCTTCGAGGGTGCGAGGGTGCTGATGCCGGCAAAATTGGGCAGATGGTCGGTGTCAGTTTTGCCGGCCCCGGCGATGATGGGGTCGCTCACAAAGGTGAAGACCACCGGCTTGTTTTGCACTTTGCGCACGGCGGCCTGCAGCGTGGGCGTCGAGAGCGTCATATACAGGTCAGCGCCGTCGGACGCCGCGGTGTCGAAGAGCGAATTGAAGAGCGACATGTCGCCTTGGGCGCTGCGCACGCGCATGGTGTAGTCGCGGCCTTCGAGGAGGCCGGTTTCCTTGAGCCCTTGCTTGATGCCATCGAGGGTTTCCTCGGCGGGCGGGGTTTCCATGTAGAAAAGGAGCTGGATGCGCCAGGGGAGTTTGCCGCCGGGCGGCGCGAGAATGGGGCGGGGGTCCGCGACGGGCGGCGCCGCAGCCACGGCGGCTTTTGGGGTGGGAGTTTCCGCAGCCTTGGTTTCCTTGAGTTCGCCTTTGGCATCAATGACGAAGCCGGCGCGGCGGTATTGGTCGGGCGTGAAGTTCCAGGGGTCGCGCAAGGTGGCGCGGGCTTGCTCGTTGAGGCCGAGTTTGCCGGGCATCATGTCGTGAATCGGCAACTCGGCCGGCAAATGGCCATCGAGAATATCGGCGGCGAGGCGGCCGGTTTCGTAGCCGACTTGATGATAATTGGCGCCGAAATCGAAGAGCGCGCCTTTTTTGGTGTGGCCGGAAACGTTGGAGAAAACGGGAATGTGCGCGCGGTCGGCGGCCTGTTGGAGAATCTCGTAGGCGTTAATCACCGTCGCGTCGCCACCGGTCCAAAAGGCCTCCGCGCCGCGGGCGACGAGGGAATCGGCCGCTTCGCGCACGTCCTTGGCGCCTTCGATGGGGGCTTCGAGCAAGGTGAGGCCGAGCTCGGCGCAGATTTTTCGCGCGCGCTCGGTGCAGACGAGGGAATTGGCCTCGGACGGATTCCACACGACGCCGACGACCTTGAGCTTCGGGTTGGCGGCGACGGCTTCGCGGAAAATCGCCTCGACCGGCTGGGCGGTGCCGAAGCCGGTCATGTGGGGCGGCTTGTCGAGGCTGTCCATGGTTTTGACCCCGACATTGGCGGCCACGGGCGAAGTGACGCCGCAGAAGACCATCGGCATGCGGCCTTTTTGGTCGGCGGAGGCGAGCGCTTGCAGGCACACGGTCGAGATGCTGGCGGCGAGGTCGTAATTGCCGCTGACGATTTTCTGGCCCATCATCATCATCGTCGGCTGGTCGCCCTGGGCATTGAGGACATCGGCCACCAGATTGTCGCCTTGCTTGTAACCGCGGCTGGCGAGGCCTTCGAGCAGGCCCTGGCACAAATCATCCATGACGCCACTGCTGGAATGCTGGAGGATGCCGATGCGCGCAGGGTGTTCCTTGGAGTAGGATTTCACGTGCACGGTCTCGCGATTGCGCGAACCAAGGTCGGACCACAGCAGCAGCGCCGACGCCACGAGGATCAGCCCGAGGCCGGGCAGGATATGGCGGAGGATGGGGCGCATCGGGGGCAGGTGGAATTATTCGGCGATGAGACTCCGCCCGGTCATCGCGGCAGGCTGGGGGAGGCCCATCAGGCGCAGGAGCGTGGGCGCGAGGTCGGCGAGGCGCCCGGCGGGCGGCTGACGCAATTTGATTTTTTGCAAATCGTGGCCATACACGATGACTTCGACGGGATTGAGCGTGTGGCGCGTGTGCGGGCTGTTGGCTTCGAAGTCCCACATCTGGTCGGCATTGCCGTGGTCGGCGGTGATGAGGGCCGCGCCGCCAACCTGGTCGAGCGCGGCGAGCAAATCACCGAGGCAGGCGTCCACGGTTTCGCAGGCCTTGATGGCCGCGGGCAGCGAGCCGGTGTGGCCGACCATGTCGGGATTGGCGAAATTGACGACGATGAGCGCGTATTTCTTGCTGAGAATGGCGGCGCGGGCGGCATCGCGCACGCCGTAGGCGCTCATTTCGGGAAACTGGTCGTAGGTGGCCAGCGGCGAACCGTCGGGCAGCGTTTTGGGCGAGGGAATAATCGCCCGCTCTTCGCCGGGGAAAGGTTCTTCGCGGTAGTCGTTGAAGAAAAAGGTGACGTGCGGAAATTTTTCCGTCTCGGCGCAGCGGAATTGGGCGAGGCCTTGTTTGGAGACGTATTCGCCGAGAATATCGGGCATCTTTGGCGGCTTGAGAAAGAGGACGTTCGGACACAGTCCCTCCTCGTAATTTGTCATCGTGGCGTAATAGAGGTCGAGCGTGGGGCCGCGGTCGAAGCCCTTGAAGGGGTCGTCAATGAAGGCGCGGGTGAGTTCGCGGGGGCGGTCGCCGCGGAAGTTGAAGAAGATGACGGCATCACCGTTTTTGACGGTGGCGACGGGCTGGCCGGAAGGAGCGACGATTTGCGTCGGCAACACGAACTCGTCACCGTTCATGGTCGGCTGGGCGGGCTGGTTGTAGTAAGCTTGGACGGCGGCGGTGGCGGACGGCGCGGTGCGCTCGACCTTGCGTCCCGTAAGGGTGTCATAGGCCTTTTGCACGCGGTCCCAGCGTTTGTCGCGGTCCATGGCCCAGTAACGGCCGGCGACGCTGGCGATTTGGCCGAGGCCGATTTCCCGGCACTTGGCTTCAACCTGTTTGATGTAGCCAAGGCCGGAGGTCGGCGGGCTGTCGCGGCCGTCCATGAAGGCGTGGATGAAGACGCGTTGCAGGCCGGATTTTTTGGCGAGGGCGAGGAGGGCGTAAAGATGTTCGAGGGCGGAGTGCACGCCGGCATCGGAGACGAGGCCAAAGAGGTGGAGCGCGCCGCCTTTCTTCTCGCGGTCAAAGGCGGCCTGCATGACCGGGGAGGAGGCGATGGAGCCGGTGGCAAAACCTTTGTCGATGCGGACGATTTCCTGGTCCACGATGCGGCCGGCGCCGATGTTCTGGTGGCCGACTTCGCTGTTGCCCATGATGCCGGCGGGCAGGCCGACATCGAGGCCGCAGGCGAGGATTTCGGTGCGCGGCCAGGTGGCGGAGAG
Organism: Opitutales bacterium; assembly: GCA_035546135.1. Taxonomy (GTDB): domain Bacteria; phylum Verrucomicrobiota; class Verrucomicrobiia; order Opitutales; family JABDGR01; genus JABDGR01. The sequence goes on from DASZWY010000264.1 coordinate 4,006, forward strand.
TTTGCGCGAGACGGGCGCCTTGGCCAGCTTGACCGCATTGCAGGCGTCTTGCGCCGGGTTGTGGTTCTCCCCCCAGCCGTCACGGATGACGAGGAGGACGGGCTTGAAAGCGGGCAAGTTCATGCGAAAGCGAAGGAGCGGACATGGAAGGTAGGCGGTTGCCGGCGGAATTGAAACTAAAAACTAGCGGGCTGAAACAGCGAGTCGAGCACCTCCGACCTAAATTTCGGGAGTGTCTCAGTTTGAACTTGAAGAAGGGCCGCCGACAAGCGGCGCCCCTACAGCAATCGGCTCAAAAACTGTAGGGGCGTCGCTTGCGACGGCCCCAAGTGAGACATTCCCTAGATTTTCTTGTCCGATTTGGCGTTTGGGTCGTGCTATAGTGCATCGCCATGACGCCGGACTGCGAATTACTGCGCCAATACGCCGAGCATGGCGACGAGGCGGCCTTTGCCGAGGTCGTGCGCCGCCATGTGGACTGGGTTTACTCGGTGGCGCTGCGCCTGGCCGGCGGGGATGCGCATCTGGCCCAGGACATCACCCAAAGCGTTTTCACCGACTGTGCCCGCCAGGCGGAGAAGCTTTCCCGTTACGATGCCCCGGGCGGCTGGCTGCATACGGCCGCGCGCTTTGCCGCGGCCAAGGCGGTGGACCGTGAGCAACGCCGCCGCGGGCGGGAGCAGGAGGCCTACGCCATGCAAAACGAACCAACCGCGCCGGAAATTTGCTGGGAGCAATTGCGGCCGGTGCTCGACGAGGCCATCGGCCGGCTGGGTGAGCGCGACCGCGAGGCCGTGGTGATGCGTTTTTTCGAAGGCAAAAGCCATCGTGAAATCGGCGAGCTGGCCGGTTTGTCCGAGGACTCCGCACGCAAGCGGGTGGAGCGGGCGTTGGAAAAATTGCGCGCGCAATTTCTGAAGCGCGGGGTGGGGGTGACCGCGGCGTTGCTGGGGGAAGCCATCAATGCCGATTCCATCCAGGCTGCGCCTGCCGGCTTGTCCGAATCCATCTCCCGCACGGCGTTGGCCAATGCGACCAAGGCATCGGGGATTGCTTCCCTTCTGTTCAAACCCTTTCTCCTTATGACTACCACCACCAAAGTAATTGTTGCCGTCGGCACCGTGTTAATTCTCGCGGGGGCCTATAACTACGCCACTCGCTCGTCAGACCAGGCCGGAGACGCCAGCGCCCAGCCTCCGGTGTCACAACCGGTGGCGTCTGCCTCTCCGGGGCTCGCGGCGCCCAAGGTGGCGGAAGTGGCGGCGCCCCGGCAGCCGGCGGCGGCTGTTTCCAATGCGGCGGCGAAATCTGCGACGCCGCTGGCGGCTAATCCGCCTCCGGCGGTGAGTGACGCCGGCTCCGCCGCGCCCCAGGTTGACCCGCAAATGCGCGATGCCCTGGCGATGATGGCGCCGATGAAGGCGCTTTATGGCGACATTTATCAATCACTGATGGAAGCGAAAGACCCCGAGACGGCTTTGCGCAAGTTGGACACGCTCCAGCCGCAAATTGACGCGCTGCGGGCCAAAATTGTCGGCACCCCGTTGGAGCAGATGGCGGGGCCTGCATTGGATCAGTTGCAAAGTACCCGGGTGGCGTTGGAGCAAGGAGACATCGCCAAGGCGCAGAAAATCATCCAGTCGCTTAATAAAATCGGACAAAATGTTCAGACCAAGATTGAAACCACCGCGGGCCTGACGATTGACCAGGCGACGGTGGTGCCGGCTTCAACCTCGCCGAAATCCACAAATTAGGCGTGCGGAAATCACGGACTCAGGGCTCCCGGTAATCCTCGCCGGTGAGCTGGCGGCTGCGCGGCGTGTATTCCTGCAGTTCAATCAAGTTGCCGTCGGGATCGCGCACCCAGGCTTGGCGGGAGTTATCGTTGCCGGTTTTGCGGCCGGTCACGGTGACCCCGCGCGATTCGAGGAGCTTGACGTAATCGTCGAGGCCTTCGACTTGCAGGCAGAAGTGGTTGAACCTGGCCAGCCAGGGGTCGCGCGGGTCTTCGAGGGGTTCGAGCGGCTTCGGCGAGTTGCTGCGGCGGTGGGCGTCGGCGTGGTCAAAAACTTCAATGAAGCTCATTTCCCCGAAGGCAAAGTAGTAGCCGATGGGGGTGCCGTCTTGGCGGAGATAGCGAAATTTCACCGAAGCGCCGAGTTGGTCGCGGTAAAATCCGGCCAGCTTTTCGAGCTGGCTAGTCTTGAGGCAAAGATGGGCGAGGCGGATTAACATGCGGCACAGCGGGGCTGAGGCACTAAGGCACTGAGGCCAGCCGGCGAGAAAATGTCCATTAAGATGCCGCGGGAGTCAGCAGCAAAATTTGGCGACCGCAGAACCTCAGTGCCAATGTGCCGGAGGGCCTCAGCGCCACCTTCCGCCCTTGACTTGAGGCGGGAAACGGCCAGAATTTGCAGTCTTCCTCATCGAGACCTTTTCCCTGAAATGCTGTGCCGTTAGCGCACGGCATTTTTGCTTTCCGAAAAAGTAATATTTTATCCTAAACCAAGCGCGCGCGACATGCAACTGAAGGACACGCTGAACCTGCCGCAGACCGAC
>DASZWY010000265.1:0-7146 GCA_035546135.1 Opitutales bacterium
TGGCTGCCCATGCCGCGGTATTGCTTGTAAAACTTGCCGTCGATTTCGATGATTTCGCCCGGCGCTTCGCGGCAGCCCGCGAGCAGGCCGCCGAGGATGACGGCGTCGCCGAGCGTCAGCGCCTTGACGATGTCGCCGCTCTTGGTGATGCCGCCGTCGCCGATGATGCGCACGCCCCGGCGTTTCGCTTCCTGGGTGCAGACGTAGAGCGCGGTGAGCTGCGGGATGCCCACGCCCGCGACCATGCGCGTCGTGCAGATCGAACCGGGGCCCTGGCCGACCTTGATGGCGTCGGCCCCGGCCTCGGCGAGGAACGCCACGCCCGCGGCGGTGGTGACATTGCCCGCGATGATCGTGAGCTGCGGAAATGCTTCGCGCAGCAGTTTCACGCTCTGGCCGACGCCGAGCGTGTGCCCATGCGCGGTCGAGACGGCGAGGGCGTCCACCCCGGCCTGCACGAGCGCGGCGGCGTGCTTGAGCATCCGGTCGCGGTCGAGTTCGCCGGCGGGCGTGCGCGGGGCGGAGATGGCCGCGCCGCACACGAGGTGGAAATTCGCGTCGCGCGCCGGCTTGACGTTCGCGCGCGCCTCGTCGCTGATGCGCTCGATGTCGCTCAGGGTGAACAGCCCGCGCAGGCGGTCCTTGTCGTCCACCACGAGCAGCTTGTGGATGCCGAGGTGCTCGGTGAAAAACTTGTCGGCCGCGGCGATGGGGTTTTTGCCGAGTTCCTTTTCGCGGATGGTGTAAACCTCGGCGCGCGGCGTCATGGCGTCGGCGACTTTCTTCGCGCGGTAGCGGTCCTTGACCACGCGGCCCGACAGCAGGCCCACCAGCACGCCTTTTTCATCCACCACTGGAAACGTGCGGAACGAAAACCGCTTCGCCTCGACGCGCATCAGCACGTCCTCAATCGTCTGCTCGGGCGAGACGCGGATGGGGTCCTGAATCAACCCGTGGACGTGGAATTTCACACGCTCGACTTCGCGCACCTGCTCCGCCTCGCCGAGATTATAATGGATCAGGCCCAGCCCGCCGTTGAGCGCCATCCCGATGGCCATGGCCGATTCGGTGACGGTGTCCATGTCCGCCGAGATAATCGGCATCGACAGGTGGAGCGTGTCGCTCAGCGAAGTGTCGAGCTTCGTTTCGCGCGGCAGCACCTCGGAGTAGCGCGTGGCGAGGGTGACGTCGTCGTAGGTGAGGGCGGTCGGCGCCTGGCCCGGAAAAAACTCGCCCGCCGCTTGGTAAAAGCAGGCGTCGTCAGGAGAGGCCTCGCGGGTCTTTTTGGGAAGAGCGCTCATGGGCACAAGGGATGCGTTTCCCAGAGTCAATTAACGGTTAACCGCCGCGGAGGCAAACTTCTTTTTTTAATCCACCCACGGCTCGACCAGCGCGAATTTGCCGACGTCGAACAGGCCGAGGTCGCCGAGCTTGAGTTGCGGGATGACGAGCAGGGCCAGGAACGACAGGCACATGTGCGGCGCCTTCAGCTTGCAGCCATGTTCGCGCGCAAGTTTCGACAATTCCTCGTAGGCCATGCCCGCCGCATGGGCGTCCTGCGTGGTCATTAATCCCGCGATGGGCAACGGCAATACTTTCTCCATCGCACCCGCCGCAAAGGCCAAGCCGCCGCCGTGTTTGATGACCGCGTTGACTGCGCGGGTGAGGTCCGCGTCATTCGCGCCGACGGCAACAATATTGTGCGAATCATGTGCGACGCTCGAGGCCAGCGCGCCGCTCTTTAAGCCGAAATTGCGCACGAGTGCCACCGCGGGCGGGGCATCGGCATAGCGGTTGACCACGGTGAGCTTGAGCAAATCGCGCGCGGGGTCGCATTCCACCAGGCCGTTGTCTGAAACCTTGGGCTTTTCCACCGCCGCGCCGGTGACAATCTGCCCGTCGATGGCCTCGATGACCCGCAGGCGCTTCCCCGCGACGGCCGGCAGCGCAAAGTCCTCGGGCTTTTTCGGCTTCGCATTAAAAACATTCACCGGCTTGACTGTCACCCGCGCGACGAGCGGCTGGCCGTTTTGCGCGACGAGCTTGCCGTTCACCCACGTGCGCTGCACTTTGAAGTCCTTGAGATTGTTCAGCTCGACGAGGTCCGCCGGGTCGCCGGGCTGGAGCAGCCCGACGGTCAGGCCGTAGTGGCGCACCGGGTTGAGCGTGCCCGCGCGCAGCGCATCCATCACCGGCACGCCGTGGGCGACCGCGCGGCGCACCAGCGCGTCAATCTGCGATACCAGCAGCTCGTCCGGGTGTTTGTCGTCGCTGCACAGGCCGCACTTCTCCGGCTTTTCCAGCAGCAGCGGCCAGAGCGCCTCGAAATTGCGCGCGGCGGAGCCTTCGCGAATCCACACCATCATGCCGAGCGCGGCGCGCTGGCGGGCCTCTTCAAGCGTCGTGCACTCATGGTCGGTTTCGATGCCGGCGGCGGCGTATTTTTTCAAGTCCTCGCCCAGCACGCCGGGCGAATGGCCATCGATGTGTTTGCCGCGCCGCTTCGCCTCGCCGAGGATGGCCCGCATGGTCGGGTCGCCGAAAATCACCGCGGGAAAGTTCATCACCTCGGCGAGGTAGAGCACCTCGGGCAGCGCGAGCAGTTCGCCGACCTCCTTCGGGCCGAAGCGCGCGCCGGCGGTCTCGAAATTTGTCGCCGGGACGCAAGACGGCGCGCCGAAGAAAATTTTGCACGCCGCGCGCTTGGCGTCCTCAATCATCCACCGCACGCCGGGCAGGCCGAGCACGTTGGCGATTTCATGCGGGTCGCTGACGGTGGCGACGGTGCCGTGGGTGACCGCGACACGGGCAAACTCGCTCGGCGGCAGCATCGAGCTTTCGACGTGCACATGCGCGTCCACAAAGCCCGGCGCAAACCACGGCGCCCCGTCCTGCGGCGGCCCTTGCTCGGTGACGCGCGCGATGCGGCCCTGCGCGATTGCAATCGTCCCGGCAAACAATTTGCCTGCGACAACATCCGCGATGTTGCCGGCGAGGATTTGCGCGGTGGTCGCGGGGTGGGCCATGAGGGGAGCGCCGCTTGGCTCAGGGCATCGTGATCGTCTGGGTGCCGGTGCGCTTGGCGTTGACGCCCATGCGCAGATGGGCGCCGTTGATATCGCCTTCCGCGGACATGGTCATCGTCATGGTGGTCGATTCGCTCAGCGCGCCCTTGGCGGCGGCGGGAAACGTGCCGCTTAATTCGATGTTGCAATCACCCGGGGTGGCCTGGACGCCGGCGGGCAACGGCAGCGAAACGCCCGTGAGCTTGAGCTTGCCGCTGACGGTGGCCACCTGGTTGGCGCCTTCGCCCTGAATGCCGTCGAGCTTCATCACGCCATCGAGCCCGGTGGCGGTGCCGCCGGTTTTCGCCAATTCCGCAATCACCGCGGGACTGGCCGCCCAGGTGCCGCCGACCGGCATGGCCTCCTTGGGGCCAAACAGGTCCTGATCGCTTTGCCCCTGCGCGGTGACCGGGATCACCTCCGCCACGAACGCCGGCAGCGCGGGAGCAAGCGGCTGGCCATTCTTGGTGAAGGTCTTCGCGTTCTGGTCGGTAAATTCAGCGACGACCGTGTCGCCCGCTTGGGGCAGGCCGGTCACCGGCGCGTCGTTTTGCGTGGCTTGGATGTTTTTGAAGGTGAGCGACAGTTTCTTCGGTGAGCCATTCGGGTTGACGGCCAGCACTTCGGCGTCCGCTTCGAGATGGACGCTGGATTTCTGGTTCTGGTTTTGTTTTTGCGGCGCGGGCATTTGCGGGGCGGAAACTTCAATCGCCATGTCCATGGTCGTGGACGTGTCGCAGGCCAGGCTGATTTTCTGGCCGACTTTAAGCGGGGGATTAAGGTTGACCTGGTAAGTCTTGACCGCGGGTGTGGCGGGCGCGGGGGCCGCGGCGGCCGGGGCCGCCGGAGTGGAAGGCTTTTCCTCCGTGGGGGCGGTCGAGGATTTCGAGCAAGACCAGGCGGTGGCGCTGGCCAGCATCAAGGCAAAGGCGGCAAGGGTGGATTTCATGACAGGGGGGGAACGGGTTGGGAGCGCGGTCGGTGGAGGCGGGACAATTAGTGAATATTCTCTCCGAAACCAATGCAAATCGTGCCATGGCCCACCGTTGCCGACGGCACGCCTCTATTGCGCTCCCGCTTTTGCTGATGAACCGCCTTCGGTTCCCCGCGCAGCAGGGTTACGCCTCGTCGCCGTCGGAGCCGATGGCCTCGACCGGGCAGCCCTCGAGCGCCTCCATGCACTTGTCGACGTCCTCCTGGGTCTCGGGCTGCTTGTAGACGTACGAGTAGCCGCCGTCATCGCTGCGCTTGAAGAAATCCGGCGCCGTCTCGCGGCAAAGGTCGCAGTCAATGCACTGCTGGTCCACGTAGAATTTGCCGGCGATGTTGTCGCCCCACTTGTCCTTTTTGTCGGCCATGATGGATGTAAAACGAAAATCATCGCCGGGCCGGGCGGCGAGGTCAAGCCTCTACCAGCCCCGCCGCCACAGGAACCACCAGTGCTCGGCGCGCTGCACCCAGTGCACGCCGAGGTAGGGGATCAGCGCCGTGAACATCGCGAAGGTGTAGAGGAAGATGAGGCCGTGCCCGAGCCGGAACGACCGCGTCCAGCCGCAGAGCTTCAGGCCCAGGGCAATGCCGAGCGCCGCCAGCGGCAGCGCCACCAAGTCGCCGATTTCCCACCCGGCCACCCGCAATCCGCCCGTGGTCATTGCCTGGCCGAACAGCAGGCTGTTCACCAGCAGCAGCCCGGCGCTGGCCCGGCGCACGGTTTCCTCGCGCCACGATTCGGGCTCGCTGGGTGGAATTTGCACGCGCATCGCCATCTCCCTGTCCTTATATATAACTATCCAACCCCGCCGCGGCGGAAATGTTCAATGCGATGCGGAAGCGGGCGGCTTGGGCTTGGCGGATTTTTCGGCGACCGTATGAAAATAATGGAAGAACCGATGGAGGACCGGGGCCAGAAAGAAGCCGATGCAGGTCAGGAATAGCACGCCGCTGAAGATCGCGTAGGTGCCGGCGAAGACCTTCCCGCTTTCGGTCTTCAGGTCTCCCAACGGCCCCATCCCCGAGAGAATCATGGCGGCGTTCACATAGGAGTCCGTCCACGACATGGCCTCGAAGTGGTGGTAGCCCAGCATGCCGATGGCCAGCGCCACCACCAGCACGACCCCCGCGCCCAAGGCATGGCGCACAACCCGGCTGGCAAACGCGCGGCGCGGCAGCAGGGGGTCATCGCGGCGTTCGTACATGGCGCGGGTTCGCGGCTACGGGCGGTGGCTTTTCGCGGAACGGTCTTCCACCACGCTGACGATTTGCTTGATCTTGGGCGCAATGACGACCGAGATCGTGCTCAGGAAAACGACGATGTTGCACAAGCTGTAGACGCCGGCGAAAATCTTGGCCGCATCCGTCTTGTGCGGGTAATTAGGCCCCTCGTCGGCAATGAGCAGGGCCGCGTAAAAGAACGAATCCACCCAATTGCAGCCGTCGAGAATATGATAGCCCAGCATGCCGATGCCGAGCCAGACGCCAAAAATCACCGTCACCAAAACGCACTGCTGCAAAAACCGCAGGACAATCTGCTGCCTCGTCAGCGGCTGAGCCGCCGCGGCGGTCGGTTTGAGCGGTCCGTCCATGGCTGGCAGTATGGAGTTAAACAAGGCGGGCGCAAGCTTCCGGCATGTTCAAACGGCGCTGGGGACGCCGCCCTTGGCCAGGTCTTCGAGGTGGGGCGGGCTGCCCTCAGCCCGCCGCTCCCGCGCATCTACCACTCGTCCGGCCGGCGGCGGGTGTGCTTGATTTTGGCCCGGTGCTTCTTGCCCTCGATCATGCGGACTTTTTGGCCGCAGGACTTTTGGCGCGTCCGCCGCCGCTCCGCCTCGCGCGCCGCCTGCTTTTGCGCCGCCGCCGCGCTGCGCCGGTGGGTGAGCTTCGCGCACAAGTCGCTCCACGCCTGCACCCGGTTCCAGACCTGCGACCGCCCGTCCTGGCAGCGCGCCTCGATCCCCGTCGGCCGGTGCCGCAGCCAGACGGTGGACGAGGTTTTGTTGATCTTCTGCCCGCCCGGCCCCGTCCCGCGCACAAACCGTTCTTCGACATCATCCGGCCGCACGCCCAGCAGTAAGAGCCGCTGCCGCAACGCGGGGTCGAGAATGTCGGGAAAGGCGGACATAAAAAGTTAAACCACGGAGGTCACGGATGAAACGGATTAAAAACGCGGGCATGCATCGGCGCCGTCCAGGTTATCCGTGGTAAAATATTTTACGCCACAATCTTTGCAAAAATCCGCTTTCCGGCCTGGAAAACATACTCCGTCTCCGGCGGCCCGAAGCGGCGGAAGGGGTCGGTGATTTTTTCCGCGCCGAGCTTGACCGCGCCTTGCTCGATGAGGCGCTTCACCTCGTTCTTCGAGGCGATGAGCTTCGTTGCGGCCAATAGCTCCACCACCGTGGCGTCTGCGTTCGTGGTCAGCGCGCCGAATTTGAACACCGGCATGTCGTCGGGAATTTCATGCCGCGCGAAGACTTTTTCAAATTGCTCCAACTCGTGCTTCCCGGCGTCGGCGCCGTGGAATTTCGAGACCAGCGTGACGGCGAGGTTTTTCTTCGCGGCCATCGGGTGGCCCGCCTTGCGCTCGGCGATGGCGGCATCGGGCTCCAGCAGCAGCAGGCGGTAGTAGTCCCACATCACCTCGTCCGAGACGGACATGATTTTGCCGAACATGTCCTTGGGCGCGTCGTTGAAGGCGATGTAGTTGTCCTGGCTCTTGGACATTTTCTTCACGCCGTCGAGGCCCACGAGCAGGGGCGAGCAGATGACGATCTGCTCCGGCTGGCCGGCCTCCTTTTGCAGCACGCGCCCGACGAGGTTGTTGAACAACTGGTCGCTGCCGCCGAGTTCGACGTCGGACTCGATCATCACCGAATCGTGCCCCTGGATGAGCGGGTACAGAAACTCGACGATGGAAATGGGCGAGTTCGCGGCGTAGCGCTTCGAAAAATCGTCGCGCTCGAGCATGCGCGCCACCGTCATCTTGCGCGCGAGCGTCAGCATGTCGCCGAGGGACATTTTGGCGAACCACTCGCTGTTGAAGCGCACTTCGGTCTTCGCGCGGTCGAGGATCCGGAACGCCTGG
>DASZWY010000266.1:0-6825 GCA_035546135.1 Opitutales bacterium
GGACCGCCGCGAAAATGCGGACTTCCAAATCATCCGCGCGGGCTGGTACGGCGATTACCTCGACCCCTCGACTTTCCTCGAACTATTCAAGGGCGACAACGAAATGGAGCAGTCGGGCTGGAAGAACGCGAAATACGACCACTACATCGAGGCGGCGCGCAAGGAAACCGACCCGGCCAGGCGCATGGAGGATTTCCAGCAGGCCGAGGCGATTTTGCTGGATGACCTGCCGATTATTCCGCTCTACGATTATACGACCATTATTCTGGTCCGCCCCGAGGTGCGCGGCTACGAGAACAACCTGCTCGACCAGCATATCTACACCGACGTGTATCTGGACCCGAACGCCGCCACCCCCGAGCCGCAGAAAGACTAACCCACCATGCCCCCGCAATTGCGCCGCGCCCTGGTGCGCCTGTTCGAAATCATCCCCGTGCTCTGGGTGGTGATTACGCTGACGTTTTTGATGGCGCGGTGGGTGCCGGGAGGGCCGTTCGACACCGAACGCCAGCTCAGCCCCGAAGCCAAGGCGCACGCAATGGCCTACTACGGCTTGGACCAGCCGCTCTACGTGCAATATTTCCGCTACCTGAATAATTTTCTGCACGGCAATCTCGGCGCGCTTTACCGGCACCCGGACTGGACCGTGAATGAACTGCTCGCGCAAAAGGCGCCGGTGTCGGCGGAACTCGGCCTGTGGGCTTCGCTGGTGGCGCTGGTGGTCGGCCTCGGCGCGGGCGTGCTGGCGTCCGCGCGACCCCGCACCAAGCTGGACTACGGTACGATGACCGCGGCGATGGTGGCCATCTGCCTGCCGAGTTTCGTGCTTGGGCCGATACTCCTTTTGGTCTTTGGCCTGAAATTGCAATGGGTGAACGTCATGGGCTGGAGCACCGCGAGCGACCGCGTGCTGCCGTCCATTGTGCTCGGCCTGTATTACGCCGCGTTCATCGCGCGGCTTACGCGCGGGAGCATGATGGAAGTGCGCACCCAGGACTTTATTCGCACGGCCCGCGCCAAGGGCTGCCCCAACTGGCGCGTGCTGCTCGTGCACACGCTGCGCAACGCGCTCAGCCCGGTCGTCGCCTATCTTGCGCCGACCATCGCCGGCCTGGTCACCGGCTCGTTCGTGGTTGAGTCCATTTTCCAAATCCCCGGCATCGGGCGCATGTTCGTCGAGGCGGCGCTGAACCAGGAGTACGAACTGCTGCTCGGCGTTACGGTGCTGTTTTCCGCGATCCTGCTGTTGTGCAACTGGGTGTCTGACGTCCTCATCACCGCCCTCAACCCCAAGGCTTCCGTTGACTGACAAAATTCCCACGGATGCGCAGCGCGCCGCCTCGACCCTGTGGGGCGACGCGTGGCGGCGCTTTTGCCAGCACCGGCTCGCGGTGGTCAGCCTCCTTTTTCTTGGGCTGATGATTGTCGGCTGCGTGGGCGGCACTTTCTTTTCGCACAACCGCTACGACCAGCAGAATGTCGCCCTCGGGCCCACCGGGCCGTCGGCGGCACATTGGCTGGGCACAGACCTGCTCGGGCGCGACTTGCTGGCGCGGGTGCTCGTCGGCGGGTTTGTGTCGCTGTCCGTCGGCTTTCTCGCGACCGGGATGGTGGTGTTCATCGGCGTGGCGTACGGCATGGTCGCCGGTTATGTCGGCGGCAAGCTGGACCGCTTCATGATGCGCTTGGTGGACATTCTCTACGCGCTGCCTTTCACCATTTTCATCATCATGCTGGTCGTGCTGCTGGATCAGCCGGTGAAAGCGCTCGCCCAAAAAATGAACGCCGGCAACCTCGCGCCGTACCTGAAACTCTGCCTGCTCTTTGCCGCCATCGGCGCGTTCGAATGGCTGAACATGGCGCGGGTCATCCGCGCGCGCACGCTGGAGTTGAAATCGCTCGCGTTTATTGAGGCGGCGCGCGCCTTGGGCCGCTCGCACTGGCAAATCCTCTGGCGGCACCTGCTGCCGAACCTCGCCGGGCTGGTCGTCATCTACGCGACCCTGAGCATCCCCGCGGTGATTCTGCTCGAGTCGTTCATCAGCTTCCTCGGCCTCGGCGTGCAACCGCCGCTGACCTCCTGGGGCGACCTCATCAACCAGGGCGCGTCGAACATGGAGCTGTATCCCTGGCTGCTGATTTTCCCGAGCGTGTTTTTCTCGCTGACGCTCTTCGCGCTCAACTTCGTCGGCGACGGCCTGCGCGACGCCCTCGACCCCCGCGCCGACAAGGCGGCGTGAGTCACTTGAAACCAAACATCAGCTTCACCACGTCGTTGAGGTAGGCGCCGATTTTTGGGGGGGCGTTTTTGGCGGCGGGGAAGAGGAGGGTGTCGCGGCAGGTGCAGCCGAGGGCGAAGGCGTTGCGGTCGTAGCTGACGATGCTGACGGCGCCGGGCTTGCCGAGGTTGGGCGTGCCGAGGGGCAGGGGCGTCAACTGCTTGGGCAGGCCGTACCAGGTGAACTCGACGTCCCAGCCGGCGACGCCCGCGAGCGAGATGGGCTTGGCGAGGAGCGCCGGGTAGCGCGCGACGAAGTCGGGCACGCGGGTGGTGCTGACGCGCAGGGTGAAGGCAGTGGGCATCGCGCGGAAATAGTCGGCGAAGCTTTTGAATTTGCCGGAGCGGATTTGGTCGAAGAAGACGATGGGGTCCGAGCCAATGAGGTTGTAGCCGTTGTAGGCGCCGTGCTCGTTGGGGCTGCCGAATTTCTTCGCGTCGTACCAGGACTGGAACTGGTCGGTCATCCGCAGGCCAATTTCGAAGTGCAGGTGCGCGCGATCGAGGGGGATGTTCTCCGTGCCGGAATGGCCGAGCGTGCCCAGGACGGCGCCGGCGGTGACGTTCTGCCCGGCCTTGAGGCCCGGCGCGATGGCAGCCAGGTGCGCGTAGAGGGTGTAAACCGGCACGTCGGCGTTGGTGTGCTCGAGCACGACGTAGTCGCCGTAATTGCTGTTGCCCGGCCTGCTGTTGATGTAGGCGACGCGCCCGTCCATCACCGCCGTCACCGAATCGAGCGGGATGCCCTTGCGGTCGCGCTCGTTGCACTTGATGTCAATGCCTTCGTGGAATTTGTGCTGGTCGTCGCGCACGCAGCCAAAGAGGCCCGAATGCGGGTCGCCGGTGCCGGTGTCCTGGATCCAGGCGGAGATGGGGCCGCCCTGGTGAAAGGCCGGGATGGGCGCGGGCCAGGCGAAGGCAAAAGGCAGTTTGGCGGGCGCGGCGGCCTTGGGCGTGGCAGCCCACACCGCCGACACCAACCCCGCAATCGCGGCAAACACGAGGAGACGGGCGGGCGGGTGGGCGGGCATGGACGGGGATTTTACCGGCTGGCCTTGATGTCGGCGAGTTGCTTTTGCGAGGCCTGCAGGTCGGTTACAAACTGCTGCAATTTTTCCGGATCGGAAATCTCGACGAACACAAAGAGCTGCCCGTTCTGGATGGTGTCATCCACGTAGCGCACGCCCATGGGCTTGTCGTTGGCGAACAGGAAAATCCGGCGGCCGATGTTCGCGCCCGTCGCCTGGTAGAGGTCACGCGTAGCCATGGCGTCAAACTGGAAGAAGACGCAGTAGCGCTTCATGCCGGTGACGTTGACCGTGCCCAACTGGATATCCGTGACTTTGGCGGCGGTGGCGAACGGCTCGATTTCGCGGCGGTATTCCAGCTTGCTCTCCGGCAGGGTGAAGGCGATGCCGGAGTCGCCGCGCGCTTCGGTGTAGAATTGGACGAAATACTTGGGCGGCGTGGGGGTGGTGCGGCAGCCGGCGCCGGCCAGCGCGGTCAGGCCGAGGGCCAGCAGGAGGCAGGAGCGCCAAAAAGGGGGGTACGAGGAACGCATGGGGCGAAAGCGTGGATTAAAAGGCGAGGTGATGCAACTGTTCCCGCAGGGCGGCCACGCGCTCGGGCGTGATGGTCTGGTGCGGCACGGAAAATTCCTGCTGGAGGCGCGAGTGCAGGTAGCGCTGGCGGCCGTCCGCCGGGCGGCCCTGGGGGCGCAGGATGCGCTTGCGCTCGAGCATCAGCGCGAGCAGTTGCAGGATGGTGTCCTTGTCCTCCCCCGCCCCGCCCGGTTCCTGGATGAAGGCGAGAAAGACCTCCTCGGCGGAGGCCAGCGCCAGTTTGCGGCGGGCAACCTCGTTTTCGTCCTCGGCCTTGCGCGCCCAGCGGCCCAGCACTTCGCCGGTGGGCATCCAGGCGACGGCGTCGGCTTCGTTGAGGTCGGCGCGCTGCAAGCCCTCCGCCCCGCGGAAGATGATGCAGGTCACCTTTTCACCGGGCGTAAAGGGCTTGCCGGAGACAAAAGACGCCCGCGCGAGAGATTTTATGGTCCAATCCACCTTTTTTGATTTACGAAGTGCGCGGCTTAGCGCAATGAATTTCGGTGATGGGGCGCAATATTGTCATCGGCGACGTGCATGGCTGCCTGGTGGAATTGACCGACTTGCTGGCCAAGCTCAAGCCGGCCAAGGACGACCAGTTGGTCTTTTTGGGCGACCTCGTCAACCGCGGGCCGGACAGCCACGGGGTCGTCAGCCTGGTGCGCAGCCTGCCCAACGCGCTCAGCCTGCTGGGCAACCACGAGGCGCGCCTGCTGCGCTACCGCAAGGAGCGGGAAGCGAAAGTTTTGAAGGACTACGATTGGGAAACCGTCCGCCAGCTCGACGAGCAGGACTGGAAATACCTTCAGGGCATGAAGCTGACCTGTTATCTGCCCGAATTTCAAACCGTGTGCGTCCATGGCGGCTTTCTGCCCGATCAACCCTGGGAAAAGCAAGGCGCGGACATCGTGACGCGCATCCAGGTCATTGACGAGGCCGGCAAGCCGCGCAAACGCACGGAGGCGCCGCTGGGGCGCTCGTGGGCGGACGAGTGGAAGGGGCCGCCCTTTGTCATTTACGGCCATACCCCCCGACCGGACGTCTACCGCCGCCCGTGGTCGCTGGGGCTCGACACCGGCTGCGTGTACGGTGGCACGCTCTCCGCCTGCATCCTGCCCGAGCGCGAAATCGTCCAGGTCAACGCCCATCGGAAATATGTATAAAATCCGCCCATGACGGCCACTGCTCCACCGCCCGGCTTGGTTCTGCTGATGGTTGACGCCCAGGATGTGTTTCTGCGCGCATTGCCGGCGGCGGGGGCGAAGCTGACGCGCCGGTGCGCCTTTGCCGCCGCGGCCGCCAAACTTTTGGGCATCCCCATTGCCCTGACCGAGCAAGTGCCGGCGAAACTCGGCGCGACCAATGCCGGCGTGCGCGCGGCGGCGGGCAACGACGCGCCGGCCTTTGCCAAGAGCGAATTTTCGGCGTTCGCCGCGGAGGGTCTCGGCGAATGGCTGCGCAAGGCAGGCGCGACCCACATTCTCATCGCGGGGCTGGAGACGCCCATTTGCGTTTACCTTTCCGTGCTCGATGCCGTGGCGGACGACTTTGAGGTGACCGTGCTGACCGACGCCACCGGCGGGCGGCGCGCGGAGGACTTTCCGCCGGTGTGGCGGCTGATGGAAAGCGCCGGCGCGCGCCTCTTGCCTTCGGAGACCGTCTTCTACAGCATCGTGCGCGGCGCGGCCCATCCGCGCTTCCGCGAATTCACCGCGCTCGTCAAACAATATGCCTGAAGCCTTTGCCACGGTCGCCGAACTCAAGGCCCTGCCCAACGACCAGCCCCGGCCGTTTGCGGCGGTGCTGCTGTTCCTGCGCGCCACGGCCCGCAAGGCCCGCAACGGCAGCGATTTTCTCGTCGTCGAACTGGGCGACCGCACCGGCTCGTTCAGCACCACCTGCTTTGGCGACAGCGCGCCGTTCGCGTTTTTCTCCGGGCAAACGGAAGGCGTCGTCGTCCGGGTCGAGGGCCAAATCGATTATTACCAGGGCAAGTTCAGCCCAAGGCTGACCGGCATCGGCGTGCTCGGCGAAAACGAAATCGCCGAAGGCAACTGGCTGGCCAAACTCGTGGCCTCGGCGACGGAGGATGCCGGCGCGCTGTGGGAGGAATTGCAGGGCGTCGTCGCCGCGATTCCGCATGAAGAGCTGCAAGCCGTGACCCGGCAGGTGTTTGAAAACATCGGCGAGCGCTTCCGCGCCGCGCCCGCCGCGACCGCCATGCACCACGCTTACCGTCATGGGCTGCTTGAGCACACCGTGCATGTGAGCCGCGTCGCGCGCGCGCTGCTGCCGCTCTATCCGGAGGTCGACCCGAGCCTCGCCCTGGCGGGGGTGCTGCTGCATGACGTGGGCAAGGCGATTGAATACAGTGATGGGCTCTCGCCCACGAGAACCCGCACGGGCCTGCTGCAAGGCCACGTCGTCCTCGGCTACCGGCTGGTGCGCCAGGCGGCGATGAAGGCCAAGCCCGCGCTGGAGCCGGAAATCCTGGAGCGCCTCGAACACATCATCCTTTCCCATCAAGGCGAACTCGAATGGGGCGCCGCCGCGCTGGCGGCCACGCCCGAAGCGGTCTTTGTCGCGCTGGCGGACAATTTCGACGCAAAACTCGGCATGGTGCAGCAGGCGCTGCGCAACACGCCGCCAACGCAGGAATTTTCCGATTACCTGCCCGGCCTGCGCGTGTCCCTGCTGACCGCGCCGCCGGGGACGATTCCGCCGCCGGCTGGCGGGGTCGGGTGAATTGAATTTAAGTCTGTCCATGACGGGCCTTCCCCGGTAAAGCTAACCGCCCAACCTTTCGTTTTATGGAAGTCCTCACCGCCGTCATTTGCGACAGTGCCGCTGATTACAACGGCAAGCTCTGCATTCTCGGCACGTTCGACACGATTTACGCCCACCGCTTCCCCGCCGTGCACCCGCATTGCGCCGTGGCGCTGCGCG
>DASZWY010000267.1:0-7901 GCA_035546135.1 Opitutales bacterium
GGATTGGGCTGTTCGGCGTTGGTGTTCAGGAAGGGGCAGCCGCGAAAATCATTGTTGCGCAGCCAGACTTCGAGGAGGTCGAAGAGCACGGCGACGCGGCGGCGGGCGTCGGGCACCGGGGAGACGCGTTCGTTGAGCCAACTGACCCAGGCTTCGTGTTGCTGGGCAAGCCAGGCGGCGCCCAGGGATTCCTTGGAGGGGTAATGGGCGTAGAAGGTGGCTTTGGCGACGCCCGCCTCGGCGATGATTTGGTTGATGCCGGTGGCGTGATAGCCCTGTTCGTAGAAAAGTTTGGCAGCGGTGCGGAGGATGCGCGCGGCGGGGGGCAGGCTGGCGAGCGGGCTGGCCGCATGGGCCGAGGCCGGCTGGTTGGGCGCAGCCGCCGTGCCGGGGGCGGAGGGATGAGTGGCGGGAGGCTGCATGGCGCGCGATGGCTACAGACAGACTTGTACGGCATAAATTCCCCGAAGGCAAAGCGGTAAATTGCCCGGCAGCAGCGATTATGCGCTTGCGCGTGCCGCGCAAAATCGGCAGGAAGGTTATAGCTTTGTTGCGGCGCTTCGCCCCCGAACGCCAGCCCGATGGAGCGTCCCTTTTCCCCATGCCCCGCACGAACTCCCCGACCCTCGCCCTGCAATCCCCCGCCCGCCGCGGCTTCACCTTGGTGGAGTTGCTGACGGTGATCGCCATCATTGGCATCCTCATGGCCATTCTGGTGCCCACGGTGCACGTCGTGCAAATGAAGGCGCGGATGTTGAAGAGCACGGCGAACCTGAGCGGCATCGGCAAGGCCATTTTGAATTACACCCTGGACAACCACGGGTTGCTGCCGGCGCCGGAGTATGGCGCGTCCACCGCCCCCTACAACGCCCAAGGCAGCGCGAACCCGCGCGGTGGCACCTGGATGGAGGAACTGGTCGGGCCAAAGTATCTGGCCGGTGGCTACGATACCGACCCCGGCTCCCGGACCATCACGGTGACAGAGTGGCCGCCGGCGCTGACGGATCCCGAATACATCAGCAGAAACGGCGCGATCACCGACCCGCACATTCGCGGCTACGGCATGAACGAGGCGCTCTACCGCATCGACAAATCCAGCCCGAATTACGGCAACACTTATCCCACCCAGCGCCAGTCCATGGAGAAGCTGCCCAACCACTCCAAGAACATCATCATTGGCACGAGCAACGACGTGTTCATGGTGCCGAACCTCGACACGGGCCGGTTTGAGAAGGACGGCGTCAATTACAAGGACGGCGACCCGGAGCGCTTCGGCAATCAGGGTCTGTTCCTGTTCCTCGACGGCAGCGTCGAGGCGATGACGGGCGACGAAGTGGCCAACCTGTTCAATCCGCAGCAGTAAACGGTTCAGGCGGTGCGGGTGAGCTGGATGACGGCCTCGGGACCCCAGGCCTCGCGGATGGCTTGCGCGATTTTTTCGCGCGGGCTGCCGGCCTCGAGCAAGGCGAAACAAGCGCTGCCGCTGCCGCTCATGCGGCAGCGCAGGTTGAAGCGGTCGCGCAATTCGCGCAACAAGACGGGCAGCGCCGCGTATTTTTCAAACGCGGGGAACTCGAGGTTATTCTCCAGCGGCAGCGTGGCCCAGCGGGGAGCCGCCAGCCAGGCGGCCAGTTGCTTTTCCGCGGCGTCGGCGGGGACATACCAGTCGGCGCCGCGTTCGCGCAGCCGGGCGTAGGCCCAGGCGGTGGCGATGCCAAAGGGCGGCTTGAAAACGAGGAGTTCGCGGTTGGCGAGCACGGCGCGGGCCGCCGCGGGAAGGAGTTCGATTTGTTCGCCGCGCCCGCGCATGACAAGGGGCGCTTGCTCAATGAACAAAGCCACATCGGAACCCACCCCGGCGGCGCAGGCGCGCAGTTCGGCGGGGCGGAGGGGATGGGCTGCCAGTTGATTCATGCCGAGCAACGCGGCGGCCGCGTCGCTGCTGCCGCCACCGAGACCAGCGCCGGCGGGAACGGCCTTGCGCAACAGAAAATGCATCGGGGGAATCTCGGCGCGGGCGGCGCGTTGACGAAAAGCGGCGGCGGCCTTGAGGACGAGATTGGAGGCATCCACCGGCACGCCGGGATAATCGCAGGCGAGCGTGTCGGCCCCGGCGCCGGCCCGGGGCTCGAGGATCAGCGTGTCGCCCCACTGGAGCGGCACGACGAGGCTGATCAAGTCGTGAAAGCCGTCCGGCCGCCGGCCGGTGATGGCCAGGAACAAATTGATTTTGGCGGGGGCGAAAAGGCTGAGCGGAGCCATGGGCCAAGACGATAACGGCGGAACCGCCAAGTGCACGGCGAAAAAATCCCTGCTCAGGAAATTTTCGCGGCGGAAATCGTGGAGGCCAGCGGGAGGGAGGCGACGAACGAGGAGCCGCAGGGGGAGTTGGGCACGTAGCACAGGTCGCCCTCCTGGTCGCGCAGGAGGCGGCGGGCGATGCTCAGGCCGAGGCCGGCGCCGGGCAGTTTGGCGGTGATGGAATCATCCACGCGGTGGAACATTTCGAAAATGCGCTGCTGGTGCGCCGGGGGCACGCCGGGGCCGCGGTCGCTGACGGCGATGAGGGCGTGTTCGCCATCAACGCTGACGCGAATACCAAGCCAGCGGCCCGCCGCGGCATATTTCATGGCGTTATCAATGAGGTTGATGAGGACTTGCTCGAGGGCGTCCTTGTCGGCGTGAACACGCACGTCGCGGCCGTAGGGAAATTCGGTCTCGATTTCGAAACCCGCCTCCTCGAGGCGCGGGCGCTGGGCTTCGAGGACATTTTCGATGACCGGGGCGAGGGCGACGTCGTCGGGGTGGTATTGCTTGCGGCCTTGTTCGAGGCGGCTGAAATCGAGGACGTTGTTGACGAGGCGGGTCAGGCGCTGGCTCTCGCTGATGATGGTGGTGAGGTAGGTGCGCTGTTTGCCGGGGTCGCGGACACGCCCTTCGCCGAGCAGCTCCGCATACATGCGGATGGTGGTCAGCGGGGTCTTGAGTTCGTGGGAGACATTGGAGACAAAGCCCGTCTTGCGCGCCGCCTCGACGGCTTCGCGGCGGGCTTCGCGCATGAGCAGCGTGCCGCCGACCAGGCCGGAGATAACGAGCAGCGTCACAAGAATCGTGCTGATGGCCATGAAACCGCTGGCGAAGGCGGAATTGGCGTCGTAATAGACTTCGAGCGCCCAGCCGGGCAATGCGGTGGAATCGAGCGGAATGGTGTTGATGGGTTGCAACAGCGGCTTGGCATTCGGCCCTTCAAAGGGGACGTTGGCCGCGCCGCCAGCCACCATGCGGCCATTGGCAAAGTGCGCGGCGACGACCTGGCCGGCGGGATTGCGCAGAATATAACCCGACGACGGGTCAATGCGCCCGCCCAGGGCATTGGCAAAGGGCCGGGCAAGGGCATCCCAATTCAGCACGACACCGCGCACGCGGGCCCCCGGTGCGGGGCGGACCCAGCCGAGCAGGCGCATATTATCCTGCGGGCCAATGACGAGCCAGCCGTGGTCGGGCTTGGCCGGCAGGGGCGTCAGGTTGCCGGTGGTGAGTTCAAGAGTCTGCTGGTTGACGACCCATTGGCCGGACTGCATCCCGCCGTTGAGGACGAGATTGCCTTCGAATTGCGCGACAATCACCTCGGGTGTCAACGCCTTGAGCTTGGCCAAATCGTCGGCATAAGTCTGCCCGTCGGACGAATCGGGATTGGGCACGGCGTCGGGCAGCGAAATTTCCACGCTGGAAATGCCGAGATTGCCGCCATTGACGCTCACCGAGCCATTGAAGGGAAGATTGCTGCGCAAGCCGACCGAAGCGGTGGTGCTGGCGGGGTCGGCGCTGTTTTGGGTGGCTTGGCGAATGTGCAGCCGGTCTTCCTTGAGCCGGGAAGAATTATCCGGAGGCGCCGGGGCGGCGGGATTGGGCGGCGGGCGATGGGAATTGTTGAAGGCAATTGGACCGCTGTGCCCGGTGAAGCTGGTGATGGTGAAACGCGCGGTGGGCGTGTCCGAGTCGCTCCAAATCCAGCGACCATTAGGGGTGCGGAGGTAGGGCTCGATGCTGTCGCGTTCCGAGGAATAGGCGATGGGGAGGTCGAGACCGCGCCCTGGCTGGTAAAGAATGACGGAACTGGCGTAGGGGTTGGCATTTTTCCAGTCGAGGAGGCTGCGGGCGAGGCCCTCCTCGGGCATTTTGGTCAGGGCGTCGAGCGAGCTGGTCTTGTCCTCCTCGACCAACAATTCGAGGCTGGCGGCGATTTTCGTGCCGGAGTCGACGGCGGAATTGACGGCGGCGGTGCGCAGGCGCGCGCTCTCGCGCTGGAGGAGGAAAAAGGTCACCCCGCCGATGGCCAGGGTCGAGACCAGCAGCAGCAGCCAATAGATGATGACGAGATGCCGTTTCACGGGAGAGAAAAGGGGGCGGAAACCACCTTATATATTTTCACCCATTTGGCACATTGAGGCAAGCCGCCGTCCGGCGCCACTTGTCAAAGAAATGTCAGCCAAAAATTGCGTTTAACCTTGCGACGCGCGGCCGGGTGAATTAGATTGGCCGCACGGTCATCGTGGAAGACCTCGACATCGCACTGAAGATTCCCGACCTGTGGCAGCAGGAGGCCCTGCGGCACCTGCAAGCCGGGCGTGACGTGGTGGTGCATGCCCCGACGGGCGCGGGCAAGACGTATATTTTCGAGCTGCTGGGGCAGACCGGCTGGCGCAAGCCCGCGGTGTTCACGGTGCCGACGCGCGCATTAGCCAATGATAAATTATACGAATGGCGTTCCGCCGGCTGGAACGTCGGGATTGCAACCGGCGACGTGGCGGACAATCTGGACGCGCCGGTGGTCGTCGCCACCCTGGAGACGCAAAAGGGGCGCTTTTTGCGCGGCGAAGGGCCGGGGCTGCTGGTGGTGGACGAATACCAGATGCTGGCCGACCCGGTGCGCGGCATGAACTACGAATTGATCATCGCGCTGGCGAACCGGGGGACGCAGTTGCTTTTGCTCAGCGGCAGCGTGGGCAACCCGGACAAGGCCGTGCAGTGGCTGCGGGCCATCGGGCGCGACGCCGTGCTGGTGAGCCATACGCAGCGGCCGGTCCCGCAGGAGGAAATTGATTTGGAGGCCTTGCCCGACCGCGTGCCCGCGGGGGTGCGGGGATTTTGGCCGCGACTGATTGCGCGGGCGCTGATGGCGGAGCTCGGGCCGATGCTGGTCTTTGCCCCGCGCCGCCGCGCCGCGGAGGAACTCGCGGGCAAACTCGCCGCGGCGCTGCCGCTCGACGATATGCTGACATTGACGCCCGAGCAAAAGGCGCTGGCAGGCGAACAGCTTGGGCGGCTGTTGCGCCACCGCATCGCCTTTCACCATAGCGGACTCAATTACATGCAACGCGCGGGGATCGTCGAGCCACTGGCGAAGGCCGGGCAGTTGCGCGTGGTGGTGGCGACGACCGGCTTGGCGGCGGGGATCAATTTTTCCATGCGCTCGGTGCTGGTCACGGACCGCGAATACGTGACCGGCCAAGGCCCGCGCATGGTGCGGCCCGATGAACTCTTGCAGATGTTTGGGCGCGCCGGGCGGCGCGGGCTGGATGAAAAAGGCTTCGTGCTCGTCGCCCCGGCAAAACCGCGATTGCTCGAAGCACGGCCATTGGCATTGAAGCGCGCCAACCCGCTCGACTGGCCGAGCCTGCTGGCGTTCATGCGGGAGGCGGTGAAAAAAGGCGAATCACCCGCACTGGCGGCGACGGGTTTGGCGAAGCGGCTGTTCACCGAACACGCGCCAGAACTGGGGATCGAAAAATTTTTGCGCAAGCCCCCCACCCCGCCACCGACGACCGCCACCGCCGGCCACGCGCCGCAAAATGGCTCCTCGCAGAAAATTGTGGAGATGATGAACTCGGTGGGGCAATGGGAACGGCGGCGGCCGCAGGTGAAGGTGAAGCTCGGCGACGCGCTGGCGTATGAAGAAGGCGCCTGGAAACCCGCGCTGGCGTTTCCGCAGGCGCTCGCGGGAGTGGAGGTGGGCAATCTGTGCCGCCTGCCCGGCAAGGACGCGCCGTATGGCCGGCAGGTGGCGCTGGCGATTTTCCCGAAGGAGGCCGGGCGCGGCAAAGTCACGCTGGTGAAATGGATTCACAAAAGCCTGAGCCAGCACTGGCGGCAGACGCAACCCAAAGCGCCGCCCCCATCACGGTATTGGGAATTGGCGGCGCTTGAAAAGCAACTCGTGCCGCTGCTGCCGCAATTCACGAGCGGCGGGCGGCCGGTGGAAATCGTCGAGCACAACGGGCTGATCAGCGCGCGGCTGGATTATTCGCAAGCGGAAGTGTTTGCGCGGGTGGATTCGCTGGGCAAGGCGCTGCTCAACCCGCCCAAGCGCGAGGTCGAAACGGCGTCGGGGGATTTTGCGCAGATGGCTGGCCTGAAGGACACACTGACGGACGCGGGCATTGCGGAGACATGGCACCGGCTGGGCTTGATCGACGAACGAGCGCACCCGACGCGGCGGGGCGTCATCTTCAGTTTTTTCAACCACGGCGAGGGCCTGGCGGTCGCCGCGGCGCTGGAAGACGAGAATTATACGCCGGCGGAAATCGTGCGCGACCTGGCGAACCTGCGCGCCGGGCGGCGCTTTGAGGCGATGGACCACGCGCGCGGCAAGTTGGGCAGCCTGTGCCGGCTGACGTATCAGGGGATGACCTGCGCGGGCTACCTCGACCGCGGCGTGCCGGCGGAATACGGCGAAGGCGCGGCGGAAGTCATCCAGCGCGTGCGCGCCAACCCGAATGCGCTGGAGCAATTCGTCAACGACACGCTGCGGCCCGGCGACATCGAGCGCGCGTATCTGGAATGGCGCAGCCTGCTCAACCACGTCATCCATGCGCCGGATTATGAATGGACGCGCTGGCGCGAACTGAAGGCCGCCGCCGCCGCGCAACTGCAGAAACTCGGCCCGCCCGCGCCGCTGGTTGCCCCGCCGCCGCTGACGCATGAGCAGCGGTTAAGGCACAGCAGCCGGTTGAAGTTTTGAGAAGATTGACCGCAAAGGCGCGAAGGAAGCAAAGGCCGCCAAACGCTCTCTTTCGTCCGCTTAAACAAGCTTGCGGGGCAAGGCATAAACCGTAGGATATCCCCATGAGCGAAATCATCTTTGAGGTGACGCAAGAAGCGGATGGCGGGTATGTCGCCGAGGCGCTGGGGGAAAGCATTTTCACCGAGGCCGACACTTGGGAGCAACTGCGCACCAATGTGAAGGAGGCGGTGGCGGCGTTCTATTTTGACAAAACCGCTCCTGCGCGCGTGCGGCTGCATTTGGTGCGCGACGAAGTGCTGGCATGAAGCTGCCGCGTGATATCAGCGGCCATGATCTGGTTAAGGCGCTGTGCCGCGACTGGGGTTATCGGCAGGTGAACCAAGTGGGCAGCCATATCATTCTGCAAACGGAGGCTCCGACGCATCACCGTCTTGCTGTGCCCGATCACACACCGCTGCGTTTGGGCACATTTAATGCCATACTTCGGGCAGTGGCCCAGGTCAAACAGGTGGAACGTGAGGCCATTCTCAAGTCGCTTTGATAAAAAACGCCGACGTGAATCGAAATTTCAATCTCCCGCTTCCCGCTTTTCCTGAAAGTAGGCCTTGAGCAAGGCGTGGCATTCGGGAGCAAGAAGGCCGCCGCGGACTTTGAGGTGGTGGTTGAGCTTGGGGAGTTCCTGGAGGGCGGTGGCGCCGCCGAGGCAGCCCATTTTGGCGTCGGGGACGCCGTAGACGACTTCGCTGACGCGGGCCATGATGGAGGCGCCGGAGCACATCGGGCAGGGTTCCTTGGTGACGAACAGCCGCGCGCCGTTGAGCCGCCAGTCGCCGACGGCCTTCGCGGCCTGGGTGAGGGCGAGAATTTCGGCGTGGGC
>DASZWY010000268.1:0-3277 GCA_035546135.1 Opitutales bacterium
GGCCGAGCCGCGGGTCGTCACCTCGCCGTCTTCGAGCAGCGCGTAGTTCTTCGCCTTGTAGCAGAACATGGCGTCGTACTTGCCGTCGAATTCCAAATCAATGCCCTTGGGCAGCACGCCTTCCACGCGCGCCAGCAATTCCTCCGGCCGCTCGTAAAAATCCGGCGCGTGCAGGTACAAGCCGTCCGTGTCCGCCTCGAGCACTTTCACGCCATGTTTTTCAAATTCGGTGATCAACGCCTGCAGCAACTCGCGCCCGCGCAAGGTCACTTCCGCCGCCAGCTCGCTGTCGCCAAACCGCGCGCCGGAAAAGCCGAGGTATCCGTAAAACGAATTGATGATGATTTTGTAGCCCATCTGCCGCGCCTGGTATTCCAGCCGCAGTTCCGCCGTGGACGCGTCGCGGGCCAGATTCTTGTAAGCCAGGCGCTCCGCGCGCAATTCGCGCAGCAAGGGGATGAACGCGCCCAACGAATCGCCTGACGGGTTGCGCCCGATGAGCAGCAGCAGGCTGGGGTAGAGCGACGCCACGTCGAAGTGCAGCACCTTTTTGAATACCCCGGCCACGAACCCGCGTGTGTAGCCGCCCTCGAAGGGCCGCGGCGGAGGCGGCGTCGGCAGCGCGCGCCGGGCCTGGTAATATTTTTCCAGCAACAGGATCTCCGCCTTGAACGCCGACCCGCGCAGGCAGGCCTCCTGCAACGTCATCGGAAAAGTCTTCGCCTGCGCGACGTAGCCCGGCAGCAGCAGATCCGCCAGCGCGCGCGTCTCGCGCAAATCGTCCTTGAGGTAGCTGCGGAATTTTTCGCGGTCGTTTACGAAAGACTTTTGGATGTCCGCCGCAACGAGGTAAGTCCGCTCGTCGTCCGCCGTCGTCAGCCCGAGGTGTTGGGCCACCGCCTTCAATCCATACGAGGGCAATTCCCGTGCCGCCAAATCGTAGAGCTGCACCATCAGGTAGGTGTCGAACACCGCGCGTCCGGGCAAATCGTAGCGGGGGAAATCGAGCTGCCGTTCCGCCACGCGCAGCCGGCTCGGGCGGAAGCTTGCCTCCTGGCCGAAGCGTCCCCACGCGCACGGCACCTTGTGCCGCCGGCAGCGGGTTCGCAGATAATCCAGGTCGAACTTGAAAATGTTGTGTCCCTCGATGACGTCCGGATCCTCCTCCGCCAGCGCCCGGTTGAATTCCTCCAGCAGCGCCTTCTCGGCCGCTGCGGTTGGCTCCTTCAATTCCAGCAGGCGCGGCCCTTTTTCCGTGCCGATGCCGATGGCCAGCACCCGGTCGCCCGCCCGCCCGGCGTCGGAGAATCCGCCTTCCACGCTGCACGCCGTCTCGATATCCACCTGCACGCGCCGGAGATGGGAAAAGGTCAGCCCCGCGAACATCCGCGCCCCGCGTTGCAGCAGAAACTGGCTCTCCAGCGAGCGCAACGCCTCCGCATCCGCGTTGCGCGGGCGATTTTCCTGCCACTCCGCATATGTCGCGCCGTCGGCGAAATGCGCCAGCTCGGTCAACTGGCCTTCGCCCTTGAGCTTCTCGCACCACGCGCCCGTGTCGGCTGGTCGCGCACCGTCGGTCGTCCAGGCAAAAGGATGGAAGGTCATCTGCGCCATGCGGCGCTTTTCATTATTTTCCGCCACCGCCAGATGCGCCACGCCCTCGGGCGAGATCCACAATCCGCACACCGGCGGCTGCGCGGACTCCCACTCGGCGCGCGGGTCGGGGATGGGCGGCACGGTATTGCTCATGGCAGGCCAGTCAGCCTACTGCCCAAACCGCCGCTGGCAACCGGCAAGCGTGCTAATTCAAACGACTCCAGCCGTTGTGCGGACCACCCATTTTCAGGGTCAAATATAACAAAATCGGCGAAATCGGGTATAGGACGACGTTGATCACCGAGGTGCCGCCGGCGAGGTTTACCACGATGAGCAACGCGGACACCGCCACCGAGGCAAAAAAGGCCCATTTCTTCCAGCGAAAAATGAAAAGGATGGCGATGATGTCCACGACGGACAACACGATGACGGCCAGATTAACCCAAGCTGGCGCGGGGTGCATGGCCAAGGTGGCGGTGCTGTTTGCGCTTTGGGCCGTCTGCTTCAATAAGCCATCAATCGCCGGGGCCAGCAGCGTTCCGATAATCGTCATCACGTCGGCAAACAGCATGATAATCAGCCAAGTCAGCAGACAGCCATGCCGCTTGGGCTGGCCCGACGGCAACTGGGGCGAGGATGGGCGATGCGTCGGCAGGATGGGTGGGGCGTCCATGGTCACCTCATAACACACCGTCCGCGCTCAAACGATGCAAAAAAGTGTTCGCGGTGGAGCGCGCACTCCGTGCGCGCTTATCGGCGTGTGCGAAATGCCCGCGCCGCTTCTTTGCCGCCAAAAAAAGAGGCGCACCGCTGGCGGATGCGCCTCTGTCTGACCGGACTTTCGCCGTGGTTTTATCGCACGTCAATCTTGCGCGGTTTGGCCTGTTCCGCCTTGGGCAGCCGCACACGCAGCACGCCGTCGGCCACGGTCGCCTCGATGCGCGCTTCGTCCACCGGGACGTTGACGCGTAGCGTCAGGCGGTAGTCCTCCGCCGGGATTTCTCGCCGCAGTGGTCGCCAGCTTTCCGGCGCCGCGGTGGCGCGTCGCGCGGTGACAGCTAGGGTGTCCTCGTCCAGCGAGACTTCAACGCCGGCTTTGTCCACGCCGGGCACGAGCACATCGAGTTCATAGGCCTCGGGGGTCTCGTTCACGCGGAATTGCGGGCGGCGGTAGGTCGCCGTTTCGGTTGCCGTGGTGGCGCAGTCACAGCTGCCGCCACAAGTATTGGTTTCTTCAGACATCGGGATTTCCTCCGTTTTTGATTAAGGATGATGGGTGTTTTGAGCGTCGTGGTCAGGCGACGGTGATTTGGCGGGGCTTGCGGGCCTCGGGCTTCGGCAGGGTGACGGTCAGCACGCCGTTTTCATAGGCGGCGGTGACTTTCCCGGCATCCACGCCTTCGGGGGCGCCCACCGTGCGGCGGAATTCCGCACGCGTTTCGCCTTCTGCGCCCTTTTCAGCGCGAGTGGCGGCGATGGTCAGCGCGGCGTCTTCCAGCGCGACGGTAATGTCTTCCTTGCGGACGCCCGGCAGCTCGACCTTCACGTAGTAGTTGTCGGCGTCCTCATACAAATCGGCCGCCGGTGTCCCCGCCGAGCCCGCCAGGAACGTGTCGAACACGCCGCCCCATCGCGAGTTGGCCGGAAACAAAGCCCCGAAAACCCGATCGAAATCGGTTGG
>DASZWY010000269.1:0-14451 GCA_035546135.1 Opitutales bacterium
GAGATGGAGTCTTTGCTCGCGCACAATCGTTCCGACATGCCGCCGCAACTGGTGCACTTTCTTGACCGCCGCAGCTACGAAAAAGCCGCGCAATATTGCACGGGCCAGTTGGAACTTCCCCGCGGCACCTGCGGTGCAAGGGCTTGAACGCGAGGACGTTGAATTCGTTTCCGGAGTCAATGGCCGGTGCGGCGGGGTTTGGTGAATAACTTGTGCAGAAGTTGTGCTGGATCCGCACCGTTTCGCTCGGAATCGGCGCCGACGGACAAGTTTGCCGATTTGTTGCAAATAACTAAGCAAGCTGGAACTTGAGCCGATAAGCTTCCCTTACCGGGCCTTGCTTTGGCGCTAATTTTGTGCAATACCTCGGTTTTCCGACTATTTTTTATCCCTGAAAATTTGGTGCTTATGAGTAATACCACTGTCCCCAAAATTTCGATCGACCCCTCCTTTCTCAAGCGCAACGGCCTGTTTGCCGGCCTGTCGGAAGACGACTTGAAGGATTTGCCCGTGCTCTTTCGGGCCGAGGAATATCAGCGCGGCGAGCGCATCATCACCGAAGGCGACCGCGGCGGCTCCCTTTACGTCATTTATCAAGGCGGGGTGGACATCCTGAAACAGGTCGTTTCCCGGGAGGGCGAATGCCAGGAGAAAATCGCCTCGCTCTACCAGGGCGACACTTTTGGCGAGATGGAATTGATCGACGAGCAGCCGCGCTCCGCCACCGTCCTCGCCCACGCCAACACCATCGTGCTCGCGCTGGACAACATTGACCTGCACAAGCTCAACCTGCGCAACACCCGCGTGTATGCGACGATGCTCCTGAATCTTGCCCGCGAAATCAGCCGCCGCCTGCGTGCGACGGACCAGTATCTTGCGGTCTCGCTTTTCTCTATTCGCGAACAGTCGCGCTTCCGCCTGTTTCCGAAGGATTGAAGGCGGGTTATTTCATACTCGGCGATGTTTTCGCTTGTCGGCGGGCGGCGGTCTCGGATTAATGGACCTGCCCGCCATGCAAAAAGTCAATCTCGCCCAACTGCCGGAGGAGGAGGACCAGTCGCCCAAGGGCAAGTTCCATTCCTATTACAAGGGGGTGTCCTTGGCGCTCGGCCGCGACGACCGTTCGCTCGACCTCTCCAAGCGCCATCCCTTCGACCTCGAATACAACCGCATCCCGCCGGGCGCGGCCAATTACCCGTTCCATTTCCACTCCGCCCAATGGGAAATGTATGTCGTGGTCTCCGGCCGCGGCGTGGTGCGCGATGAACACGGCACCACCGAAGTCACCGCCGGCGACGCCTTTGTCTTTCCACCCTGCCAGCCGCACCAGCTCTCCAACCCCGGCCCGGAAGATTTGGTTTACTACGTCATCGCCGACAACCCGCTCGGCGAATGCTGCTATTATCCCGACAGCAAGAAATGGCTCGTGGCCCGCGAGACTCCCGCCCGCAAACTCGTGCGCGACGACAAAGCCGCCTATTACGAGGGCGAGGAGTGACGCCGGCTCTTGGCGCTGTTTGAGAATCCTTGCCGCGAGCCCGCCAAAGGCCTAAAACCACGGGATGAAATCCATTTACCCCGATGGAAGGTTTTTCCGCACCTTGACGGTGCTGGCGTGGTCGAGCGTCTTATGGCCGGCCTTTGCGCAGGCTTCCACCTATTACGTCGCTCCAAAGGGCAGCGACACCAACGACGGCGGCCTCGAGCACCCGTTCGCCACTGTGCAACGCGCACAAAAATCCGCCGAACCCGGCGACACCGTTTACCTGCGCGATGGCACCTACCATCTCACGCCCGCGCAAATCGCCAACCAGGACCGGGAATACTCCTACGTCACCTACCTCAACAAAAGCGGCACCAAGGAAGCGCGCATCAATTATTTTGCCTACCCGGGCGAAAAGCCCGTCTTCGATTTTTCGGAAATCAAGCCGGCCGGCCATCGGGTGACGGCCTTTTTCATCAGCGGCTCCTGGCTGCATCTCAAGGGCATTGAGATCACCGGCGTGCAGGTCACCCTCACCGGCCATACCCAGTCCGAGTGTTTCCGCGTTGCCGACGGCAGCAACAACATCATCGAGCAATGCTCCATGCACGACGGCATGGGCATCGGCATCTACCTGACCGGCGGCTCGAATAATCTTTTCCTCAACTGCGACGCCTACCGCAACTGGGACTCCGTTTCCGAAGGCGGCAAGGGCGGCAATGTCGACGGTTTTGGTTGCCATCCGCGCACCGCCTCGGGCACGGGGAATGTCTTTCGTGGCTGCCGCGCCTGGTTTAACAGCGATGACGGCTACGACTGCATCAACGCCCACGCCGCGGTGACCTTCGACCATTGCTGGGCCTTCTATAATGGCTTTACCCCCGATTTTACCAGCCGCGGCGACGGCAATGGTTTCAAGGACGGCGGCTACGGCGCGACCGCCGCCAACCGCCTGCCGCAGCCGATTCCCAACCACACGGTCGAATACTGCCTGTCCGTCGGCAACAAGGCCAACGGCTTTTATTCCAACCACCACATCGGCGCCAACACCTTCCTCAACAACACCGCCTACCACAATAACACGAACTTCAACATGCTCTGCCGGCTCGACGACAACGCCACCGACGTGCCGGGTTACGGCCAGACGCTCAAGAATAACGTCGGCTACAAGGGCCGCACCGAGGTCAACAACCTCCCCAAGGAGAAAAACGACCTCAGCCATAATTATTTCGACCTCAATCTTACCCCGACCGATGCCGATTTCCTCAGTGTCGACGAGACGCAACTCACCGCGCCGCGCCAGGCCAACGGCGATTTGCCCGACATCGCCTTCATGCACCTCGCCCCAGGCAGCCAGTTCATCGACAAGGGTGTC
The DNA here is from genome assembly GCA_035546135.1 of Opitutales bacterium. GTDB lineage: Bacteria > Verrucomicrobiota > Verrucomicrobiia > Opitutales > JABDGR01 > JABDGR01. The sequence continues at coordinate 2,859 of DASZWY010000269.1, forward strand.
GCCCTCAAATCCCCTTACGTCGGCACGGCGCCCGATTTGGGCGCCTTCGAATATTGCCCCGCAGTCAAAGTTGCCGATGCCGGTTTCGAGAGGCCTGCGTTGCCGGGCGGGCCGTGGAGCTACAGCGGCGGGGCGACCATTGCGTCCAATGACAGCCTCGCGGCCAAGGACAATCCCAAGGCGCCGGAGGGCGCGCAGGCCGCCGCGTTGCCGGGCAAGGGCGCCATTGCGCAAAAACTCGACGGTCTGATTCCCAACGCGGAGTACAAAATCTCCTTTTGGGCCGCGCAGCGCAAGGATGCCAGGGCCAAGGGCCAGACCTGGGACGTGAAAGTCGGTGACAAGGTTGCCGCCAGCTACGCCCCGCCGGCCAACGCCACGGATTACCTCGAATACACCGCGACTTTCACCGCCACCGCGCCGAGCGAAACGCTGGCCTTCGCCGGCACCGACCAAAACGGCGGCGGCAACACCGTCCTGCTCGACGACGTGCACGTGGTGCAAATCGCAAACCCGGTGGCGAAAAACTAGCTGCGGTCGCGCTCGTGCCGGACTATTTCCGTCCGGCGTCGCGCAGGAGCTTGTAGGCGTACGAATCACACAACGCCTCATACGAGGCCTCCATGATATTCGCGGACGCGCCGACGGTGCCCCAGCTTTCGTGGCCGTCGGTGGACTCCACCAGCACGCGGATGACCGCCTGCGCGCCTTGGCCAGTGTCGACGATGCGCACGTTGAAATCGGACAGATGCACGTCATGCAGGGCGGGGAAGCGCGGTTCGAGCGCCTTGCGCAGCGCGCGGTCCAGCGCGCCGACCGGCCCCGTGTCTTCGGCGACCTCGTGGCGCACGTCTTGGCCGTTCTGCACCTTCACGGTCGCCTCGGACAACATTTCGCTGGTGCCTTCGCGCTCCACCATCACGCGGTAGCCCAGCACGTCAAACGGCTCGCGCCAGCCTTCGAGGAATTTTTTCAGCAGCAGCAGGAATGACGCGTCGGCGGCCTCATATTGGTAGCCGCGAAATTCGCGCGCCTTCACCTCGGCGAGGAAGTCCTTGAGCTTCGGCGAGCGCGCATCCAGGTCAAGGCCCAGTTCGCGCGCCTTCATCATCACCGACGAACGGCCCGACATGTCGGACACCAGCACGCGCGTATGGTTGCCCACCAGCGCCGGGTCGATGTGCTCGTACGAGCGCGCGACCTTGTTCGCGGCGTCGGCATGAACGCCGCCTTTGTGCGCGAAGGCCGACGCGCCGACGTAGGGCGCCTTCGGGTCGGGGCGGAAATTCGCCAGCTCGTCGGTGAAGTGCGACAAGTCGCGCAGGCCGCCGAGGTTTTTGCCGCAATGGAGCGTCCGGCCCATCTTGAGCGCAAGGTTCGGCAGGACGGTCGTGAGGTTCGCGTTGCCGTTGCGCTCGCCGTAGCCGTTGAGGGTGCCCTGCACCAGCGTGCCGCCGGCCTCGACGCCCGCGAGCGTCACCGCCACGCCCAGCCCGGCGTCGTTGTGGCAATGCAGGCCCACGCGCGCTTTGGAAAAGCGCCGCACCACTTCCGCCGTGATGTCGCGCACCTCGGGCACCAGGCTGCCGCCGTTGGTGTCGCACAGCGTCAGGCAGCCCGCGCCGGCCTCGTGCGCCGCGGCGAGCGTCTTCAGCGCGTATTCCGGGTTGTTCTTGTAGCCGTCGAAAAAGTGCTCGGCATCGTAGATGACCTCGCGGCCGTTTTGCACGAGGTGGCGCACGGTGTCGCCGATCATCGCCAGATTTTCCTCCGGTGTCGTGCGCAGCACTTCCGTGACGTGCAGCAGCCACGATTTGCCAAAGATAGTCACGACCGGCGTCTGCGCGTCGAGCAGCAGGCGCACCTGGGCGTCTTCCGCGACGGGCGTCTGCGCGCGGCGGGTCGAGCCGAAGGACGCGAGCTTGGCCTGTCGCAGCTTCAGGCCGCGGGCTTGCTCGAAGAATTCCTGGTCGCGCGGGTTCGAGCCGGGCCAGCCGCCCTCAATGTAGTCCACGCCGAATTCGTCGAGCTTTTCGACGAGGCGCAATTTGGCGGCGACGCTGAAGGCGACGCCTTCGCCCTGCGTGCCGTCGCGCAGGGTCGTGTCATAAACGAGAACGAGGCCGGGGGTCTCGGCCGGGGAAGGGGAGGTGCTCATGGGACCAAAGGGAAATTAAAAATTAAAAAGGCGGAATTAAGAAGGAAAATCGGGCAGGGGACCGGCGGGCGCGAAAAGGCAAAATCAGCCCACGCCGTAGCCGGGACAGGCAACTTAAACCGGGGAAGCTAACCGACCTTCGCGCCACCGAAACCGGCGCGGGCGATGCCTCCCCTACCGAATTCGGAGGGCGCTGCTGAAACCAATAATCAAGCGCGTAGTATTCACTGGAATTGCCCCCATTAAGTCGCACTTGACCAATGAAGTCAAAATCAAAATCACACCCCGTGCTCTTCCAGAAATGCCCGCACGGCGTCGGTTTCGGCGGGGAGGTCGTGGCGGATGACGGGGCGGCCTTTGAGCATCTCCAGCGCGGGCGAGGTGGGCTCGAAGCCGAGGGTGTTCATGATCGTTTCCGGGAATTTCGCCGGGTGCGCGGTGCCGAGGACGACGGTCGGGCGCTCGGGGTCGATGTCGGCAAAGCCGCAGGCCGTGTGCGGGTCGGCGACGTAGCGGAAGCACGCATACACGTCGTCGATGATTTCGCGGATCTCCTCGTCGTTGGCATGGCTGGCGCGGAACGTGCCGGGGTTGAAATTCGGGCTGGCCCATTTGCCGCCCTGCCGCAGCGCGTCCATCACCGAGCGCACGCGCGCCGGGTCGCCGTGCTCGAGGTAATAAATAAAGCGCTCGAAATTCGACGCCACCTGCACGTCCATCGACGGCGCGAGGCTGGGGTGGACGGCCCCGCTCTCATACCGCCCGCTGGTGAAAAAGCGGTAGAGGAGGTCGTTCTGGTTCGTCGCCACGCAAAAGCGCCCGATGGGCAGGCCCATCTGCTGCACCAGCCAGCCCGCGAACACATTGCCGAAATTGCCCGTTGGCACGATAAACTCCGCCTGGCCGGATTCGCGCGCCGCCACCGGCAGCCGCCGCCACGCGTGGATGTAATACACGCACTGCGCGAGGATGCGCGCGAGGTTGATGGAGTTCACCGCCGAGAGCCGCATCTTCACGCGGAACTCCTGGTCGTTGAACAATTCCTTCAGGATGCGCTGCGCGTCGTCGAAATTGCCGTCAACCGCGATGGGGAAGACGTTGTGCGCGCCGGTGCAGGCCATCTGGCGCTCCTGCAGCGGCGAGATGCGCCCGCGCGGGTAGAGGATGAAAATGCGCACACCTTCCAGCCCCAGCAGGCCGTGGATGGCCGCCGAACCGGTGTCGCCCGAGGTCGCCCCGAGCACGTTGATGAACACGCCGGTGTGCAAAATCTGGTTCGCATACAAACCGCCGAGCATTTGCAGCCCAAAATCCTTGAACGCCAGCGTGGGCCCGTGGAACAACTCGAGCACCCACAGCCCGTCGCGCAATTCCACCAGCGGCGCGACGTCCGGATGCGCGAAGCGCACATACGACCGGTCCACCAAATGCCGCAGCTCCGCCGTGGACACGTCGGTCGTGAACAGGCTCAGAAATTCATAGGCGAGGTCCGCATACGCCAGGTTCGACCAGCGTTGCAGCAGCGGGCGGATGTCGGGCAGCTTTTCCGGCAGATACAGCCCGCCGTCCGGCGCGAGGCCGTTGGCCACGACGGTGTTGAAGCCGACGGCGTCGCATTGCCCGCGCGTGGAGATGAATTTCATGGCGGGGCTCAGGCTTGGCCCAAATCAAACGCCGCGTGCACGGCGCGCGCCGCGGCGTCGGCGTCCGCGAGGTCGATGGCCACGGAAATTTTAATCTCCGACGTGGTGATCATCAAAATATTCACGCCCGCCTTGGCCAGCGCGCCGAAAAACTTCGCCGCCACGCCCGAGTGTGTGCGCATGCCGATGCCCACCGCCGACACCTTGGCCATGTTCGCCGGCGGCAGCAGCTTGCCCCCGCCGAGTTGGGCGATGACATCCTTGGCCACCTTTTCCGAGCGGGGCAAATCCTCCTTCGCCACGGTGAAGCTGATGTTGGCGAGGCCGCCGCGGCCGATGTTCTGGATGATCATGTCCACCACCACGCCGTCGGCGCCGAGGGACTGGAAGAGCATCGCCGCGACGCCGGGGCGGTCGGGCAGCTCGCTGAGCGTGAGTTTCACCTGGTTTTTGTCCACGGCCACGCCGCGGACCAGGATTTGTTCCATGTTGGGTGCTTCGGCTTTCACAATGGTCCCGGGTTCGTCGTTAAAACTGGAGCGGACTTCGAAAATGACATCGTATTTCTGCGCGAATTCGACACTCCGCGCCTGCATGACCTTCGAGCCGCTGGAGGCCAGCTCGAGCATCTCATCGTAGGACAGCACGTCAAGCTTGCGGGCGTCGGGCACGACGCGCGGGTCGGCGGTGTAGACGCCGTCCACGTCGGTGTAAATCTGGCAGATGTCGGCCTTGAGCGCCCAGGCCAGCGCGATGGCCGAGAGGTCCGAGCCCCCACGCCCGAGCGTGGTGACTTCATGGTCCTGGCTCAGGCCCTGGAAGCCCGCGACGATGACGACCTTGCCGTCGTCGAGCTGGCCCTTGATGTCGCCGCCGGTCACGTCGAGGATGCGCGCGCGGGTGTGGGCGTCGTCGGTGATGATGCCCGCCTGCGGGCCGGTGCGCGACACCGCCGGCACGCCGATGGCGTGCAACGCGATGGCCGTCAGCGCGATGGTCTCCTGTTCGCCGATGGCCAGCAGCGCGTCCATCTCGCGCTCGTCCGGGTTCGGGTTGAGGGACTTGGCGCGGTCAATCAGCTCGTTGGTCACGCCGCTGCGCGCCGACACCACGACCACCACCTGGTCGCCGCGGTCGCGGTGCGCCTTGACGCGCTTGGCGACATTGCGGATGCGGTCAGCGTTGCCGACGGACGTGCCGCCGTATTTCTGGACGATGAGAGCCATCGCGGGTAATGCAGGAAAGAATGGGTAAACGGGCCTTATTGCCCGAATCTTTCCCGGGTGTCAAACCTCGGCGGGCAGTGGGGAGTGTCTCAGTTTGAACTTAAAGAAGGGCCGCCGACAAGCGGCGCCCCTACAGCAATCGGCTCACAACTGTAGGGGCGTCGCTTGCGACGGCCCAAAGTGAGACAGTGGCCCAGACTTGGTGGTGGGTCAGCTTGACATCCAGCGGACGACACGGAGGGCCCGGCTCCGTCCGGGCCGTCTTTTGAAATTTTGATCAAACGGACCCACAGCCCCAGACTTGCATTTTCTTACTCTTGAAGTTTACTTGTGCTTATGAAGCCAAGCATGCGGGCTGGCAAATTGTATTGGGTCGTGTTGCAAATTATGGTGATGCTTGGGGTTTACGCCTTGGGCTGGTACACCGGCCCACGGATAGCGTCCGCCGGGAATACATCGGGCAAAAAAGCGGCGCCGGCCCAGAAAATCCCCGCCCAAGACATTTCCGCACCGGCGGTGCACGATGAAGTTGAGCTTCGGAACACGCTTGCCCAACTATTCAAGTTGCCCACGGTCAACGACGCTCAATTAAAAGTCAGCGATTTCATCCAGGGCCTTGACGCCAAAAGCATTCAGGCCTTGTTGGAGGATCCAGTCGCCAAGGCCTTGCTCGACCATCCGGGCTTTAATGTTCGAGCGAATATGCTTCGTCGCTGGGCTGAACTGGATCCGCATACGGCGCTGAGTTGGGCGACCAGCCATGAGTTCCCCGACAAGGCCAGTGCAGTTGGCGGACTGTATGCTGCCTGGTCAGTAGACGACCCCAAGGCGGCTTTTGCGGCCTTGACTCAAGTCAAGGGCAGTATTCATGCCAAGGCACTGGCGGAGGTCATCCGAAATTATTGCGACCAGGACCCCGCCGCGGCCTTTGCCGCCCTGAATAGCCTGCCGCTTATCCAAACCAACAGTTTATACGCCGAGGTATTTGGGACTTGGATCACCAAAGATTCCGCGGCCGCCGTGGCCGCGGCAGTCAAGCTGCCGCCGGGCACGATGCGAGACGAGACTTGGGAAGCTATTGCCTCCAACTGGTCACTGATCGACTCAGCCGCAGCCATGACCTGGATCAATACCTGGCCCGCCGGTGCCGCAAAAGACCATGCAGTGGTTAATGTGCTCCAGACCATGTGCGACCAGGATGCCGCCAACGTGGCGGCTTCGCTGCCTAATTATAATATCCCCGCCGGGGAATCCCGTGACGAATTGTTATATGTCATTGCCACCCACTTTGCCGAGCAGGATCCCGCCGGCGCTCTCGCCTGGGCCGACAAAAACCTGGTCGGCCGGGATTTTGTGGGCGCAACGACGAGCGCCTTGCAGCAAATCAGCACCACGGACCCGGCGGCGGCGGCCGCTTATCTGGCCAATATCACCGACCCTGACGTCCTGCATTATGCCTTGCCCAAAATTATGGAGAATTGGGGAAACCAGGATCCCGAGGCGGCCCTCGCCTGGGCCCAGGCATTGCCCGGCGAAAACGTTGCCTTGCGGAATGATGCCATAACCAGCGTTTTTTCATCGTGGATTGCGGCCGATCCTGCTTCCGCGGGCAGTTATATCCAACAAAATTTTGCGGATGATCCTTCATTCAAGACCCTCACAGGTGATGTTGTCACCAAATGGGCTGACGCTGACCCGCAGGGGGCATTTACGTGGGCACTGAGCCTCCCGGTCGGGGTCAACGGGGCCAGGATCAACGCCATCACCACCGCTTTGACCGCGCTGACCAATGTTGATCCGCAAACCGCCATGCAGGACGCCCTGATGCTTTCGGGCAACAATCAGCTTAGCGCAGAAACCGCGGTTATTTCCGCCTGGGCCAATCAGAACCCGGCCCAGGCAGCGGCTTCACTGCAAAACCTGCCAGCCGGCAAGAGCCTTGATACCGCCACGGGCAATGTCGCCAAGAGCTGGCTGACCCAAGACCCCCAGGCTGCCTCGCAATGGATCAATACCTTGCCGCCAAGCTCCGCCCGCGATGCCGCTGTCGCCCAGATTATCTCCACCGTGGGGGAAAACAATCCCGCCGATGCCTTCAATTGGGCTATCACCATCGACAATCAGACAACTCGCAACACGCAGATCGTCAAACTTGCCTCGCAATGGTCGAAGCAAAATCCCGCCGCCGCTGCCGCTGCGGCGCAAAATGCTTTGCAGAATTTGACTGGCTTGACCGCCGAGCAGCAAACCGCCTTGCAAAAGGTCATCGGCAAGGCACCCGTTCCCTGACCATAACTTTCCGGTCACGCTTGCGCCGGAGCGGAAGGCACCGCTTCGGTCGTTGGCGGCGGGGTCGTCGCCGTTTGCGTCGGCGGGCCGGCGTCGTGGGCGATAGCTTCGCCGGTCTCGGTGTCGAGGCGCATGGAAATGAGGCGGGTGACGCCGCGCTCCTGCATGGTGACGCCGTAAATCGTTTTCGCCGAGGCGATGGTGCGTTTGTTGTGCGTGACGACGAGGAACTGCGAGTAGCGGGTGAAGTCGCGCAGCATCGCGGTGAAGCGGCCGATGTTCGCGTCGTCCAGCGGGGCGTCCAATTCGTCGAGCACGCAGAAGGGGCTGGGCTTGACCATGTAGATGGCGAAGAGCAGCGACAGCGCGGTCATCGTCTTTTGTCCGCCGGAGAGCAGCGAGATGCTGCGCAGCTTCGTGCCAGGCGGCCGCGCGACGATTTCCACGCCGCTGTCCAGCACGTCCTCGGTCTCGACCAAATGCAGGTCCGCCTCGCCACCGCCAAAGAGTTTCTCGAACGTGAAGCGGAAATTCTTGCGGATCTGCTCGAAGGTGTCCTTGAAGAGCTGTAGCGACGTCTGGTTGATTTCGTCGATGGCCTTGACCAGGTCCTCCTTGGATTTCCACAGGTCGTCGCTCTGCGTCTTGATGAAATCGTGCCGCTCCTTGAGCGCGGAATATTCCTCGATGGCGACGAGGTTGACCGCGCCGATGCTCAGGATGCGCTCGCGCAGGTCCTTGATTTCGCGGCCCAGCGGCTCCCAGTCGGTTTGCTCCATCGCGGCAAAATCCTCCTCGGCCGGCTCGCCGCGCGGGCGCTTGGGCTTGGGCGCGAGGTCGGCGTCCTCATCGAGGTCGTCGAGGCGCAGGCGCGTTTCAAACTGCTCGTCCGCGGCCCAGAGTTCGCGTTTCCAGTCCACCTGCCGGATGTCGAGCTGGTATTCGGTGCGCACTTTTTCCTCGAGAAACGCCGATTGGGAACGCTCCTCGGCCAGTTTCACCTCGTGGCTGTGGGCGGTGGCTTCGTTTTCGCGGCGGCGTTCGCGCTCGCCAGCGAGGCCCTTTTCCAGCTCGGCGATTTCCTGCTCGCGCTTGAGCACGTACTGGCGGTCGGCTTCGAGCGACTCGGTGGCGGCGGCCAGCGTTTGCTGCAACTGCCCGGCGCGGGCCTTTTCATCGGTGGCGGTCTTTTCCAGTTCGGCGATTTGCTCGCGCGTGGCGTCCACTTCCTGCGCGCGGCGGGTGAGCCGTGTGTCGAGGTCGCGGCGCTGGGCCTGTAGTTCGTCAAGATTGCGGTCGAGAATTTGCAGGCGCTGGCGTTTTTCCGCGAGTTCCAGCCGCGCCTCAGCCAGCAGTTCCTGGCGGCGGTCGCGGTCGGCGCGCAGGATGGTGATTTTCTGCTCGCCCGCGGTGATGAACTCGCGCTCTCCGGAAATCTGCGATTCCGCCTCGGTGAGGTCGGCCTGCGCGCGGGCGAGGCGTTCCTCGGCCTCCTTGCGGCTGTGCTCGAGTTCTTCGAGCTGCTTGCGCTGGCGCGCGGTGTTTTCGGAATTCTGGGTGAGGCCTTTGATCAGCGCGTTTTCCTGCGCCTGCACGGTGGCCACTTCCTGCGCGAGTTCGGTGACCCGCGCGCGCTTTTCATTGATGGCGGCTTCGGCGGTGTCGAGTTCGCCTTGCAAGCGCATGGCCTGCTCCGTGTGGCTGGTTAAATCGGCGTTTTGTGCGGCGAGCTCCTTGCGCAGGCGGCGCATTTCCGATTCGCGTTGGAGATAAGAACCTTCCTTGCGCCCGCCGTCGGCCACGCCGCCGAAAACCAGCCCGCGGCGGTCCACGACTTCCCCGCGCGCGGTCGCCGCCAGCAGAAATTCAAAGTTCGGATTCGCCGCCCAGAAGCCCAGGAAATTTTCGAGCGAGTCGGCGAGGTAGCAATCGCCCAGCAAATTTTCGAGGCGCGGCTGCAGCCCCGCCTGGCCTTCGCGCGCCACGACGGCACTCAATGCGGGGCGAATGCCTGCGGGCAATTCCGGCGCCGCAACCGGCTTTGGGCGCGGCGGCACCGGCACTTGCAGGCACGCCCGGCCAAGTTGACCGCTCGCCAGCCGGCCCGCGACGGGCGTCGCCGAGGAAAAATCCGCCAGCGCCAGCGCGTCCGCCGCCGGGCCGAGCAAGGCTTCGAGCGCCGGGGCGTCGGCGTCCTCGATGTCCACGAGCTTGGTGAGAATCTGGAACGCGCCTTTGGGCAGCAAATCTTCGAGCCGGCCTTGCAAAATCGCCTTTGCGCCCTCGGAAAAACCTTCGAAGCGCGCCTGCAAGCCTTCGAGCGCCTGCAACTGCGCCGTGCCGCGCGCAAGGGCGCGGTCGAGTTCCTGGATGCGCGTTTGCGTGTCGCGAAATTGCTGGCGCAATGCCGCCTCGGCGGCTTGGGCTTCGGTGACCGCCTGCTGGGCCGCGCCGAGGTCGCCGCCGCGGGCCGTGCGCGCCGCGACCAACTGCGCCTGCTGCCGTTCCAGACCGCCTTGCTCTTCTTTTAGCTGGAACAACGCGTCGGCCAGCGCGCCATGTTTAATCTGGTAAGTCTTGAGGTCCACCTCGAGGTGCGTGCAGTTCGTGCGCAGGCGGGTGATGCCGCTTTCGAGCACGAGCAGGTGCTGGCGGTGGTCCTGCAATTCGCGTTCGCTTTTTTCCAGCGTGGCCAAGGCCGCATCAAATTCATTCTGCCGGGTGCGGAACGCGCCATCCGAAGTGCCCACCGAGCCCAGCGCGCCCTGGTGGCTTGTCGAGTGCGCCTGCAGGCGTTCGTCCAATTCCGCGAGCTGTCCGCGGAGGCCGGCGATTTCCTGCTCGATTTCCGCCAGCCGCCCGTTGAGGTCGTCGCGGCGCACCAGGGAAAATTGCGCCTGGTTGTCGGCGTTTTCCATTTCGGAGCGCAGATCGAAAATGGCCTGCTGCGCATCCTGGAGCTTTTGCGTCAGCTCCGCGCGGCTGGACTTGAGTTCGTTGACGCGCTCCTCGCGTTCGCGGAGGGCCTCGGCGGCGCCCTGGGAGGCGGCGCGGGCCTCGGCGGCCAGGGTTTCGAGGCGCAAAATTTCCGCCTGGCGGCGCGCGAAAAAGCACGCGTTGTAGGCGAGGTCGAGCTTGGTCAGGCGGTGCTTGAGGCGCTGGTAGCGCAGGGCCTTGCCGGCCTGGCGCTTGAGGGTGCCGATCTGCCGGGCGACTTCCTCGATGACGTCGGTGGTGCGCGCCAGGTTCTGGTCCACCAAGGCGAGCTTGTTCAGCGCCTCGCGCCGCTGGCTTTTGTAGCGCGTGATGCCCGCGGCTTCCTCGAAAATCGAGCGGCGCTCCGCCGGGTTGCTCGACAGAATCTGGTCAATCTGCCCCTGCACCATGAAGGAGTAGGAGACGCGGCCGACGCCCGTGTCCATGAACAGCCGCTGGATGTCCTTGAGGCGGCACTGCTTGCCGTTGATGAAATATTCGCCCACGCCATCGCGCCCGACCCGGCGGCCCACCTGCACTTCATTGAAGGCCGTGCCCAGCTCCTTTTCGCAGTCGGTGAACGTCAGCGACACCTCGCACAGCGGCAGGGCCTTGCGCTGGTCGGTGCCGGCGAAAATCACGTCCTCCATCTTGCCGCCGCGCAGGGCCTTGGCGCTCTGCTCGCCCAGCACCCAGCGGATGGCGTCCACGATGTTGCTCTTGCCGCAGCCGTTGGGGCCGACAATGGCCGTGACGCCGGGCTGCATCGCAATGCGGGTGCGGTCGGCAAAGCTTTTGAAACCGTTGATTTGGACTTCGCGGAGGAACATGCGCGGGGAGAGGGAGGGAGCGGTAAAACGCGCACTACAGAGCCCCCCGCCCGCGCCCGCAATCCTATTTTGCCCGCGGCGGGAAATTTTTATTCCCAATTGCCCCGCCGCCATTGCGCACAAGCGGTGAATAACCTGCGAATAAGCTGCGGACAAGTGCGGCGGGGTCGGAGTTTACTTGGACTACAGCGGCTTGACGCTGCTTTTAGAACCGCTAGGAAAAGAGCCATGAACGGATTGATCACGTTGGCGAGCCATTACGGCCCGGAGGAAACGCGGGCGCGCCTGGAGGCCGAGATCGCCGCGCGCGGCCTCAAGGTCTTTGCCCGCATCGACCATGCCGCGGGCGCGGCGGAAGCGGGGTTGGCGCTCGCGCCGACGGTGGTGGTGATTTTCGGCAACGCCAAGTCCGGCACGCCGCTCATGCAGGCCAATCAAACACTGGGCATTGATTTGCCCCTGAAAGCGCTC
>DASZWY010000270.1:0-2148 GCA_035546135.1 Opitutales bacterium
GAGGCCGGAGGCCTGCGTCCAGAACGAGACGAACGCGATAAGAAACACCAGCCCGAGCAGGCGCAAAAAAAGCGCCCCGCTGAAACGGTAGGTGCTGCGAATGCCGGGGTCGCCCCACAGGAGGCGCGTGAGCAGCGAAAGAACCGTGCGGTTGGTGGCGACGCCTCGGTAGAACCAGTCGGAGATTTCCGCAAAGGGCGGGAATTTGCGGTAGAGCCAGAGGCTCCAGCGGTGGCCGGGCACGGTATTGAGGGCCTCGAACACCGCCGCCGCGCCCCGCGCGACGTGGCCGTCGGGGAAAATCAGGTGGATTTCGCGGGCGTAATCGGACTCCTTGATTTCCGGAAAGCGGTTGCCGACGGACTGGTAGGGCTCGTAGTCCACCGCGCCCTGTGTGACATGGCCCCAGCGCCGCACCCAGCCGCCGCAGAAGTGGCAGTCGCCGTCCCACACCATCAGCGGGCGCGGCGGGGGCGAGGCAACATGGAGGGGGGTGGCGCTCATCGGCGGAGCCGGGGCAGTAGCCGGCGTGCCGCCATCCTGAGAAATTCTTTGCCCATTGTCAGCGCAAAGGTTGTAATTCCGCGGCGGCCAAAAATCGGCCGCGGACATGACCGAAGACGAAAAATTCATCGCGGAATTCGAGGCGTGCCGCTGGCCGCTCGATCAATGGCACCATCGCGACCATATCAAGCTCGCCTACCTGTACCTGCGCCGCTACCCGCTGGCCGAGGCCGGGGCCAGAATCCGCGCGGGCATCCAAGCCCACAACCGCGCGCACGGCATTGCGGACACACCCACGGGAGGCTACCACGAGACGATGACCCAGGCCTGGATGCGCCTGGTGCATTTCACCCTGTGCGAATACGGTCCGGCGGAAACCGCGGATGCGTTCTTCGAGCAAAGCCCGCACCTGTCGCAAAAGAAGGCGCTGCGGTTTTTCTATTCGCCGGAATTGTTTCTGTCGCCGCAGGCGAAGGGGGAATTCGTCGCGCCGGACCTGACGGCGTTTCCCCAAAGTCGGAAAGCGCCGCCGCTTTGATGCGCCCGCGCTTATAATGCCGTGACCGCGCCAGCCAGCACTTCAATCGTGCGGTCGAGCGCGGCGGCATCGTGGGCGGTGCTGAGGAAGCAGGTTTCGTAGGCGGAGGGCGGCAGATAAACGCCGGCGTCGAGCGCGGCGTGGAAAACTTTTTTGAATTTCGCGGCGTCGGCGGCCAGCGCGCCGGCGTAGTCGCGCACCGGCTGGTGGGTGAAAAACAGCGCGAACATCGAGCCGGTTTGCGGCACTTGCAGCGGCAGGCCTTTTTGTTTCGCGGCGGCGCGCAGCGCGGCGGCGAGTTTCTGGCCCGCCACATCGAGGGCGGCGTAGGGCGGGTTTTCTTTAATCAAGGTGAGCGCGGCGAGACCCGCGGCGACCGCGAGCGGATTGCCGCTGAGCGTACCGGCCTGATAGACGGGGCCGAGGGGCGCGAGCTTTTCCATCACGTCGCGCCGCCCGCCGAACGCGCCGACGGGCAGGCCGCCGCCGATGATTTTGCCGAGGGCGGTGAGGTCGGGCTTGACGCCGGAAATTTCCTGCACGCCGCCCGCGGCGAGGCGAAAGCCCGTCATCACCTCGTCGAAAATCAGCAGCGCGCCCGCGCGGGTGCAGCGCTCGCGCAGCGCGGCGAGGTAGCCGGCGTCGGGCAAAATAAGGCCGACGTTGGCGGGATAGGGCTCGAGGATGATGGCGGCGATTTGGCCGGAAAATTTCGCGAAGGCGGCGTCCACCGCGGCGAGGTCATTGAAAGGCAGGACAATCGTGTCCGCGGCGGTGCCGGCGGGAACGCCCGCGCTATCGGGGTAGCCGTGGGTGAGCGCGCCCGAACCGGCCTTGACCAGCAGGGCGTCGGCATGGCCGTGGTAGCAGCCGGCAAACTTGATGATTTTGTCGCGCCCGGTGAAGCCGCGCGCGAGGCGGAGGCACGACATCGTGGCCTCGGTGCCGCTGTTGCACAGGCGCACCATTTCGAGCGACGGGACCAGCTCGGCGAGCGTCTCGGCCATCGGCACCTCGCCCGGGTGCGGCGTGCCGAAGCTGGCGCCCTTTTCGAGCGCGGCGGCGACGGCCAGCTTGAGGCGCGGGTGGTTGTGGCCGAAGAGCGC
>DASZWY010000271.1:0-7440 GCA_035546135.1 Opitutales bacterium
CGGCAGGGCTTCCAGGCTTTCCACGCAACTTTTGAGCAAGGCGGAGTACTTGGGGTCGGCCTCGTTGAGGTGGCCAATGGCCCGATAGAGTTGGCCATGCGCGAGGACCACTTTTTCATAGGTGACGATGCGGCTGCCTTGCGGATGATTTTGGTCCGCCGGGATATCCTCGGCATACTCCGTCACCAGTGCATTTTCCGCAGGCATGTTTTCCGCAAGGATTTTAAAGGGGCGCTCCGACATCCTTTTCACCAGGACGGGATAAATATTCGCCATTTTTTCCTTGTTGAGCGTCTTGCCGAATATCTTCAAAAATTCCTCCTCGCTGTACAGTTCTCCAAAAAAAAGAGGCAGCTTGCGCTCGGCCTGATAGTCTTTGATGGTCTTGGAGTAAGGCTCAACCGAGACAGACACCCCGAACATCAGCAGCAGCCACTGCTTCCTATCCTTCGGAATCATGCCATCGAGTGGGCTGAAGCGAAATCCACCCTTGGAAAAGGCCAATTTGCCGGGCGCCGGGTCCGGGGAGGGTTCAAAGCTGTCCACCGCCGCCTTCAACTTGGGCCCGAGCTCGGGCCATTGGGCGTCCGGCACGCTGGCCTCGATGCTGTAGGAGGCGCCATGGGCACGGCCCATCCGTTCATAAATATGATTTTTCGGACCTCCGTTGAGACCCTCGGTGTACTCCACCTGAAAATCCGTGGGGGAAGCGTGCTCCGACAAGTTGGTGTCCCCGAAGTGCTTTAACATGCTGTGAATCTTGTCCACCGAGTCTTGCAGGGTCCATTTCGGGTCCGCCGGACGGGGGCTGCCGATCGACAAGGCCGGGTGCTCCAGATTGGCTCCGGGAACGTTCAATGCTATGCCGTCGAAACCCATCGCTCCGGAACGCGGGAATCTGACCACGCCCTCCGGGGTGCTTATGGTAAAAAAACGGGGTTCCTGAAGCTGGAAAGTTGCCGGGTTGGACTCAAAGACGTTGATGCGGTAGCCGGCAAGCGGGAACTCGAGTTTGGCGGGCTGGGAACTGTCCGTCGCCGAGGCGGTTGTGACCGGGCTGGCGGCTGCTGAAACCTCTGCTGCAGGTGTCGCCACGACCAGTAAAATGAAAATGATAAAGCTGCGCAGGATCATGCAGGATCCTACATTTTATGCATATCCATCAAAAGGGTTCAAGGTCGCAATTTTGGAGGGTTCAAATGCGGTCGAGTAATTTCAGAGATGGTAGATAGTTCCGCAACTCATTGGCTTGGAGCTAGTATAGGACAAGCATAAGGGGAGGGTACAGAACGCACTTTCTTGGCCTTGAGGGACAGCACTACGTAAGGGTACAGAAGCATCCCTATCCATGCCCAAGGCTGACGACATCCACCTGCTCCACGCCGGCCTGACGCAGCACTTTCGCACAGGCATTGAGCGTCGCCCCCGTGGTGTAAACGTCATCCACCAGGATGTAACGAGTCCCGGAATTTACCGCCGCCCCTGGATGCAGCGCAAAGGCATTTTCCATGTTCTTGGCGCGCCCTGCCCGGCTCAGGCGCGTCTGCGTCGGGGTGTCGCGCACGCGGTCCAGCAGTTCGACAATGCCCGCGACCTCGGCCTCCGCCGCCAGCGCATCCGCCACCCACCGCGCCTGGTTGAACCCGCGCCAGCGCCGCCGCCGGGGATGCAGCGGCACTGGCACCAATACGGCGCCCTCCGCAAAATTTTTCAATGGCCGCGCCAGCCGCACCAGCCCGCGCAAATCGCCGCGCAAGTGCCAGCCGCGGTGATATTTCAAATCGTGAATGAACGCGCGCGCCGCGCCAGCAAGCAGCATTCCCGTGCGCCCTTCGTCAAACGCGGGCCGGAGTTCGAGGCAGTTCGGGCAAGTCCGCGCCCCGCTCACCGCGCCGGGAAATGGCCACCCGCATGAGCCGCAATGCGGCTCGCGCGAAAACACCGTCTGGTTCACGCACGCCTCACACACATGCGTCAACGGCCCGGCCTCCACCGCCCCGAGGCACCCCACGCACCAGCGCGGAAAGATAACGTCGAGCACCGCCCTGCGAACATTCAACATGGAACGTCCAACCTTCAACGTCCAATGCCTGTTCTGTAGCGCGACTTCGCCGGCTTTCATTCGTTGTTCGAGGTTGGATGTTGAAGGTTGGATGTTGGCCGCGAGGCCGACGGCTTCCAACCGGCCAAGGCTAAAAAGATCGCCGCCAGCGCCCCTGCCGCGACCCAATTGTCCGTCAGCCCGCTGCCGCGATAAAGCGTCAGCCCCGCCACCAGCCCCGCGTGCAGCCCGATGCCCGGCAACAGCGAGCCGGTGCGCAGTACCAGCGCGCCAAGGGTCATCCCCAGCAACCACAGCACCAGGAATTGCACCGCGTTAAAATCCTCCGTGATGCCGCCCATCGTCCAGAACGCGACCGAAAACCCGGTGTGCCAATGGACGCCGGGCGCCATGTGCGACCAGGCCGAATCGGGCACCTTGAAATGCGTGTAAGCAAAAAAGAACGACATCAGGGCCAGCGCCAGCCAGGGCCGCCGCGTGGCCGTGTAGAAAATCCGCAAAATCATCCCGCGGAAAATCGTCTCCTCCAAAAAACCGAGGATGAGCCCGGCGAGCAGCGCGCTGATTATCGTACCGGCATCCAGCTTCGCGTGCGCGCCCTTCCCCAACGCCAGTCCGAGAATCAAAGCCGCCCCGGCTAGCCATCCGAACGCGAACCGGCGCAGATTGATTTTATCCAGCCCGAGCCCCAGCGCCCGCCCTGACCACAAATGACATTGGGACATCAGCCATGGCAACGCGAGCACGACGGAGCCAATCCGCAGCCGGTCGAAATACACGTCCACCCCCTTGTCGAGCAGCCACTTCGCCGTCGCCGACCCGGTCTGGTGGTGCCACCACTCAACCAGCCAGTACGCCGGCGGCGTCAGCACCGCGGCAAATAGCAGCGACCCAAAAAACACCGCCGCCAACAGCCCGACCCCGCGCCAAGTGGTTTCGCCTTCACCCTTGCCAAAAAGGATGAAGCGCATGTCGCGCCGGCGCAGCCACCATCCAACATTCAACATTGAACATTCAACATCGAATGACGGTTTGCCGCGCTGGTCCTGCCGGTTCATGATTTGCAAAAGGTTATTTTCCCGTCTCGGCGTGTTATTTTTTCAGACTGCGAGACTTTGCGGTAAGAATGCTCTGGCGGAAAATACGGATCAATTCGTCCGTCTCCTGAATCAGAGGCTCCAGCAATTCAGGCTTTTTGACCAACGGCACCCGGCGGATGAGCCGCAGCCAGCGCCAAGTTTCGCGCAGTTCCTTCAGGCAGATTTTCAATTTATGGACGAAGTCCGCCGGCGACTCCGCTTCGCTGGCCTCGCCATGCAGCGCATAAGGCGAGGTACCCGACCGAATGACCTGTAGGGCAACGTGACGCCCAGCCTCGGTCTTGACCACCGATTCGCCCAGCCGAATGATTCTTGCCGAATATTCCAGCAAGCGTTCTTCCAGGTCGAATTTGCGTTCGTGGGTTCCGGCCATTGAATGTTGGATGTTCGATGTTCAATGTTCGATGTTCAATCCAAGATTTTGCCCGGATTCAAAAGATTCCGCGGATCAATCGCCCGCTTGATTTGCTTGAGCAACGCCAGCGACGCCGCATCGCGCTGGAGCGGCAGGTAACTTTTTTTGGCGAGGCCGATGCCGTGTTCGCCGGAAACGGTGCCGCCGCGGCGCAATGCCTCCTCCGCAATTTCGCGCGAGGCGGCACGCACCCGCTTCATCGCCTCCGCGTCGCGTTCATCGGTCAGATAGGTCGGATGAAAATTCCCGTCGCCCGCGTGACCAAACGTCGCGCATTCGACGCCGTGCCGCGCCGTCGTCTTTTCAATAAAGCGCACCATCGCCGCCAGTTCGCTGCGCGGCACTGTCACATCCTCGAGAATCGCCGTGGGCCGCAATTGCGCGAGCGCGGGATACGCCTGCCGTCGCGCGGATTCCAGTCGCATGGCCTCTTCCGCATTTTTCGCATGGCGCAACTCCATCGCGCCATTGTCCCGCGCGAGCTTTTCCATCTGCGCCGCCTCTTCCGCCACCGCCGCCGGATGGCCGTCCGTCTCCATGAGCAGCAGCGCCCCGGCACTGACCGGCAGCCCCAATTTCACCACGCCTTCCACACAGCGCAGGGTCTTTTGGTCGAGAAACTCCAGCGTGCAGGGCAGCAGGCGCGCGGCGATGATCGCCGAGGCCGTGGCCGCGGCATGCTCCAAATCCGGAAAGGTCGCCAGCAGCGTGGCCTTCGCCGCCGGGCGCGGCAGCAGTCGCAGCAAAATTTTCGTGATCACGCCGAGCGTGCCCTCCGAGCCGATGAACAAGTCGCGCAGCGAATAGCCGGCCACGTCCTTGCGGCACTTCGACCCGAGCCACGCCAGCGATCCGTCGGGCAGCGCGACCTCCAGCGCGAGCACATAATCGCGCGTCACGCCGTATTTGATGCCGCGCAGTCCGCCCGCGTTGCTCGCGACATTGCCGCCGATGGTGGAAATTTTGATCGAGCCGGGGTCAGGCGGATAAAACAAGCCATGGGGCGCGGCGGCTTCGTCGATTTTTTCCGTGATGACGCCCGGCTCGGCCAGCATCGTGAGGTTCGCCGCATCAAGTTCGAGGATTTTATCCAGTCGCTGCAAGCCCAGCACCACCGCCCCCGGCACCGGCACCGCGCCGCCGGAGAGGCTCGTGCCCCCGCCGCGCGCCACCACCGGCACGCGCCGGGCCTGGCAGGCTCGCAAAACCGCCGCCACTTGCGCGGCATCGCCCGGAAACACCACCGCCGCCGGCATTTGCGCATAACCCGCCGTCGCATCGCGTGAAAAGAGCGCCAAATCGCCCGGCGCGGTCAGGACGTGGGGCGTTCCGACAATTTCGCGCAGCGCTTCGGCAAGGTCGGCCATGAGCGGATTTTGGCTGGCGCGCGCCGCCGCTGCACGCCTAAACCGCGCTGGCCGTGAGGGTTCTGAAGGCGGCCCAACGATTGTGAAAAACTTGCGTCAGCCCCGGAACAACTTGGCATGGAAAATGGTATAAGCCTAGGTGCAGCTACATCTCCTACGGGAGAATGGGGTAACAAGCAGCAACAAGATAGAAAATCAGTGGCGGGCCGCTTAGGGGTAGGCGGCCCGCCTTAATTTTTGGAAGTCACCGAGCGGTCCGCGGCGCGCTACACAATCATCCCCGCGGCGACGGTCGCGTTGGTCTGCTCGTCGATGAGGATGAAACTGCCGGTGGAGCGGTTTTTCTGGTAGCTGTCGTAGAACAGCGGCCCGGAGGTGTGGATGCTCAGGCGGCCGATGTCGTTGAGGCCCATTTCGAGATTGTCCTCGATTTTGTGCAGCGTGTTGATGTCCACCTTGTAGCGCACCTCGCGCACGATGGCCTTCAGCTCGCGCGTGGTGTGGCGCAACAGGTAGCGGCCCTGCGGGCGCAGCTTCGTTTCCGAGAACCAGCACACCATCGCCTCAATTTCCTGGCCGACCTGCGGCGGGTTGTTTTCCTTCACCAGCATGTCGCCGCGGCCAATGTCGATTTCGTCGGCCAGCGTGATGGCGACGGACAGCGGCGAGAACGCCTCCGTCAGCTCGCCTTCCATGGTGTGGACGCCCTTCACCTTCGTCTTGAAACCCGAGGGCAGCGCAACCACTTCGTCGCCCGGACGGAACACGCCGCCGGCCACGCGCCCGGCATAGCCGCGAAAGTCGTGGTATTTTGTCTGGTGGGGCCGGATGACATACTGCACCGGAAAGCGCGCCTCCACAAGGTTCGCATCCGGGCGCACATAAACGGTCTCCAAATGGTAAAGCAGCGTCGGCCCCTGGTACCACGGCATCTTCGTGGACTTATCGACGACATTGTCGCCCTTGAGCGCTGAAATCGGAATAAAGGTCATCTCGACCAGGTTTTCGAGGCGCGAGGCGAACTGCTTGAACGACGCGGAAATCTCGTGGTAGGTCGTCTCGCTGTAATCGACGAGGTCCATCTTGTTGATGGCGATGACGACGTGCTGGATGCGCAGCAAATTGGCGATGAACGCGTGGCGGCAGGTCTGCTCGATGACGCCCTTGCGCGCATCAATCAGGATAATCGCCAGGTTCGCCGTCGAGGCGCCGGTGACCATGTTGCGCGTGTACTGGATGTGTCCCGGCGTGTCGGCGATGATGAACTTGCGCCGCGGCGTCGCGAAGTAGCGGTACGCCACGTCGATGGTGATGCCCTGCTCGCGCTCGGCGCGCAGGCCGTCGGTCAGCAGCGCCAGGTCCACATAGTCGGTGCCACGCTGCTTCGACGCGCGCTCCACCGCCTCGAGCTGGTCCTCGAAGATGTTCTTGCTGTCATACAACAGCCGCCCGATGAGCGTGCTCTTGCCGTCGTCCACGCTGCCCGCGGTGGTAAACCGCAGCAGATCCATATCGAGATAACCGGTGCTCATAAATAAATGTGTGCTTGTGCTTGGTTCTTAGTGCTTAGTTGAAGTAGATTTGGAAGTGAGGTATTTGATAAAGCCGCCGCTGGTGGCGTGAGTTTCATTGGCCAGTTTTTGAATTGGAGAACATTGCTCTTGGGTCAAATAACCCTGATCAAGCGCAATATAAAGTTGGCTCATGACCTCGGTCGCAGAACGTTGAGCATAGCGCAAAAAGCGAATGAACTCCGCGTTGGATCCGGCATCAAAGCCTTCGGCAATATTGTGCATCACGGAACCGGCGGCCCGGCGGATTTGATCCTTCAAGCCAAAGTCCTTGGCAAACGCCTCCCGGGCGGTCGCTGCATAAACCGCACGGGCGAGTTCCCGGGCAATCTGCCAGGCTTTTATGTCCTCAAAGCGTTCGATTTTCATGGCAACTAAGAACTAAGCACCAGGAACCAAGGCACTTAATCAGAAATACCCCTCTTTTTTCCGGTCTTCCATCGCCGTCTCGGAACGCTTGTCGTCCGCGCGGCCGCCGCGCTCGGTCACCCGCGCCGCGGCGACTTCGTCGATGATGTGGTCAATCGTCGCGGCGGAGGATTCCACCGCGCCCGTGCAGGTGGCGTCGCCCACCGTGCGGAAGCGCACCAGGCGCTCCTCGGGCTTTTCGTTGGGCAGGAGTGTGAGAAAATCCGTGATCGCCAGGAGCGTGCCGCCGCGCTCGATGACCGGCCGGCGGTGCGCGAAGTAGAGCGACGGCAGCGGGATGTTCTGCTGCTTGATGTACTGCCACACGTCCATCTCCGTCCAGTTCGAGAGCGGGAAGACGCGGAAGTGCTCGCCGAAATGTTTGCGGCCGTTGAAAATGTTCCACAACTCCGGACGCTGGTTCTTCGGGTCCCATTCGCCGAAATGATTGCGGTGCGAAAAGAAGCGCTCCTTCGCGCGCGCCTTTTCCTCGTCGCGCCGCCCGCCGCCCAGCGCC
>DASZWY010000272.1:0-1943 GCA_035546135.1 Opitutales bacterium
GACTCTCATCAGCATCAACATCCCGAACGCCTGGCGGTCTGAAATAGACCGCCGCGCGGCGTCGTTAAGCCTGACGAGGTCCGCCTACGCCACCATGATTTTGGGCAAATGGTGGGAAGACGGCGCGCCACCCGTCAGCGAACCCGACCGCTTGATACAAATTACCTCAAAAATTCAAGGCGGTGGGTGACGAAATCGGGGAACCGCGTTAGGCTGGGGAGGCAGAGGGGGCGAATTTTCCGATTGAAAATGCGGTCCCCACCCTGGCTGAACTTGTTTCATCTTGCCTGAAGGGCTGGGGTGTGACAGGTGGCATGACATGTTCGATCCCCGACCTGCGCCCTCGCGCAACAAACCAACCTGGTGGTTGCTCGCCTTGCTGTTTCTAGCAACCGCCCACGCTGCCCAAACGACGGCGCCCACCCCGGCGGCGCCTGCACCCGTTGTTTTTCCCCAAGCCAGCTTCTCCATCGCCCCATTGGAGGATGCCCCCGGGAGCGTTTCGATCATTCCCATTATTATGGCCTTAACCCCCGCCGATCAATTCGCTTCCAATGTAAACGTAATGATCCAACCCTACGCCAAGCCTATGAGCGAGTATATCACCTTGAGCAAAACCCAATTCAAGCAAATCGGGGCGCAGGTTGTTTCGGAGCGAACTCCAAATGCCAATGAGTGGATCTGCGAATACCAAGCCAGCAGCAACAGCCGAGAGATGCATTTTTACGCCCATGCCATTTCATCTAAAGACCACGTTTACCTTGCCACCGGCACCACCCTGGAATCGCATTGGGCGGCCGATAGCGCAAAAGTGAAAAAGTGTGTGGACAGCTTTAAGGTTCTGGGTGCCGCACCCGCCGCCAAATAGATTCGGCGGCCTGCGGAAAATCGGCGTGTCTATCCAAGCAGCCATGTTTGCCGTGGAAAAACCCTGGCTCTTGCTCGACGCCAGCGGCGTGACGGCGCGCACAGGGGTGTGGCAAAACTCGCGCTGGCTGGGCTGGCAGGAAGGCGAGGCGCCGGCGCTGGAATCGTTGTTCGCCGGCACCCGCGCGGCACTGGCCGCGGCGCAAACGCCGTGGCAGGAACTCGGCGGCTATTTGTACGTGGACGGCCCGGGCTCGGTGCTCGGCCTGCGCCTGGCGGCCATGGCTATCCGCGCCTGGCAGACCGACGATGCCGCGCGGAGCCAGGGGGAAGCGCGCCCGGTCTATTCCGCCGGCAGCTTGCCGCTGGCCGCGGCGCTCGCGCTGGCCGCAGGAGAAAAACCGCCTTTCACCCTCTTTACCGATGCCAAGCAGGGTTTTTGGCAAATCCTGGAAATCACCACGGCCGATCCGGAAAAATATTGCGCCACGGCGCCGCGGGAAATCCTCGAAGCCGATTTGCCGGCCGGCACGCTTTTTCATCTGCCGGCGCGCAAGGCCTGGCATCGCGCCCCGGAACGCGCGCGTACCTTGCCCGCGTCATTGCGCGACCATCCGGAGATTCTGGCGCTGCCGCATTTATTTCGGAAGGTGAAGACTCCCACGCCCTATGCGGTGCGCGCCCCGGAATACAAAAAGTGGGCCGGGGCTCTGGCCTAAAGGCAACAAGGTTGGAATCGGGCCCAAAATTCATTAAATGTTGGCGGTCTCCGTCTTCGCGCTCCACACTCCACGCTGTTTATGTCCACCCTGCCCCACCGCTGTTGGGCGGAAATTGACCTCGCTGCGCTCGAGCGCAACCTGGGGAAAATCCGCGCGGCGCTGCCGCCGCACGTGCGGTATGTTGCCGTGGTAAAAGCCGACGCCTACGGCCATGGTCTGGCGCAGACGGTGGCGCGGCTGATGCAATGCGGGGCGGATTGCTTTGCGGTCGCCAACGTGAAGGAAGGCGCCGACGTGCGCGAAATTGGCTCCGGCTGGCCGGTGCTGGTGCTCGGCGCGGTGTTGCCGGGCGAG
>DASZWY010000273.1:0-58639 GCA_035546135.1 Opitutales bacterium
GTGCTCGATTCCGTGGAGGACATGACGGAAATTCTCGAGCGGATTTTGAAACAGCAAAATTGATGAGCGCCGCCCATCCTGGCCTGGCCAACCTGCCCGGCGTGCTCGAGCTTGGGTGCCCGCCCACGGCGCTCGCGCCGATGCAGGATGTGACGACGCTGCCCTTCATGCGCGCGGCCGCCCGCCGCGGCGCACCGGACTGGTTTTTCACCGAATATTTCCGCGTGCACGAGACCTCGCGGCTGGAACCGCATATTTTGGCGAGCATCACCGAGAACGACACCGGCCGGCCCGTGTTCGCGCAACTCATCGGCGAAAGCCTGCCCGACCTGGCGCGCACCGCGCGGGAACTCTCGAAGCACCCCATCGCGGGCGTGGACCTCAACCTCGGCTGCCCCGCGCCCAAGGTTTACCGCAAGAACGTCGGCGGCGGCCTGCTGCGCGACCCGGCGAAAGTGGACGAGATTCTCGCCGTCCTGCGCGCGGAGTGTCCCGGGCGCTTCACGGTGAAAATGCGCATCGGCTTTGAGACGACGGAAAATTTTGACCGACTGCTCGACAGCGTGAACCGGCACCACGTGGACCTGCTCAGCGTCCATGGCCGCACCGTGAAGGAGATGTACCGCGCCGAGGTGCACTACGACTGGATCGGCCACGCGGTGCGGCGCGCGCGCTGCCCTGTGCTGGCCAACGGCAACGTGACCTCCGCGGCGAAAGCGCGCTGGGTGCTGGCGGAAACGGGCGCGGCGGGCCTGATGATTGGCCGCTCCGCGATTCGCAATCCGTGGATTTTTCGCCAGATCCGCGACCACTTCGCCGGGCGGCCGGTGTTCCAACCCAAGTTGCGCGATGCGCGCGAATACATCGACGACCTGCGCCTCTCGATGTCGGCGCCGGAGATTCCCGACAAGGTGCAGGGCAGCCGCATGAAAAAATTCCTGAACTTCGTCGGCCAATCCGTGGATGCGGAAGGGAAATTCCTTTATGACATGCGCCGGGCCGAAGGCTGCGAGGCGCTCATGCGCGTGTGCGACAATTACCTCATGGAAAACGGCCATGCGGATGAACCCTTCCCCGAGGAGTCCCACCCCGGCCTCGTTGCCCGGCCCAACCGCGAAGAGGCCGTGGACACCGAACCGCAGGCGTGTTCGCTGTTTCCCGAGACCAATTAGCGCGGGAACCGCTCGTCAAAGCCTTGATGGGTTCCAATCCAGAACCACAGCCAATCGTTGCCATAACGCCGGGCCACGGCGCGATAATCCCGCGTAATCCGCACCGACCAGGCACGGGCATCGCACTTCAGCCGCTCCAAGTGCAAGCCAGGATGGGCGGGGTTGAGCGCAAACCTGCCATAAGCCGTGCGAGCAGCCGCCCGAACTTCGCGAGGCAGTCCGCGATACAAGCGCCAAAATTCGTTCGTGCCGCGCGAGGTCACTTGCGCTCAGAAAGAGAATCTTCGTTCAAAGCGGGAAATTTCCCGGGGTTCGATTTATAGGCGGCATCTAAATCATCCAATAAAAAACTCACCCCGGCGCGCGGCGCGGCGTCGTTCAGAATCGTCTCCCATCCGCGGGCGGGAAAAGCATCCGGGCAAATGCCCGGAATATCCCGCACCAACTGCCGCTGGAATTTCTTAGGCAACTTGGCGATGGCCTGTTCAATCTCCAGAAGGGATTTCACAAAAACAGTTTAACTGAATTTTTCCGCGTGTCAACGCGTGCGACACCTTACTGCGCCTTCTTCAATCCCTCGATGATTTCCGGCGGCGCGTGGAAGATGGTGCCGTGGCGGATGCCGGCGGGGAGCGTGAACTGGCCGGTTTCGTCCTTCCAGTCCTTCAAGTCGGTCGAGACGATGAGGCCGTAGCGGCGGTTGCGGTATTCGTCGAAGTAGACAAGCCATTGATTGCCGACTTTGATCGGGGTCGGGCCTTCGGACCAGATGCCCACGCCGCGAGCGTCCTTGGGGCTGATGGGTGCGGTGGTCACGTCGCCATAGGGCCCCTCGGCACGCTCGGCAAACGCGAGCTTGAGGTTTTTCTGCGGGGTAAAGGGCGCGTTGGACTCGTCCTTGAAGACCATCACGAATTTTTTGCCGGCCTGGAAAATCGCGGCGTCAATGCAGTTGAAGCCGGGATTGAAGAGCAGTTTTGTCGGGCTGAAGGTTTTGAAATCCTTGGTGGTGACGTAATAGACGCGGTGGTTGTAGCCCACTTTGTCACTGCCGCTTTTGTCCTGGCCATCGGTTTCCGGGAATTTTCCCGGCACGGTGGACGACCAGAGGATCAGCCATTGCGCGTTGGCCTCGTCGTAAAAAAGCTCCGGCGCCCAGCAATTGCGCGTGGCGTCGTCCTTTTCCATCAGGGGGATGAATTTTTCCTCGGACCAGTGCACGAGATCCTTCGACTCGGCATAACCGATGCCGTGGTCGTTCCAACTGCACGTCCACACGCAGTGAAACACGCCGTCGGGCCCGCGCTGGATGGACGGGTCGCGCAGGAGCTTTTCCTTGCCGACCTGCGGCGTCAGAAAAGTTTGGTCGCCCTTGAGCGCCGTCCAATGGAACCCATCGTCGCTAGAGGCCAAGTGCAAACCGTCGCCGTTGCCCTTGAAGTAGGCAAAGAGCAGGGATTCGGATTTTGCCGGCGGCGCGGCTTCGGGCGCGACCACTGTCCCGGCTGTCGCCGCAACCGGCGCGGGCGCATTCGCTGCAAATGCGGCAAGGCCCAGCGATATGCCGGCCAAAATGGGCAGGATGCATCGGCGCCAGGACATGACGCGAGGTAAGTTCGAGCAGCGCGAACCGGCAAAACGCCGGGGTTACTTGGCGGTCGTGGCCGTCGGCGCCTTGGCTGCCGGAACCGGCGCGCCGGGCGAAGCCAGCGAGAGCGCGGGCGGCGGCGTGGTCACCGCGGTGCCGGTGGCCTGGAGGCTGTTGACGCAGGCCTTGATCTTGTCGCCATACTGCGGCCACATTTCATCGGGCACGCCACCGGTGGCGATATAGACCCGGCCATTGCTGAGGACGGCGTGCGCATACCAGTGCATCGCAATGTTGCTGACGACACCGATGTATTCAATTCTCCACTCGTTTTTGACCGACGTGTCGTCGCCGTTTTTCACGATGGAGAAACCGCGAGTCGTCAGGCCCAGGCGCTCGCTGGTGACGTAGTCATCCATGCCTTTGTCGCTGGAGACAATCATCACGTTGACGCTGGGCGGGAAATACTGGTTGTTGCCGGAAGGCAGCGGCATCGGCGGGAAGCTCATCTGCACCGCGCCGAGGATGGGGCTGTTGGTCGGCGTCTCAAACGAATTGATGCGAAAGCCGTAGGTGGGGAAAGTGAGTGTGGACGGGGCCGGGGCGGCGGGGGTGGCGGCCGGAGTGGCGGCGTAAACGGCGGTGAGAGCGGCGAGGCCGGCGACGTAGAGGATTTTCTTGCGCATGGGGGGAATGGGTTGAAGCGAGGGGTGAACGTTGCGAGACAAGGGGTTAGTCTGCGCGGGTTCCCCCGGGCAGGCAAGCCCTTTTCCTCGAAAAATCGGCGCGGCGGACCTTATTTCTTCGTATCAATCCAGCGCTCAATCTTGTTGAGGGTCCATTCCTCAACCGAGCCTTCGATTTCAGTGCGGACGACGTCGCCGACTTTTTTACCCAGGAGGTTTTGGCCCAGCGGAGTCTTGTAGGAAAGCACGCCTTTTTCCGGGTTGCTGTCCCACGCGCCCAGCAGCGCGTAGCGATGGGTGTGATTCGATTTCCGGTTCAACAACTCGACCACGGAGCCGACGCCGACCACGTGCGTCTGCACATCGCCGAAATCGGTGATGCGGGCGCGGGCCATCTCGGTTTCGAGGAGCGATTTGCGCGCGAGCAGGGTGTCCTGTTCCTGGCGGGCCATCTTGTATTCGGCGTTTTCGCGCAAGTCGCCCAGTTCGCGGGCGGTCTGGATGGCGACCTTGTTCTCGGGGATGAGCACCTGCACCAAGTTGTCGTATTCCTTCTTGCGGTGCTCGAGGGATTCCTGCGAAACGAGCAGCGATTCGGCCTGGCGGCTGGTGGAGTCGCCGCCGACGAGGGTTTGGATTTTCGGGAAGAGGCGGATGAAGCGCGCGATGAGGGACTTCTTGGTCAGGTCCTCGAAGCCCTGATTGAGTAACAGGGTTTGGGCGAGGTCGCGGGCGGTTTCGTCGTTGGCGTCGGCCAGCAAGTCGGCGATGAGGTCGGGGTCGTCGCTGAGGGCGTCGGCGAGCACGATGCGGCGGTTGCCGGTGTTCTGGAGCGCTTCGCTGTCAATCGCGTAGAAGATGGCGGCGAGCAAACGCGGCGAGGCCAGGCCGTCGACGAGCTTGGCAAACTTGCGCGAATGGCGGTTGCGGATGATCCACAGCAACACGGAGGTCTTCAGCGTCTGCTCGTTGAGCCAGCGCTTGAAGCAATCGGCCACCTGGTCGGCGCAACCCTTGTCCACGAGGAAGGAGATGCACTCGGCGGTGAATTTGCCCGAGCTGTTGCGCAGCAGGTTGACGACGACCTCCTGCCAACTGTCCGGATAAACGCGCGTGATGACGTCGAGGAAGCGATGCTGGAAATTGGACGGCAGTTGCTCGGCGAGCTGGGAGAGGTCGGGGCAGCCGAGGATGATGGAGGCGGAGGTGGGCTCCAGCTTGTCCACCTCGGCGTGCAGGTGGCGGGCGAGGTCGTTGCGGACCCAGACGCCGTGGAGGCGGTCGGCGGTGGTGAGCTGGCGCGCGTCGCGGATGGTCGCGGTCAGGTCGTCAAAAATGCGCGGCAGGTCTTTTTCGATTTCCTCGACGCTGCTGGAGATTTGGTAAAGCTTTTCCGCGAGGAGAATTTTTTTCTTGGGCTGCTTGGTGACGTAAAATTCCTCGAGGACTTCCTGCTCGGGCTTGAGCGGTTCGTCGCGCAGGACGAACGGCTCGGTCTTGCGGGAGGGGACGGCGATGCGCGAGTCCTTCGCGAGGTGCTTCTTCGCGCCGGACCACCACTTTTTGAAGCGTTCGCCGAGCATGCGGGCGAGCAGGTTTTCCAGCTCGATGCTGCTCATCGAGCGGTCGGGCGCGTGGTGGAGAATTTCGACCACGAGGTCGGCCGGGCGTTTCTTGACCATTTCCTCGATGGCGGCGGGGTCCACGCGCTGGCGCACGAGGATGTTCGTCTCCGGCAGCAGTTCCAGGCGCTCGACGCAGAACGACGGGTCCATCGGGTGCGAGGTCTTGTCGCCGTCAAAATCAATGATGAGTTTGCCGGAAGCGGCGTCGTATTCGCGGATGCGGCCAAAGCCCCAGGACCGGTGCAGGCAGTAGGCGCCGGGCTGCATGGCTTCGAGCTTGGCACGCGACTTGGCCAGCTTCGGGTTCTTTTCGATGATGAGATCTATCGCCTCTTTTTTCATGTAAGTGAGAAAGTGCTTCGGGCGGGCCCGGGGATGGGCGGGTTGAGTGGGAAGAAAAATTTAACGCGCCAGGCATGAGCCCTTGGTGAAAGGGCGCCCGTCTGGCGTGTGAATAGTGAAGGAGGAAGTGAGTGGCAAACGGCCCGGTGATTAGACAACCACTGGTAGCTGCGCCCGCCGAGTCTCAATGTTGACAAATCTGTGCCAGTGTCAAACCTGAAATGGGCTTGGGGAAAGGCATGCAGGTGGTTACCCTAGTTGAGTTTCTCTTTATCAACAGGTTGTAAAAAACCGGCGCATCAATTGCCAAATCCACGGTCTGAAGGTAGGGTTTCGGCATAGAAACCTGTCCACTCAACCCTCAAACCTCCTCTTGCCATGACTCATCATCGCACCTCTCCCAGCCGTCATTCCACCCACGCCGCCGTGGCCAATGGCGCGCATACCGTGGTTGAAAACGCCCATGAAGCCCTCGAGGCCCTGAAGGAAAAAACCGCGCACGCGCGCGAGCGGGTCAAAGATGGGCTGCACACCACTGAATCCGCCATCAAGGACCATCCGTGGATGGCGGTGGGCGTCGCGACCGCGGCCGGCGTGGGCCTCGGTCTGCTCCTTGGTTTGTTCGCCCGCCGCGATTAACGCCCCATCCAGCGGCGGCGCTGGGTAAAAATCATTGCGCGCGGGAATGACTCCCGTCGCGCCCCCATCCCATGAAATTACAACTGCGATTTCGGGCGCTGGGCGCCTCGCTGGTGGATGTGTTCACCAGCCGGGTGGATTTGGCCGCCGCGGAATTGGAGGACTTGTTTTTACGCGCCGGGCATATGCTCGTCCTGGTGGTCGCCAGTTCGCTCGCCGCGGCGTTTGCATTGATGTTTCTCGGACTCGCGGCCGTGGTGGCCGTGCCCGAGCCCTACCGATGGATTCCGGCTTTGGGCTGCGGTTGGTTTTTTGGCGCATTCGCCCTGACCTGCGCCTGGACCCTCCGGCGGCATCTGCGCGACATGCCGGCGCCTTTTGCGGGCACGCGCGATGTCCTGCATCGCGACGCCGGAGCCTTGCGCCCGACCTTGGAAAACGCCGCGCACACGGCGACGAGCACCGCCGGAGTTGAACCTCCGCCATCATGAGCGATCACCTTCTGGCCTCCGCAATCGTCCGCGCCCGCCGCATCCATGAATTGGAGCGGACGGCCGATGACCAGCGCGAGCAACTGCGGAGCAATACGGCCAGCGTGGCCACCGGCATCCGCGAGTCCGAGCCCGTCCGGCAAATTTTCCGCGGGATTGCAGAAGGCCGCATCCTGGCCGCGCGTTTTTCCGGAAGCCGGGGGGTGTGGCAGGGATTCTTCGGCGGGCGTCCGGCATCCGGGGATAACGCCCGGCACTTTCCGTGGGCCGCCGCGCTGGCCGCCGCCGGCGGGGCCTGGCGGATAATCCGCTGGTGGAAGCAACGCCGCCAGTGAACGGCCGCGCGGGCAAAGCCAAAAAAGTTTTGGAGTTGCCCTGGGCGGCAAATTCCCCAAACTGGTCTTCCGGCAATGGATTCTGCCGGCCCCGCCTGCGGGGCAAACCGTCCCGCTCACGGCGGGTCTGATGACTCCTACCACCCATAACCGGGGGTCATCATGCTTATCTACCTATATGTCGCGTTTGGCGGCGCCTTGGGCACCGCGATGAGATTTGCGCTTTCCGGTTGCGTGGCCCGGCATTTCGACGAGACATTTCCGTGGGGCACGCTGGTGATCAATGTTCTCGGCTCGTTTGTTATTGGATTCTTTTCCACCCTGACCGAGCCTGAAGACGGCTGGCTGCTGGTCGGTCCGACTGGCCGGCAGTTTTTTATGACCGGGGTGCTGGGCGGCTTTACGACCTTCTCCTCCTTCAGCCTCCAGACCCTGGCCTTGGCCCGCGACGGTGATTGGGCGAAAGCGGGCGGCAATATCATCGGCTCGATGGCCCTTTGCCTGGTGGGGGTCTGGCTGGGGCACATTCTGGCTGCGGCCATCAATTTCAAGAAAGGACATTGACCATGCAACTTCCGGAAAAATGCCAGCTCCTGCGGGTGTTCATCGGCGAGTCGGACCGCCATCAAGGGCGCCCGCTCTACGAAGCCATTGTGCTCAAGGCCCGCGAGACGGGCCTCGCCGGCGCCACCGTGCTGCGCAGTCCGCTGGGCTACGGCGCGACCAGCCACCTGCACACCGCCAAAATTCTCCGCCTATCCGGAGATTTGCCGGTGGTTGTCGAGCTGGTCGACACCACGGAAAAAATCGCCGCGTTTCTGCCCGTGCTGGACCTCATGATGCAGGGCGGTCTTGTCACGTTGGAGGACGTGCGCGTCATCCACTACCGCCACGGCAATCCCGACTGCGGCCATCCGGCCACTCCCGCATGAAACGCCTCTTCAACCCTTTCGAGCACCTGGACAACCTGCGGCAACTGGCCTATTGGACGCTGTTGGTGGTGCCGGTCGGACTGCTGGCTGGAACGGCGAGCGCCTTTTTCCTGTGGTCACTCGAAAAGGTGACCGACTTGCGCTTTGCCCATGGCTGGCTGCTCTTTCTGCTCCCGGCTGGCGGTTATGCCGTGGGCTGGGTCTATCACCGGCTGGGCCGGGACGCCGAAGGAGGCAATAATATCATCCTCGAGCAAATCCACGAACCCGGGGGAGGCGTGACTGCGCGCATGGCCCCGCTGGTGCTCCTCGGCACGTTGATCACGCATCTGTTTGGCGGCTCCGCCGGGCGCGAAGGCACGGCGGTGCAAATGGGCGGCAGCCTCGCCAGCGCCTACGCGCAAATGCTTAAAGTCGGAGCGGACAACTTGCGCCTGCTGCTGATGGCCGGCGTCGCCGCCGGATTCGGCTCCGTCTTCGGCACGCCGCTGGCGGGCGCCATCTTTGCCATGGAAGTGCTGGTCATTGGCCGCATGCAGTATCAGGCGCTGATTCCCGTGCTGGCGGCCAGCCTCATCGGCGACATGACCTGTTCGGCCTGGGGCGTCCATCACGTCACCTACCACATCGCCTTGTCCGATGGAGCTGGCGCCCGCGCCATCCTCGACTTCCGCCTGCTGGGCTGGACGGTGGTCGCATCGGCCGCCTTCGGCATCGTGAGCCAATTTTTTGCCGAGCTCACCCACCTGCTGCAGCATCAATGGAAAAAATTCATCGCCTATGCGCCGCTGCGGCCCGTCGCCGGGGGCGCCGTGGTCATCGCGCTGACCTATCTGCTGGGCACGCGGGACTACCTCGGCCTGGGCGTGAGTTCGCCGGACCCCCACAGCGTGACCATCGTCTCCGCATTTCAGGCGGGCGGCGCCCATCCCTGGAGTTGGTGGTGGAAGGTGATTTTCACCGCGGTGACCCTGAGCGCGGGCTTCAAGGGCGGTGAAGTGACGCCGCTGTTTTACATCGGCGCCACGCTGGGCAACGCCATTGCGGGGATGGCCGGCGTGCCGGTGGATCTTTTTGCCGGGCTGGGCTTCATCGCCGTGTTTTCCGGCGCCAGCAACACCCCGCTGGCATGCACGGTGATGGGCATCGAACTGTTTGGCTCGCACTATGCGGTGTATTTCGCCGTGGCTTGCTTCATCGCCTACTATTTTAGCGGACATTCCGGCATCTACTCTTCCCAGCGTCTCGGCGTCCCCAAGCGCCATGACCGCGGGGTGCCGCCGGAACTTTCGCTGCGGGAAGCCCGCGAATTGCGCTCCGAGCGCAACCGTGCCGCATGGTCGCGCCTGACCGAGCGCTTCCAGTCCGAATCGCCTTTCTCCAATCCATCCGCCATCATGAAACAAACCCACCACATCGTCTCCCAGGAAATGGGCAAAATCCGCGTTTACCTCACGCCACGGGAGCACCTGCCCGCGCCGGGGCTCTGGGGCAAGTTGAACCCCAAGCTGGTTTACCGCGAAATCATCCGCGCCGCCAAACGCGACGGCTTGAAGAACGCCATGGCGTACATGACCCATCATGGCTACAGCAACAACGGCAAAGTCGCCGCCACCGACCCCGAGGCCACGCAGGCCAATCTGACGGTGTGCGTTGAAATCATCGACCACAAGGACGCCTTGGCCGAGTTTTGCCGCCGGCACGGCTCGCTGCTGCAAGGGCGACCAGTCATCTACAAACACGTCGAGCAATGGACCGTCCATGCAAATACCGTGGAGGCCCAGGATGCCTCGCCCAACACCGTTCTCGACGGGGAAAAGAAACGCCTTCCCTCCGGCGCCTGACCCTTTGGCTCTTTGCGGTCGGCGCGGTTTTTCCCTTCCTTATTTTTTCTTCCGCTTTATAGTTTCGCGGCTTCCATGTCCCGTCTGGCCCATGCCTTTGCCCAAGCCCGCGCGGAAAAGCGCGCGGCATTTGTCGCCTACCTCTGCGCCGGCGACCCCGACGCCGCAACCTCGCTGGCGGCGTGCCGCGCGCTGCTCAAGGGCGGAGTGGATGTGCTCGAACTCGGCCTGCCGTTCACCGATCCGCTGGCCGACGGGCTGACGAACCAGCTCGCGGCGCAGCGCGCGCTCGAGTCCGGCGCCGATCCGGAGGCCGTCTTCGCGCTGGTGCGCCAGTTGCGCGCCGACTTCCCCGACGCACCCATCGTGTTCTACGCCTACTACAACATGATTTATTCACCCGGCGTGGAGCACTTTTGCCGCCGGGCCCGGGCCGCAGGCGTGGACGGGCTGCTCGCGCTCGACTGCCCGCCGGAGGAAGCCGGCGAATTGCTGGCGGCCTCGCGCAAACACCAGCTCGAAAATATTTTCATCGTCGCGCCCACCACCCCGCCGCAGCGCATCGCCGCCATCGCCGCGGCCGCGAGCGGATTTATCTATTATGTTTCGCTCGAAGGCGTGACCGGCGAGCGCGCCGAACTGCCGGCGAGCATTCCGTCCGCGGTGAAGGAAATCCGCCGGCATACGGAACTGCCCGTCGTGGTTGGCTTCGGCATCTCGAAGCCCGAGCACGTCCGCCAAATCGCCACTGTGGCGGACGGCGTGGTCGTGGGCAGCGCGCTGGTCAATATCATCGCGGTGAATTTGGGTCAGCGCGCGAAAATCCCCGCCGCCCTGGGCGCGAAATTGGCTGAACTGCGAAGCGGCCTGGGTGGGAAACGCCCGGACGTGCGAAAATAGCCCTTTTCTTTTTAGCGTTGGAAGATTAGCCTCGGGCCGCTCATGAATAATGACGCGCCCCCACCCCCGGCGCGGCTGCCGCGCGGTGATTCACCCTGGGTTAATCTGGCGGCGGCCGCATTGCTTGCGTTGTATGCCGTGATGGCCCTGGCGGCGTCCATCCGCAAGGGCCCGGCCTTCGACGAGTCGGCGCAGTTGGCGGCGGGCTACAATATCTGGGAGCAGCACGACTTTCGATTGCTCGGCGCCAACGGGGATTTTTTGAAACGCTGGGCGACGCTGCCTTTCTTAATCTCGCATCCCCATGCGGTTCCGGCGGACAGCCCCGAAACCCAATCGGGCTCCGCCAATGAACTGGGCTTCCGGTTCTTTTTTCAATCGGACAACCATCCGGAATTGCTGCTGCTGCAAAGCCGGGCGATGGTGGTGCTGCTGGGCGTCGCGCTGGGATGGCTGATCTTCGTCTGCGCGCGCGCCATTTCCGGCCCGGTCGGCGCTTTGGCGGCGCTGGTGATTTACACCTTCAGCCCCAATATGCTTGCCTTCAGCGCGATGGTGACGACGGAGATTCCGCTCTGCCTGGCGTTGCTGGGCTCGACTTGGTGCCTCTGGCGGTTGCTCAACCGGGTGACCTGGGGCTGGCTCGTC
This sequence comes from Opitutales bacterium, assembly GCA_035546135.1. Lineage (GTDB taxonomy): Bacteria > Verrucomicrobiota > Verrucomicrobiia > Opitutales > JABDGR01 > JABDGR01. The sequence continues at coordinate 11,203 of DASZWY010000273.1, forward strand.
CTCAGCCTGGGCTTCTTGGTGATGCTCACGCTGTCCCGTCCCTCGGCCCTCGTCATTTTTCCCATTGCCCTGCTGCTCCTGCTGGTCCGGTTTTTTTCGAATCGCCCGCTGGACTGGCGCCTGGGCCGGCCGCGCATCATTAGCTCCCGCGCCACCCGGATGGGGATAGCCGCAGGCTTGGCCGTCCTGCATGGCGTGGTGGCTTGGGCGGCGGTTTGGGCTAATTATGATTTTCGCTACGCCGCCGTTCCGAACGCCCACCTGCTGACGGCGGCAGAGTCACCGGGCGCGAGTTTGGCGCCGGACACTGGCTCGGCGTTTTTAGACTGGGCGCGCACGGCCCATTTTCTGCCCGAGGGTTTTTTGAACGGTGCGCAGGTTCTGCTGGACACGCGGGACGTGCGGCAGAACTTTTTGGATGGCGATTGGGCGGTGCACGGGTGGTCTGGCTTTCTCCTGGCCGTCGCCTGGGAAAAAACCTCCCCGGCATTGCTGGCCATTCTGGGCATCGGGCTCTGGGGCTGGGGGAACAGCCTGCTGGGCGCCTGGCAGGCGCGACGTAAAGACACCGCCGCGACCCCGCCCAGCAATCCCATCAACCATTACGAAGCCATTCCCTTTTTGATTTTGACCGTGGTTTATTTCTCGCTGGTGGCGGCCCAGACGCTGAACTTCGGCCAGCGCTCCGTGTTGCCGGGGTTTCCGGCGCTTTATATTTTGGGAGGCGCCGGCGCGGCCTGGGTCTGGTCCCAGCGCGCAAAATGGGTGCGCGCGCTGCTCGTCGTGCTGTTGTTGTGGCGCACCGTCGAAGCCATCGTGATTTATCCCAATTACCTGGCCTACTTCAACCCGTTTGTCGGCGGCCCGGCCGAAGGTTACCAGCATTTGGTGGACAAATCCCTCGACTGGGGCATGGACTTGCCCAGCCTCAAAACGTTTCTTGACCGAGCCGACCCCAATCATACTCAGCCCGTCTATCTCGCCTATTTCGGCACGGACGACCCCGCCCATTACGGCATCGACGCGGAGCGGCTGCCGGGTTACCCGGACTGGCGCAAGCCCAAGTACTACAGCCTGCAACCAGGTTATTACGCCATCAGCGCCACGTTGCACCAGACCCTCTACACTTCCACCTTCGGGCCTTGGAACGTGGCCTACGAAGAGGAATACCAAGACTGCCTGCGCCAATTGCAGGAATTCGACCGGACGGAAAACGACGCCGCGGCCCGCCAGGCGCTCATCGCCCAGCACCCGCCTAATTATTACGAAACCCTCTACGCCAAGTTTGAGCGGCTTCGCCTGGGGCGCCTGACCTCCTGGTTGCGCCACCACAAGCCGCCGGATGCCAGCGCCGGCTACTCCATTCTCATCTGGAAACTGAATCTCGACGAACTCAGCGCCGCCCTGCTCTTTCCGCCCTCGGAGCTGGCCGAGCACCCGATGTGAGCCCTCCGCCTTTGTTTGCAAACGGAATCAAAATAAGGTTTTTTTGTTGGGGAAATCGAGTATGGCTTAAGGGTTCATGCCCAACGAATGGAATCCACCGGCGCAGGCCGGCTACAAAACCGGCGGCAAATGGCTGGCGGCGGGCGTCGGCCTGTTGCTCGGCATTTACTTTTTCATGGCGATTGGCGCGGCGCAGCACAAAGGTCCGTCGTTTGACGAACCTGCCCAACTGGCGGCAGGATACAACAACTGGCGGCGGCATGACTTTAGCCAGATGGGAGCCAACGGCGATTTCCTGAAACGCTGGGCCACCCTGCCCTATTTGATTACCAGACCCAACCTGGTTCCGGAAAGCGATTCCGCGACTCAAGCCCAGACCGCCTACGAACTGGGCTACCAATTTTTCTTCCTGTCGGGCAACCAGCCGGAATGGCTGCTGCTGCAAAGCCGGTTCATGGTCACCCTGCTCGGCCTGGCGCTGGGCGGCCTCATTTTTGCGTGCGCCCGCAGCATCGCCGGACCCGTCAGCGGGTTGACGGCGCTCTTCATCTTTATCTTCAATCCCAATATGCTCGCCTTTGGTGCGATGGTTACGCCTGAAGTGCCCATGTCGCTGGCCACGCTCGGCGCGACCTGGTATTTCTGGCGATTGCTGAATCGGGCCAGTTGGCGGTATTTGGCCGGCAGTCTGGGTTTTACGATCTTGCTGGTGATGACCCGGCCGAGTGCCATGGCACTTTTTCTGGTGGCGGCCATGCTGGCGGTGGTCAAACTCCTTTCGAACCACCCGCTGGATTGGCGCTTGGGCGGCCATCGCCTGATTGGTTCACGCCCCCGGCAGGCGATGTTGTTTGCCGGCCTGCTGATGTTGCACATGGGGGTGGCATGGGCCGCCATTTGGACTAATTATGAATTTCGTTTTGCCGCGACCCCGGTGGCGGCGCCAGCCCGGCTCCAGGAGGCCCCGTCGCTCCCGCCGGGCCGTCCGGAAACCGGATTGCTCAGTTGGGCGGAAACCACGCGCTTTCTGCCCGAAGGTTATATCGCGGGCGCGCGCGCGTATTTCGGCACCAACGATGTCCGGCAAACTTTTCTCGACGGTGATTGGAACCCGCAAGGCTGGCGCGGATTTTTCCTCCGCGCCCTGTGGGAAAAGAATTCGCCGATGCTGGTGGTCATTTTTGCCATCGGGCTCTGGGGTTGGATTTCCAGCCTGACAAGCCAATGGCACCGTCGCCGCCACGCAACGCTTGAGCCGGCGGAGGCAAACATCATCAACCACTACGAAGCCGTTCCGCTGCTGGTCTTAATGCTGGCCTATTTGCTTTTCACCAACCTGTCCCTCTTCAGCCAGCGTTCGCAACTGCCGGTCCTGCCAGCTTTGCAAATCCTGGGCGGCGCGGGTGCGGCCTGGGTTTGGGCCAATCGCGCAAAATGGGTCCGCGCCTTTATCGTCGTACTATTGCTCTGGCGCATGGGTGAAGCCGTGGCGATTTACCCCAACTTTCTCGCTTACTTCAATCCCTTCGTGGGCGGCCCGGACAGCGGTTACCAGCATTTGGTGGACAAATCGCTCGACTGGGGCATGGACTTGCCCGGCCTCAAAGCATTTCTCGACCGAGCGGACCCCCATCATACCCAGCCCGTCTACCTGGCCTATTTCGGCACGGACAACCCGGAGCACTACGGCATTCAAGCCCGGTTGCTGCCGGGTTTTCCCGACTGGGGCAAGCACGCCTACTACAGTCTGCAACCGGGTTATTACGCCATCAGCGCCACGCTGCACCAGACCCTTTACACCTCCGCTTTCGGGCCATGGAATGCGGGGTATGAAGCGCAATATCAAGAGTGCCTGCGTCGCTTGCGCGAATTTGACCTCACGGCGGATAATCCCCACGCCCGCCATGAATTGCTCGAACATCATTCGGCGGGCTATTATGAGAATGTCTACCGCATTTTTGAGCAACTGCGGCTGGCGCGGCTGAGTTCCTGGCTGCGCCACCACAAACCGCCGGATGCCAGCGCGGGCTATTCCATCCTCATCTGGAAACTGAATGCCGACGAACTGGCCGCGGCCCTGACCGCGCCTCCCGCCGAGCTGGCCGCGCATCCATTATGACTCCGTGCGCAAAGAGCCGGCCTGGTCCAAACGTGCATAAAAAAGGTGCTCTTTGCATGAGATTTGTTTATGGATGGGTGGTTGATACCCGAGATGCGAATCCCCGCGGAGTGGACCGGCGCCAAAATGCGATCCGTCTGGACTACAGCCGGGGTCACCTTGTTACTCGCGCTTTATTTCGTGATGGCCTTGGGGGCGTCCCTGCAAAAAGGGCCGTCCTTTGATGAGGAGGAACAACTCGCGGTGGGCTACAACATCTGGCTCAACCATGATTTGCGCATGGAAGGCGCCGATGGCGACCTGATCAAGCGCTGGGCCACCTTGCCCTACCTCATCTCCCGGCCGCACCCGGCCCCGATTGACAACGATTACTGGCGCAGCGCCCGGCCTTATCGCTACGGCTTCTCCTTCTTTTTCCAAAGCGGCAACCAGCCGGGGTGGTTGCTGCTGCAGGCCCGATTCATGAACGCCTTGCTGGGATTGGCGATGGGGTTGTTGATATTTTACTGCTCGCGCGAATTGTTTGGCGCCTCCGGCGGCCTCTTCTCCCTGCTGCTGTTTGCCTTCAGCCCGCACATGCTGGCGTTTGGCGGCATGGTTTCGACGGACATGAGCATCTGCCTGACGCTGCTGGGGTCCACCTGGGCCATCTGGCGGCTGTTGCACCGCGTCACCTGGGGGCGCGTGGCATGGGGTCTGGTTTTTGTGAGCCTGCTGATGCTGGCCAAGCCCTCCGCCCTGGTGATTTTCCCCATCACCTTCATTCTCATTCTCATCAAATTATTTTCCGGGAAACCGCTGGAATGGGAGCTGGGCCGGCGGGAAACGATTACCTCCGCCAGCTTGCAGTTGGGCGTGTTTGCCGGGCTGTTTGTGCTGCATGGCTTGGTGGCATGGACCGCGTTGTGGGCGCATTACGACTTCCGTTTTCATGCCAGCCCCAACCCGGGCGACCCCACCCTGACGCTCACGCACTACGCCGTCACCGACCCGGTGGACCCGCGCGTGGCCTCGTTCATGGACTGGCTGCATGACAAACACATTTTGCCCGAAGGCTTCCTCCAAGGCATCCACACCCTGCTCGCCACGAATGAACGCCGCCAGGCATTCATGGACGGCGAGTGGACTATCGGCGGCTGGAGTTCGTTTTTCCTCCACGCGTTGTGGGACAAAACCTCGCCGGCCTTGATGATACTTTTGGCCATTAGTCTGGGCGGTTGGAAATTCAGCCGAAGCCGGCGCACAGCCCAAGTCGCTCCCACTGGCGAATGGGACCATTCCCACCCCCCTGACTTTTATGAAGGCATGCCGTACTTCGTGCTGATTATCGTGTATTTCATCATCGCCATGCTGCAGGAGGTGAACATCGGCCATCGCCACGTCCTGCCGATTTACCCGCCGCTCTACGTCCTGGGCGGCGCCCTCACCTTGGTATGGCAGCGCCGCCGGCTTATTTTCCGCGGAGTAATTGCGGCCTTGCTGGCCTGGTTCGCGCTCGAATCCAGCTTGCTGTACCCCAACTACCTGGCTTACTTCAATCCCCTGGTCGGCGGCGCGAGCAAAGGCTACGAGCACCTGGTGGACAGTTCGCTGGATTGGGGCATGGACCTGCCGAAAGTCAAACAATGGCTCGATAAACACAACCCGAATAATCGCGAACCGGTTTACCTGGCGTATTTCGGCACCGACAGCCCGGATTACCACGGCATCGTGTCGTTTCGCCTGCCGGGCAACCCGGATTGGCGGCCCTATGATGTGTTCCCCTATGCACCCGGTTTTTACGTCATCAGCGCCACGCTTTACGAATCCGTTTACACCGTCACCTTCGGCCCCTGGAACAGCGAATTCGAAGACCGCTATCAATATTCACTAAAAAATATCCTGGAATACGAAGCCGCCCGCAACGACCCCGCGAAGCTGGCGGAATTATTGCAACAACACCCGCAAAAATTTTGGGATGATGAATATGGCGGCCTGGAAAAGTTCCGTTTCGGCCGGTTGTGCGCGTGGTTGCGCCATCACCGGCCTGTCCCCGACGCCGCCATCGGCCATTCCATCCTCATCTGGTATCTCGACGCCAAAGCCATCGAGGAAGCCCTGCTCGGGCCGCCGCCGGAGATTGACGATTCGCCGTTGATTTAGCCGATCGCCACCGCGGATTCAACCTTGCCAGCCGGGCCGGGGGCCGCTAGCTGTTGTCTTTCGTTTTTTCCGACTCCAACTACGCGGGCGTAGTATAGAGGTAATACGTGAGCTTCCCAAGCTTGAATCGAGGGTTCGATTCCCTCCGCCCGCACCAATTTGATTATCAATGATTTAAGTAATAAAAACGGCTAAAACACTAACATACACTAACAAGCTCCAAAGAAATTCGTTATTGTTCGCAGAGTGAAATTTCAGAGAGAAACAGCAAATTTTCGGCACCTATAGCCTCGGAATCGCAATCACCGCCATTCGACGATCCAGGACACGCGCAAAAAATCAGATTCGTCAGCCGTGGATTTACCCTGTCTTGTCAACGAATAATTGGGGTCTAGGGGGGTGTCCAGTATGGGTGTATGACACGTGGTAGCCTGTGGTAGCTGCGCTAAAGCAAACAATGGCGGACGAATTAAGACCGAAAAGTTAGTGTCACCGCCCCCCACATTGGCCCTCCGTAGCAAAGGCCAACGTCACGCGCAGACAATGTCAATTGCTTATCGCTTTCCCTTTTGATGCCGACGCGCGCATTTGCCAGTTACGGCAAGCTGACAGCATGGCCTATAGCCAGCTTGAGGGCCGCTACAACCAATCGGCGCGCTGGGTACCTGGACCCCCCACCCCCTCACTGAAAACAGTCTCTTTGCCCACCCCACCCCCTATCATTTGGGGTTAGTTGCCCCCCCACATATTTTTGGCGTGTATGGCCGCACAAGAAATTCAATACCCTTGACGAAACATCAGCCTAGCAGAAAAGTAGAGCCAACCCACCGCCACCGTCCATGCCACGCACTTCTATAGTAACTGAAGAACTATTGGACTCCCAGGCGGACTTTGCTCATAGCCGGGGATTATTGCCAGAAATTATCTTACGCCTAATTTTGGCTTCAGACGTGCAGCCTACAGTATTGCGGGTTCCGACTCAGGGAAGTGTCGGCCAGCCTGGATGGGATGCTGAACTAGATACGGCGACCGGGTTCGACTCGTTTATTCCTGTTGGGCCAAGTTTTTGGGAAATGTCGTGCGCTAGAGACCCCGAGGCTACCGCAACAGAAAATTTCAATAAACGCACCGCGCAAACCGATCTTTCCGTACAAGAAAAATCCACATTCATTTTTGTTACCCCACGTTCTGCTATGCGCGGATGGAACAGTGAAAGCCAGAAGGCTTGGGCTGCGAAATGCAAATCTGAAACAAAATGGAAAGATGTCCGCGTCATTGCCGGAACCGAGCTATATGAATGGCTTTTGCTTTTTCCGGCGATTTCTTTTTGGCTTGCGAAAGAATTCGGTGTGCCAACTGGGGGATTAGAGATACCGTCCGAGCACTGGGAAAATTTGCGCAGCCATGGCCACCCTCCTCTGCCACCTGAGGCATTTCTGATAAATCGAAACGACGTGCGCGAAAAACTAAGGGCGCTTTTTAATGGTGAGATTTTTGAACTCATTTTTCAGGCAAAATACCCGGAGTATAGCGTGGATGTGGTAGCTGCGTTTTTAGCCTCTCTCGAAAAAAACGAATCTTTGGCTTTTGCCGGGAAATGCCTTATCATCGGTGACGATGACACCTGGAAAAATTTGGCGACACGAATGCCGCCCCATGTATTTGTTGCGTTGCCGTCTCTTGATATTGAATTTACAAACGCCAGCTTGCGAGCTGCGGCGCGGCGCCACGGACATCGTGTAATTTTTACTGCAACTCGAAGTTCCGAAGAACGCAGCAACTCGGTAAGGTTGAACGATCCCAAACCATACGAACTTGCCCAAATTTTGGAAAAGGCCGGCTACACTGAAGAGCGTGCTCGAGCCTTAACCGCTAAATCAGGTGGCTGTTTATCTACATTCAAACGTTTACTGCTGGACGTAACTGGAATTCCGGAATGGGGCCAAAATACTGTGGCGGCGGATTTGTACATTGCCAATTTGATTGGCAGATGGGACGGCAATAACCCCAACGATCAGAAAGCCGTAGAATTATGTTTGGGAAACGCGTACGGGGGATGGATAAAAAAAATCCTCCCCCTAACAGTGCAAAAGAATCCGCCAATCAGCCAACGAAATGAAAAATGGAAATTCATTTCAAGATATGAGGCTTGGCGGGTACTGGGTTCTTATGTGCAAAGTATCGATCTCGACCGGTTTTCAAAAGTTGCCATAGAAGTTCTTCAAGAAATTAGTCCTGCATTGGAACTGGCCCCAGACCAGCGCTGGATGGCTAATGTTCACGGGAAAAGCCCGAAGTATTCCGAGTCAATCAGAGAGGGAATTGCGGAAACTCTAGTTTTGCTCAATGCTTATCCGCAAAGCCTGCAATCATGTCCTTTGGATAAAGTTAAAGCTACTGCTGATTTAATAGTCCGAGCGACGTTGGCAAAGGCAGATTGGAAGCTTTGGGCTAGTCTAATTGATGTAATGCCTTTACTGGCTGAGGCGTCGCCCGATGAATTTCTAAACGCGATAATCAGAGATTTAGGCTCTGACACACCTGAAATATATAAACTTTACGACCAAGAAAGCGACGCCTTTACCGGCAGAAATTATTTTACGGGCATCTTATGGGCGTTGGAACTCTTGGCATGGAATCAAAATTACTTAGCTAGAGTTGCCTTGATCCTTGCAGAATTGGCCTCAGATGATCCAGGCGGAAAGTGGAGCAACAGGCCCATTAATTCCTTAGTCTCAATTTTCCTGCCATGGCATGTGCAAACATGTGCAACTGCAACTGAGCGTGAAGCTATAATTTCAAAAATTCTAAGTCGGTTCCCTGAAACTGGATGGACTCTCTTACTGCGACTACTCCCCAGTTCACATGAAGCTACATCCGGGACATATAAGCCTGCATTTCGCGAATGGATTCCAGATAATTACGAACCAAACGTAGGGCATGATGAATACGTAGCCCAAGTTGACGTACTTACCACACTGGCCCTTAATTTTGCGGCAGATAGAAAAGAGAAGCTTCCAATCTTAATTGAGCGCCTCGACAGCTTCCCGCCGGCAGTTTTTAATACATTCCTAGACCTGCTTTCATCGTCATCGATACAGTCTATAGGCGACGAAGAAAAATTTACGATCTGGAAAGCATTAAACGAGTTCATTTCCAAACACCGGAAGTTCCCTGACGCAGATTGGGCGATTTCAGAGGAACATCTTAGCCGCATTGACGCAGTAGCAAATAATTTAGAGCCTTCCTCTCCGTCATGGAAACATCGTCGAATCTTCGATGACGATGACTATAACCTAGTAGACCCCAAATTAGATTACGACGCTGGCGCTACCGTCTTGGCAAAACAACGCCTTGATACCGTAAGCGAATTATTTGCTTCCGGTGGTTTGGATGAAATTTTAAAATTTTATAAAAAAGTAGGACATCCCTGGCAGGTCGGATTTAGTTTTAGCCAAATCGCAACTGAGACCGAAGATAGCGCACTACTGCCCACCTATCTTCGCCTTAATGATGAAGCTACCGTCCGATTCATCAGTGGCTATATATTTGGCCGCTTTTCCCACAAGGGTTATCCTTGGGCAACTTCGATTATCGCCTCATCATGGAATTTAAAAGAGAAGTTTTTCGTATTAACCACCTTGCCATTTAAACGCTCTACTTGGATTTTAGCCGAACAAACACTTGGCGCTGAAATCCCCATATATTGGACTGATGTTCGCGTAAACCCCCACCAAATTGATGCGCCAGACCTACCCGACGCTATTCAGCGCTTGATTAATACCAAGCGATTCGTTGATGCCTTAAGATGCCTCGGAAGGGCTGTTTATGACAAAATAAAAATAAGTCCCATCCTCGCAATATCAGTGCTAGAGGGCTACGTTAATGCGGAGAATAAAGGCGGGGGTGCTATGGATGCACATTATTGCACTGAAACAATAAAGACGCTTCAGGAAAATCCCGAAACCGACATTGAAAAGCTACGTGCAATCGAATGGAGTTACTTGCCATTGCTTGACGGTCATCGTGGGGGTGCAAGACCCAAATCACTAGAACTTGCCATAGCCACCGATCCTGACTTTTTTTGTAAGCTAATTACGACCGTGTTTCGCTCAAGGTCAGCACCAAAACGGGAAGAACCTACAGATTCAGGAAAAAAGATCATTGAAAATGCCTATAGATTATTGCGCGAATGGTCTATAATTCCCGGCCAACGTGATGATGGCAGTGTTGATAAAGAAGCATTAACTGCATGGCTAAAAATGGTGATTACTAGCACGACAGCATCAGGACATTTAGAGGTTGCGCTAAGCCATGTAGGACAGGTGCTTTCTCATGCACGGCCCGATCCTGATGGCTTATGGATTTCTCGTCCGGTGGCCGAGGTGCTTAATGCCTCCGATATGGAGGCTGCAAGAAATGGGTTTAGAGTAGCTAAATTTAACAGCCGAGGCGTAGTCATGGGAACCAAAGGCAAGGGCGAAAGAGAACTTGCCTCAAGGTACAATCAACAAGCAACAGACATTGAAATAGATTATCCAAATCTTTCAGCGACCATGCGTGAGCTGGCCAAGTCCTACGAGCGATATGCTGAGCGCGAAGAAGCTAGCGACCCATTTGAGGATTGATAATTCAGTAAATCAATTTCCTACTAAGTTTTGCGGCAAAAAATATGATTTAAGAAAAAACTTACGGCCCCATGTTTGTCACTGTAACGGTCGTTGGCGCAATGCCTGGCCCTATTACAAAGTAGTCATGTGGTGTGGTGCGATATATGAAGTCCTGAAACTGCTGTTGTTGCTGTTGCGCGGCCTGCTGTTGTCTCCAGCTTTGGACTTCTTGTAATTGTTGTTGCTGGGTAAGAAGCTGAGAGTAGGACAAAAGCATCATATTACGCTGGTAGGCGGCCTGTTGTTGCTGTTGCGCGGCCTGCTGTTGTTGGCGCTGCTGTTGAGCTTGCTGCTGGGCAACCTGAGCCCTCTGCGCGTCTACTTGCTTGATGCGAGCAAGCAATGCAGGAATCATTTTGTTCATATATTCGGCTTGTTGCGCCGTGTCCATTTTCACCAAAGAACGCAGCATGGCATCCATTTCAGCGGGGAGCATATAACCAGTTTGCACCATTTTTTGAAATGCATCCCGAAACCTCTGATCAACGGGATAGAGCTTCGTCGGTACTGACACTTCAGAAACTGCCTTATCCGCAGATGGCGGTTTGTCGGTTAGCGACGTGGGTATGTCCGTGGCCTTGCCGTCTTCTAGCACAATTTGACCTTCGGGGTAAGTCAGCACAGTACGGTTTTTAGTGCTGGCGTAAGAAGTCGGGACACCTAGCACCGCAATAATCTGCGCCTCAGAGGCACCCAAGTGCACAAGTCGAGGCGGTGGTGCGTCTGCTGCACAGGCTAAAGCAGCCAGCATAAGCCCCACGATTGCCGTAAATGATCGCATGATCGACCCGAATAATCCTAGTCAATTTTGCCGGTGTCAAGTTGGAATCTGAATTCCCTACAATGGAGTGAATGGGCAGCCTAGAAAATCTCCGCCACAACGCGAAACGGTTACGCATCGCCCAAGGCTTAAGCCAGGAGGCACTTGCGGAGAAGGCTGGCCTCGAATATAAGCACTACCAGAAGATCGAAACGGGTCTATTGAAAGGCGTTCAACTGCGCACGATTGACTCAGTGGCTGGGGCCTTGAGAGTGACGGCGAGTGTTTTGCTTTGCGACCCAGCAGAGTTGCCCGCAAAGGCACTTCCCAACTTGCCCAGCGGCAGGCCACACAAAAAAAGAAAAAAGAGAAACGGGCAAACAGTTGCTTAAACCTCTCGCATATGAGCTGTCTTCAACTTGAAATTCAAATCCTTTTTTACTGATTTGCATAGGGCAGAAAATTTATCTAGTTTGGCTATTCTATCTTTGAGCCGCTTTATCGTAAAAGCCCTTACTTCGGAAGCGTAGTTTTGGGGATTCTTCAAATTTCTTTCAGTTAAAAGCTGAATGGCTTTTAATTCATCTGGGGGCGGATCTGAAATGTCATTTTTAAGATAAAATTTTGCCTTCTTGCTTGAAGCACCTTCAGTTGCTTCACTTAGCAAAAGTTCGATAATTGTGCGTGCCGCTTCATCTATAACAAGTATCAGCTGAGTATAAGTTTCCACCGAGCTCTTTTCATCGCTATTATCCGCTTCTGTAGAACCCGTGCTAGCGAACGAACGATAAAACGACTGTGGATTTTCCGGATCTAGTCTACTTAGTGTATTAAAGATGGGCTCAAAGTCTTCAAAAGGTCTGTGTCCACGCGGGTAAAAGGCCCTATGTTGCCACAATTGCAGAATTGCCCTGAAGCATCTCTCATCAGCTTCAGTTTTATCAGCCCCCTTTGCATTCTCGGCAATTTCAATTTGCTCTGCAATGTAATGCGCGATCCATTTAGATAAAGTGTCCACGCCAGGCTCAATCCCTAGCTCATCTACCAACTGATTACCCAACGTTATAGCTTTTTTCTGCATCTTTGAGAACCCCGTCAGAGGAAAATATAAATATTTTATGCGATGGTGGAATATCAAGACTATTATCTTTCGCGCCTCCCCTATAATAACTGTGATGCCTAGAACGCCTAACCTGAACCTCGAATATTAAATGCTTGTTTTGTGCAGCACATAGTCGCTTTAGGAAATCCTCGTTTGCGCAAATTTTCTCGCCGTAGCGATAGGGCCAATCTTCTCGTTGCCCGATTTTTTGGTCACTCCAGACTTCGTTTGTTAAAACTCGCCCTTCAACGCCAGGCATATACCAATAGCGCTCCTCATCAGAATCTGTAAATAACTTCAGGGATTCAGCGAACGGCTGACCAACTTCACTGGGGGGATAGTGAATGTTCCTAGCAAATGGGTCGAATTCATCTCGCCCCTTGTCCATACCTCTAGTTTTTATCCAGCCTGTAAGTTCAAATGGTGGGCACTTATACTCCATTTCATTATCTAGATAAGAAGGTAGTCGAAAATTTCTGGGGTCTTTACAATAACTCAATGCATTTGCAAGCGACTGCGAAGCGCTTGGATTCACTAGCGCACTTGCAATACTCACGTATTCCACCAAGTCATTATGGCAATTAGACCAGCTGGCTCTCACGCATATGGATCTGGGCATGGGGCATTGCTCCAAAAGCATCTTAAGAAAATAGTCGGCAGAAAGAGTCGTGAGCCATTCATCCTCCTTTATTCCCTTTGACCATTTTGCATGTGCTGCCGGCGTAGGGTCTCGTCTGTCAGCCAACCACTTCCCGTCTGTGCGGGTCAACAAATGTCTTTGCAGCCAGTCAGTCCATGCATTCTCACCTTCGGGGTCATTAATGTGGCGAATAACGGGCAGTTCTTTGAGCAATTTGGCCGCTACTGACAAAAATGCATGATAAGAATAATAAAAACGAAAACAGTCAATATAGGGATAGCTTCCGTGACTATGAGAGGTGCTTTGATCCCTATGATTCAAATTTTTCCAAAGGTTTTGACGTGGATCATCAACCCACTCTTTATTTTCAACAATTTTCAAGTGATTAACTGCCATCTGTCCGGCAAGCTCGGTAACTTGATCTTCATATACCCCAAAAACAGGGCCGAATTGGGTAAACCAATAATGATCAAAATCCCAATCGAATTTTAATTTTAAACCTGGATCTGCTTGCCAAGTGCGATCGGTCTTGTAGCGGTAAGGGTCAACAACGAGCGGCTGTAACGTGCTTGTGCCAACTTTCTTAAGTTCGGTGACACTCTTCCGTGAATAGGTTGCGGGGAATTTGCTTTCAATAGAAAGTGCAATTCTGGCAGAAGTTACTTGTATAAGAGCGTGGGGAACACCCTTTAAGGCAATATCTGAGAACAGCAAGGCATGACGCTTCAACAAACTACAATCATCTAACGCAGCACGAGCAAAGGCTATTAATAAATATAGCGTGGAGTGTAATTCATAAAATGGGAATTTCTTGCTGCCAAATGGCCCTACCCCACCAGTTCGCATCCATTTTACAAGTGAAGCAATCTCAGGGGCGCAGGAATATTCACAAAGCCTCCGTACGCAATGCACCGCCTGCCAACGCATAGTTGCATATGGCGACCCTAAGGCAGACCAAATCAGCCCGCATACGGCATCTGGAATATTATCCGGTGAAGATAACCATGCCTCCCAAGGCCCATCAGCAAAATTATCGTCAACATACAACTCAAAGCGGCATAATGCATAGTCTAGCAAAACGCGCGCCTCTGTAGGCGACAATAGATTCGCTGTATTCGATATAAATCCAAAAAACGCCTCCGCACTTACTAATTCGGGTGACTCAGAGAGGCCTTTCGTGATTCCAGCCTTAATTACGGTAGCTTCATCATCATTTAAGCCACACATTTGCAGCCAAAATGACAAGTTATGCCTATCGGAAAGTGTCAGTGCTAGGCGCTTTCCTATTTTATTGAGAAATTGGCTCCAGATTTGCTTTACTGAAATTTTTTCCTTCCATACAGAAATTACCGGAATTGCATATGAGGCCGCATGGTGGTCTAAGCCTTCAAAATCAGCTATCATGTCAAGAAATTTACATTCCTTGCCCAATGGCACCTTCTTTATGATATCACGCCAATTATCTGAAAACTCACGAGGAAAGTCCGTTGAATACATTGCCAATATCGCCCTTTTTAATTCGTCAGGATCAAATACATTAATTTGATTTAAAAACTTTGCGTACTCTAATGAACTGCGCTTAACCGCTTCATTTTCAGGAGAAAATTGTCTTATTGAAGCATTATTTTCATATTCTGCGCTAACCGACTCTTTGGCGACTTCCATAATCTTTCTTGTTTGCAATTTACACTCAGTAGCAACCGACATAAGTGCATCCAGATCTTGCTTGGCAGCATTTGCTAATTGAAAATCTTTAATGGCACATTCGAGGATATGCTGCTGCTTATTCTTTGATGTTTCGAGTCGTATGCAGCTCTCAGCGTGCTTAATCGAAGCATTACAACCTACGAAGCCAGAAAAACACCAGGCAAGCGCTGGATTAATTATTTTTAAGCGAAGAGACTCAAGCACCAGTGCCTTGATGTGATCGCTAAACCACCCAATATCCCTATCACGCCAACGACTAAGCGCTGAATAGGCCGCCGAAGGGTTCAATCTAACAGCGACACGAAAAACCTCATCGCGATCCCAATATTTTTCACGAACGACGTTCTCCCCAATCATTTCTCCACATCTGATATAGCGATAAGCTAATCTCTGTTCGCATTTATCTCCCTCTCCAGCACGACGTGCAATTGCTGTAACAGCATCCCATCGCTGAATCATTTCACCTCCAAACTTTGCTAAAGCCTCAACCGCAGTGTTAAAGTATGCTGTCGCATCAGCAGTGCTTTTTGAAATTACGGCTCGCGCGAGCGCGACATACCACTCCGCCCGCTCCTCAGGTGTTTCACTCGCAGCGTCTTGCAAGGTTGAACGACATGATTCCTCCAAATCATCTCGCAAGCTACTCAAATGCTCCTGGCGCGAAACAACATAGAGTGCATGTAATCGATCCTTGATAGAGAATTCACTATTTTTTCGTTTAATTATTTTGCTATTAAAATCACTTAACTCCTTGACGCTAGGCGCCGCTTTAAACATCAAAATGTCAAAATAAGCCCTTGTTGCCTCATAAGGAGCCAAATCTTGGCTTTGGTATCTTTGAGATAATGCAGATATTGCCTGTGAATGAATTTGAGAAACATCAAAATTTGATGCCTTGGCATCTCTAATCAAAATTCTCGCCCGCGCCATATATAATGGCCACAATGCCCCGATTATTTTTTCAAAATTATGGTCTTCTTCCGAAACATTTGATTTCTGAGTCGAGATAGCTTCGCCGCTGCCAAGCATTTCCTTAAAATCTGGTTCGTATTTTCCCGTCAATGCTCCCCGGAGGGCGGCTCTCCTCAAAAATATATTTCGCTCGTATGTCCGATAGTCGTGGACTATCGACACCTTTGTGACCGGCAAATTATAGTATTCTAATACTGAAAGAATTTTGCTGCGTGATAAACCAGAAGCAGCACATGCTTCAACAAAGGTAAGGATTGACGCTGTAAAGGAATCTAATTCGTGGGATGGCGACGATTTAGGAATTCGCTTCGCTTCATCACAAAGTAAATTCAAAACAATTGTCAGACTCCGCTTTGATGGAAATTGGCCTAACGCGGCTAATTCGCTGGTAATAGCTAAAAGCGCATAAGGATTGCTTGAAGATAAGTGAACAATCTTATCGATATCTGCATATTTTTCGGCGTCCAGGAGACGACCAATAACAAGTCTGGTAATATTGAAGCCGACTACGGGAGGCTTCCATTTGGCAGTATAATCCACAAACGCCTTTGACCCTGATAGATTGAAATGAGTAAATGCAATCTCGCCTATATCATCATCTTTCAAAAGATTTCGCTCAAACGCCGGGTTTTCTTTGTTTCTGTCTCGCTCCTCGAGGTGTATCTCAAGCCATCGTTGTGCAGATTTTAAATAGGCGAATGCCTCCCCCTTGAAGGCCGGCACCGTCGAGAGCAATGCGGCTGAATAGACATTTTCAGACCCCTGCCATGCACATTTGATTGCATGCTGACGTGCTATCTCTCGTACGCGTTGCTCTCCCTGCAAGACATGTATTAAGTCAAAATTCTTGCCGAGTAGTTCGGCCTGCCGATCATTGCCAGCCGACTCTTCGCCAGCCCTAAAAGCAATTTGAGCCGCATCTGACATTCGACCTTTTTTTAAGGCTGCTTTAAATGCAAATTGAAGCCGATAAACCCTTATACTTCTCTCATCGATAGGATTATTGTCAGGCAAGCATTCATCTGAAAGCGCAAGCTTGATGAGTCTATCGTAGTTTCCCGAACGAAGTAAGAGTTGAGGAAGCGCCTTTGCCACATAAGCATACGTCGATGACAACGGCTCGATTGCTTTGATGTATTTAGCAACTTCTTGTGAATTAGCAGCGAATTCTTGGTGAAACCATGTTTCTGTTGGCTCATCTCGGAACTGTACAGAATTATCCCAATGCCACAACGGTCGTCCAAGATCACTAACAAAGCTCTCGATTGTTGCTACTTCTACATTGGCTGCACTCGCAAGTACCTCAATTGGGACAAAGGGCGGCAAATTTGAAAGCCCTTTGCAAATTGCATCCACTTGCTTGCCGAACCGTAATGGCTGTTTATCTTTAATATTGTTGATGGCTGCTTGAAGCTGCCTCGCGATTTGAGCATCAACTGTTGTTACCTTAGACGGATCCAATGTTGCCAAAACAGCAACCGAGCTTTTGCAATTACTTGCCAAAGCATTTGCCTGAACACGAGGATTGCCCCTGGTCAATCGATGCAATTGAAGGCACTCACAGTCAGTTGCATTAGCGTAAAATTGGCGAAAGTGTTTTGCAGTTTCATTACCGCTAAATGGGTTTAATAAATATTTTCGCACATAGCTTTGTGGCTGTAATAGCGAAATGCGCTCGGTTCGACAAAATGCGATTACGCGACACCCCGGATGAAATGATTCGCGTAATATAGCATGCGCGAAACATTTATCGCCACTTTCCTCAGCTGCCATCTCGGCATTGTCGGCTGCATCGACAAGAAGCACTAGAAGAGCATCTTTGTTTATCTCCTGGATTAAAGTTACGGCCTGTCTTACACGATCAATAAAGCTTCTAAACAATTCTTCATTGGACGTGTTCCGACTTACAATTAAAGGAGAACACAAACCGTAAGAGGCTAATTCGTTAGCCATTTGCACTAAAGCGTTGCTTGGTTTGTGGCGAGGTTCGCTTGGATTGCGATATTTACCAGCACCAAAACAATCGTAGACAATGCCCCTTGATCCATTGGGAAGATCCGTAGCAATTTGCCGTGCAACTACAGACTTACCAACACCCCCGGCTGCATGAATAATTAAAGGGGATGCACACTCCAGTATTTTACTTAGTATATCATTGTGCTGTTCTCTCTGTATAGCATTCGTTAGTTTCTCAAATTCGACCGGGGCCGGGAAAAGACACTGTCTTGAAGTAACGCCTAAGCAGTTTAATACGTCCTCACTATGAATATTCCCGTCTGAATCTGGCATTATTTTTTCGTTAACCAAATTTATTACACTATTGACCTCACTGCCCTCAACCAACCCTGCAAGGTATTCACCCAATTCGCCATTAAGTCTTTTCTTTTGAGCAATATAATCACCCTGGCCGTCAACGATTAAAAATGACCGTAAAAATTCATTCAGGTCTTTGGAATTTAATCCTGTATAATTTTCCAGGCGTTTTAACTCTCCAGCTTTACTCTTGCCCTTCGTCTTGACTGCATCAAGCAATCGCTTCTGCGCTTCACTGAATTGCCTGTTAGTAACGATTGAAAAAGTTATCTTACTGTAACATTTTTGCTTAAGAAGCTGTTTATGACGCGACGCAAAATCCTTTAGCGTCTTACGTATTTCCCCGAAGGTAAGCTTTTTATTTTGACGTGCGCTTGAATGCTTTAGTTGGTGGTAAGAAACTGAAGTGCCTTGAGCCTCTGCCTCAAAGTATTCAGCTAAATCAATTGAGCATTCACCGTCTAGCTGAGGCTCTTTAGATAACTCAACCGTGATCCCACGTAGGCATGAACGTGGATCGATTAACTTTAGACAACGGCGAGCGGCCCATCGATAATGAAATACATCTCCTGCGCGCGAATGCCGTACCGATTGGCTTTGGAGTTGTTGTGTCCTCTTTGTAACCATGGCAAATTATGCGTGGGGTTGTGCCTGCCTACCTTTTTTGGGGTGGATAGGCAAATACGATATACTACATTACTATCTCTCGGAATTATGCCGCTTCGCGGTCAGCCAAGTCTTGCTCGCTCCGCTCACAGAGATATAGCGGGGCTCCCTCAATTCAATTGCCTAAAGGTGGGAGCCCTCTGCCTTCGGCGACAATAACCCCTAGGAAGAGGTTATTGCCGCCGATAGGGCCACTCATCTGCCCAAAGTCTGGTCACCCCCCATATATCGTGAAGTCGCTTAAGGAAAAACCATGGAACCCGCCACAAATCCCCCCGCTTCGCGCGGGCACGACCTCCAAAACAATCCTGCCAGTGTCAGGCAGGCTCTTTCGCCGGGTTGAACGGCGAATCCCCAGCCGGGTTATTGCACCCACTGGGACGGTTGCGTGCGTTGCTGCGGTTAAACCGGGCCAGGGCACGCTAGACAATTCACTTAAGAGCTTGGGCCAGGGCTATTCCATCCTCGGCTTACACTCAAATTACCAAATGGCATCGTGAATTGTTGCGCGGGCATTTAGCCCGCATTTTTTGCTACATCTGCGGGGTTTTGCTCAGCGGCAAGGCCGCGCAGGTAGGAAAGTAAGGATGCCGCGACAATCAACCTGGTGCCGCGTGCTTTGCCCCGGCGACGCAAGGAAACCGTCTGAATGAGCCCCTCCCTGGTCAATTCGTAGAGTTGGGAGCGCCGCAGGCCCGATAGTGGCTCGATTTCTCCGCTGCGGGGCATTCTGCAAAACTCGGCTGCTATAGTGACCACTGAAGCCGCTACAGGAGCCACCGTGAATTGGACGCCGCTGCGCGGTTGATCAGGTACATTGTTGTCGCTGGACATGCCCGAAGTATAAGGCACAAATTCGACGGTTTTACTTGCGGCGCAAATAACGGACGCATTTTCCGCATTTTTAGCCCCTTTCCGACCATCTGGCACAACTAGCCATGCGGAAATGCCATAACTGGTGCAAAATAATCCAACCGATTCCGCAAAAAAGATATCGCCACCTCGCAAAATCGGATGATTTTAGGATCGCCGCTCCCAATTACGGTATTTATTCCGAATTTTGACGACTGTTTCACCCCTGCGCTTTAGGCCCTTCCGCCATTCAATCATTTCATCCAGAACTGCCTTCGGAAACCATTGCTGGAAAAGATATTTATCTAAAAACTCCTGAACTCGTGGAGTGTTCACGCTTAGCTCTGCATCATTTGGCGAGTATTCCCTATACAAGAAGCAAAGCTTGAGGTTGTCTAATAGTGTTCTTTCGCTCCAGGGCTTGCTGATTTCCTTATGCTTTCCGTCGTAACTTTTTAATTTTTCAGCAACATATTTCAGGGCTTCGCTTTCCCTATCCCCGCGTCTATGCAATAGTCCAGTCGCAGCGTCATAGGCAGCCTTATCAAGTTGCGATGACTCAAGAATCGCCCTCTCAACTCTCGGTAAATCATTCAACACCAAGGACACTCGCCTGAGGAGTTCCGCTGTATGATAAATATGCACATCAAAGAGATGCTGATCAAATTTCTTGGACTGGAAGTCGCAAATGTCTTTGTTCAATAGCACAGCACACTGCGCTACAACATGGGCGTCAGTGTGAAGCCCACCTACTGATTTAATTTCTGGCAATGAGGATTTGCTGGCGAGTTTAGGCATAGAGTTCATCCCTTCCTAGCGCCTGGAATTTTGTCCATAGCAGCGGTTAGGTTGCGTTGCACACGCTCACGCGTGCCGTGATCGTATCGGGCGCTCATGGCATCGGAGCTATGTCCAGCCGCAGCTTTAGTAGCCTCCAAGTCCGCCCCACTACGACGCAGTTGTGAAACAAAAAAGTGGCGCAGACTGTGAAAAGATTTTGTGCTGAACGAACGAGCGGCGGAGTTCTTAGCCCTAGCCGTAGTCTTGCCCTCCACTCCCGCTCGACGCATAAGCGCACGGAAGGCAAGGGATAGCCCACTGCGCCCGCCAATGCGTTGCCCGGCCAGTCCGGGTGTTAGCAATTCGCTTTTCTGCGCTTCATCCCTGCCCGCCAAGGCGTCCAAGTGCTCCTGCAAACGTGGTGTGAGCGGCACTTCTAGGGTTTTGCGCCGACTACCTCGCGAGGTCTTTTGCGGGACATAGGACAACCTTGCAGCAGTCAAATCCACGTTTTCCCACCGCATGGTTACAGCATCACCCAATCGACACCCACAATGTGCGCCAAGCAAGATAGCAGTTTCCCATTCCGATTCTTGTCCTTCTTCCAATAGGGCTTCCAATTCGCCGGGCGTAAACTCTTCGCGTTCCTGCATCTTGAAATCGGGCAATTCAAGTGTAGCGGTAGGATTAGATTCAAGATGACCCGCGCGAAGCCCGGCTTTGAACGCGGCATGAAGGATTTTGCCCGCAAGGCTGACGGTATGCGCTCCTTTACCCAGGGCACTTTCGGCATCAATGAAGCCTTGCACAAGGGCCGTATTGGCGGCGGCAAGGCTCCTACGCTGAATATCTGGCCCCACATGGGCTAGGAACCCTTCGA
Source organism: Opitutales bacterium (assembly GCA_035546135.1). Lineage (GTDB taxonomy): Bacteria > Verrucomicrobiota > Verrucomicrobiia > Opitutales > JABDGR01 > JABDGR01. The sequence goes on from DASZWY010000273.1 coordinate 32,252, forward strand.
TTACGTCGCCGTAGCGTCTGGCGGTGCCAGGAGCCTTCGTGGCGGCCATTCTAGCAGTCCATTGGCGCAGGAAGTCCCCGATCGAAACGGATTCTATCTTGCATCGGGTGGCACGCTCAATAATCTCCCTTGTCACTCTGCCCACGGCAGCACCAGCCGGGGTCAACTCGCCAGCCGATACTGCCACCCCTTCCCATTCATGCGCCAAACGCAAAGCATTACCACGGTCGGTTTGCTTTGTTGAGCGCGCTACCCATCTGCCGTCTGGCATCCTAAAACGCGCAATCCAAAACTTTGAGTTATCAACTTGCTTGTAGACACTCGCCATGACACTAACAAACACTAACAATCCGGCAACGTCAAGGATGTTTGTTAATGTCCATTCCTAGAGTGAGATACAAAACCTAAACTTTGTGAGATGGAATCGAGGGTTCGATTCCCTCCGCCCGCACCAATTTGATCATTCACGGGACGGTGTCGAAATGCGCAAACGCATTTAACGTGCTGCCCAAAGCGGCGGATTCAAGCAAGACGGCTCGAGTTCACCGAGTTTTCACCCGAAACCTGCCATGTCTGCTTGGAGTTGCGCCAAGTCTACCCGGCGTAAAAACTCCAGCCTGCTGGAATTTAACTGAGGGGAGACTACTTGCGGCTACGACTACGGCTGACCGCACGGCTGCTGCTCAAGTTCAGGAGCGAGAACGTGTCGTTGCTGGCGAGCATGTGCAAATGCTCGAGCTTGACGCTGCGCAGCCAGCTAGCGGTCTGCTTGCTCAGTTTTTTGGCAGAAATGGAGTTTTTGGATTTCATAGCAATGGGCTCAAATGAGTATTCGTTGAGTAACTTGCCCCATATTATCGGCTTCGTCAATTGAAAATTTAGCATTAGTTTTGTCCGTTCATCAACTTGCCAATCATAATATAACGAACTAATCATAAGTCACTTATTTAGCTATCTACAGGCTTTTTTGCCAGGATATACACGATAGACCCTATTTGGGCGGCATAAGCGCACTAGGCATGATCTAAGGGCTTATAATTAAGATACTTACGGGAAATTTCGGCCCCCATTGCGATTTGGGCGGTTTTTATCGTCCAACAAAACCTCCGGCATCCCTTCCGGCACTTGTTTAATGTGCTGCCGCGAGCGCCTCGATTCATTGTGAATTAGGCGGTTTACACTGCCGACGCGCGACGCATTTTGAAGGCGGGATTAAGGCTTCCGTCCCCCATTTTGAGCAAGTAAGCTCGCCGCCACACTGCCTCGCGCCGCCATGATGATTTACCTGCTCGGAGGATCCGGCTATCTCGGCCACGCCTATAGCCGCTTGTTCGAAAATCGGGGATTGGCCTTCAAAATCATCCGGCGCGCGGAACTGGACTACACCCGGCCGGAAATTTTGCGCCAGGCGCTGGCCGCGGCCCGGCCGGATTTTTTAATCAACGCGGCCGGCTATACGGGCAAGCCGACGGTGGACGCGTGCGAATTGCACCAGACGGAGTGCCTGTCGGCCAACGCGGTGCTGCCCGGCATCATTGCGGAAGCGTGCGAGGCCACAGGAACGGCGTGGGCGCACGTTTCATCGGGCTGCATTTATTCGGGAACCCGGCCGGATGGCGCTGGATTCCGGGAGGACGACCCGCCCAACTTTTCCTTCCGCGCCGGGCCTTGTTCGTTTTACAGCGGCACCAAGGCGATGGGAGAGGAAATTTTGGCGGGCCGGCCCAACGTTTACATCTGGCGATTGCGGATTCCCTTCAATTCGATGGACCACCCGCGCAATTATTTGAGCAAGCTTTTGCGCTACGAGCGGCTGCTGCAGGCCACCAACTCGCTCTCGCAGCTCGATGAATTTGTCTCCGCCACGCTGGCGTGCTGGGAGCGGCGGCTGCCCTTTGGCACTTACAACGTCACCAACCCCGGCCAAATTACGACGCGGGAGGTGGTCAGCCTCCTCCAGCAAAGCGGCGTGGCCGGCGATAAGACGTTTGCTTTTTTTGAAAATGAAGCTGAATTTATGCGGCTGGCCGCGAAGACCCCCCGCTCCAATTGCGTGCTGGATTCTTCCAAGCTGACGCGGGCCGGCATTCCCCTGGCCGAAGTCCACGACGCCATCGCGCGCGCCTTGCGCCAGTGGCAAACCGCTGTCTAATCCCACCCCGACCGCCATGAATCTCCTCGTCACCGGTGGCTGCGGGTTTATCGGCAGCAATTTCATTCGCCGGCAACTGGCGGATAAAGGCTCCCCAGTGCGCAGGCTGGTCAACCTCGACAAGCTGACTTACGCGGGCAGCCCCGCCAACCTGGCCGACTGCGCCGGCGACCCGCGCTACGTTTTTATTCATGGTGAAATTGGCGACGAAGCCCTGACGGCCTGCCTGTTTTCCGAGCAGCAAATTGACGCCGTCGTCAATTTCGCCGCCGAAACCCATGTGGACCGCTCGATTGATTCGGCGGAGCCGTTTGTGCAAACCAACGTCGTGGGCTTGTGGCGGCTGTTGAGCGCGGCCCGCGGCTATTGGGCCAAACTGGCGCCGCCGCAGAAAAATCGGTTTCGGTTTTTGCATATCTCGACGGACGAAGTTTACGGCGCCCTGACGCCCGCGGCGCCGCCCTTTACCGAGACCACGCCGTTTGCGCCCAACTCGCCTTATGCCGCCTCGAAAGCCGCCGGCGACCACCTCGTGCGCGCGGCGTGGCAAACCTATGGGCTGCCGGTGCTCACCCTCAACTGCTCCAACAATTACGGCCCCTTTCAATTTCCCGAAAAACTTGTCCCGCTCATGATTTTGAACGCGCTCGAAGGCCGCTCGCTGCCGGTCTATGGTGACGGCCAGCAGCGCCGCGACTGGATTTACGTGGAGGACCACGCCGCGGCCATCGCGCAAATTTTGCAGCGCGGCACCGTGGGCGAAACCTACAACGTGGGCGGCGGTTGCGAACGCAGCAATCTGGAGACCGTCCGGCAAATCTGCGCCATCCTCGACGCCAAAGCCCCCCGCGGCGACGGTCAGAGCCACGCGGCCCAAATCAGTTTTGTCGCCGACCGTCCCGGTCACGACCGCCGCTACGCCATCGATTTCTCCAAACTCCAGCGCGAGCTGGGCTGGACCCCGCACACCGCGTTTGACCAGGGGCTGGCCAAAACCGTGGATTGGTATTTGACCCATCGCGCCTGGTGTGACGATATCACCTCTCGAAAATACGCCCGCGAACGGCTCGGCCATTCTGCGCCCGTCTCATGAAACGCAAAGGCATCATCCTCGCCGGCGGCTCCGGCACCCGGCTGTTTCCGCTGACCCTGGCGGTGTCGAAGCAGCTCGTCCCGGTTTACGACAAGCCGATGGTTTATTATCCGCTGTCCGTGCTTATGCTCGCGGGCATTCGGGAAATCCTCCTCATCTCCACCCCCGGGGACCGGCCGCTGTTCACCCGCCTGCTGGGCGACGGCTCGACCTTCGGCGTGAAGCTGGCGTATGCCGAGCAACTGCAGCCGGAGGGCATCGCGCAGGCATTGATCATTGGCGAACAATTTCTGGACGGCCGCCCCTCGGCGCTGATTCTGGGCGACAATCTGTTTTACGGGCACGACTTCACCCATTCGCTGCAAGCGGCGGACGCCCGCAGCGACGGCGCCACGATTTTCGGATACCACGTCGCCAACCCCTCGGCTTACGGCGTGGTGGAATTGGCCGCCGACGGCCGCGCGCTTTCCCTGGAGGAAAAGCCCGCGCAGCCCAAGTCGAATTACGCGGTGACGGGCCTGTATTTCTATGACGCGCGCGCCGCCGGCCTGGCCCGCCAGCTCAAGCCCTCCCGGCGCGGCGAACTGGAAATCACCGACCTGAACCGGCGCTACTTGGAAGAAAAAAATCTCCACGTGGAATTGCTGGGCCGCGGCACCGCCTGGCTCGACACCGGCACGCCGGATTCGCTGCTCGACGCCGCCCAGTTCGTCCAAGTCATCGAGCGGCGCCAAGGCTTGAAAATTGCCTGCCTCGAGGAAATCGCCCTCCGCCAGGGCTGGATTGGGCCGGCCCAACTCGAGGCGCAAGTCGCCCGGCTCGGCGCCTCGTCCTATAGCGCCTACCTGAAGAACCTGCTGGCCTAGATTCGCCGACCCAATGGGGAGGAAGCGCCGCGAGGCGGTGGAACTAAAGCGCGGTCAAAAACTTGCGGTACTTTTCGATGACGGTGTCGAAATGATAGTGCGCCGCCCGGCGCAGGCATTTTTTTCGCAAGTCCAGGTAAAGCTCATCGTCGTTTTGCAACGCCCGCACCCATTTGGCGCATTTTTTGAGCGAAGAAAAAATTGTGCAATCCGCGCCAATTTCATGATAGGCGGGCTCCTGGTCGGAAACGGAGGGAATGCCAAAGCCGACGCAGTTGATCAGCTTGATGCCGGAATTGATCGCGACATGGAATCGGTAGCGCAGCTTTTGGTGGTTTTTCCAAAAAATCGGGGGCCGGGGGTTGCGAAAATTCAGCCCGATGCCGATTTGCCGGTGCGCGCGGATGACGTCGTCACGGCTCATCCCCTTCACGTCGTAACTGTCAAAGTCGAAACCCTCCAAATGCGGCTTCCAGTAATCGCTGCCAATCCAGGCCGGGCGGCGCGTCCGCGGGAGTGGATTGGGCTGGCCGGAAAGGTTGCAATGGTAATGCGGAATCACCTTGCAGCGGCCATAGCTGGCAAACAGTTCCCGCGTCGTCTTGGTGCTCGCGAGGTAAATCGAGACGTGTTCCTGGGGCGGCGGGGAGTCAATGATGTCCCAGATTACGGTGCCGCGCTTCGCGAGCTGGGCCAGTTCGCCAGGAGCAAGCACGGACTTCACGCAGACGAACGCGGAATACTGGTCCGGGATGTTCGCGGCGAACGGTTCGTGAATCCGGCAATCGCAACCGAGCGCCTTGGCGACCTCCACGCAGCGGATTTGCACGCTCGCCAGCTTGCTCCGGCCGCCAAGAAATAATACATTCCGCAGATTCATGCAACGACCGGCCAGGTAAGGGACAGTCTTGAACTACATTGCAATTTTCTTGTCAAGGTTCATATCCCCTCCCTTAGAAGAAGCGCGGCCTTGCGCCCCTCCCGCCGATGCACCCCGATTGCGAATATTGTTTTATTTGCCCGACCTACGGGCAGTACGACTATGCGCGGCTGGCGCTGGAATCCTTTTTTCGCCACACCGAACGCGGCCTGGCCGTGGTGATCGACGACGCCCACCCCAAATTTCACCGGTTCTGGGATCGGCGGTGGAATGTCGCGGCCCACCCGTTCAAGACCCGGGGCGGCGTCACCCGCTCCTGGAACCACGGGCTGCGCCTGGCGCGAAAATTCGGCGCCCGCTACACCATCTGCGGCAACGACGACATCCTCTTCACCCCCCAGTGGTGGCAGGGGCCGGTACTGCTCGCCAACGACCCGGACGTCGGCCTGGTCGGCCCGCTTTCGAACGGCCCGGGGCTCTCCAACCGCGAACAAAACATCTGGGACCACGTGCGCGGCTACAAACCATCGGACCGTCCGGCGGCGCTCGCGAAGGTGGCGGCGCAATTGCGGCGCCGTTACGAAAAATCCGACGGGGTGCCGGTTTCCGCGGCCAATGGATTTTTTCTGTTCGCCCGCACCGAACGCTGGTGGGAAGGCCGGTTTGACTCGCGGCACGTCTTCAACCCCGCGCCACCGTACGCGATGGTCCACAGCGAACATGAGCTGCAGTGGCGGATGATGGAGCGGGGCTGGAAAAACGTCGTTTCGCTCCGTTCCTTCATTTTTCACTATCGCTCGGTGACGCGGGGCGACCAATACAAACGCGGCCTGTGGTACCGCCGCCCGCCGCCGAGCCGGCGCGCCGTTTCGGCCAAAAAATAACGCCCGTCAAGCCGGACGCGTTCCGGCCAAGGCCGTGCCGGTGACTTCGTCAATCAGCCCCAGCCAATACGCATCCTCCGGCGAGAGGGCGTTTTCGCCGAACAGCAGCCGCCAGCTCAAGGCAAACGCAAAACATTGCAGTTGCTGCCGTTCAAGGGACTCCGCAACCGGAACCCCCGAGGGGAATTCCAGGGAAGCAAAGGCGTGGACGTGGGCAAAATCAATCAGCCGCCCGAGCGACGAAACGATATCGCCGGCCCCGCCGCCGGCGGCAAATTCCTGGAACTGGCCGGCCACCCATTTTTTGAGAGAAGCGGTCTGGTCTATCACCGGCGGCCCGGCCCGGCCTCCGCCCGGCCGCTTCATCCAAGTCCATTGCGGATAGAGCGATTGAAAATGTTCCGCGACTTCGCGCAGGAGCTGCCGGTTTTTCTCGGCAACTATCCGCGCCGCCAGGAATTGCACCAAAGAATGCAAACGCTTGGCCGCATCCCGCGGTGGGACGGCGATTTGGCGGGCCCATTCCCGCTGGCGGACCGCCAGCCGCGCCGCGATTCGCTCCGACATTTTTTTTGCAATCAGCCGGTTCTGCCGGTCCAGCCGCAGCGCCATCAACGCGGCCTCTTCGGCGGCGAGGCACTGGAGCTTGGCGCCGGATCGATATTTGACTCCGTGCAGGTGCAGCTTGCTGGACGGCAGCGCGCACGCGTAATCGCCCAGAATAAGCAGGTAGGCCGCCGAGCTCCGGGCCTGCTCGTGAACCTCGGTGATAATCGGCGGCTTGGCGCCGCGGGTTTTGGAGGGCGTCAACAGCTCGCCGAAGGTGCTGAGGAAATCAATTTTTCCCCCGGGACTGTTGATTAAAATCGCGACGGGGCGGTCCGATTCCGCGAGCAACCGCACGACCTCCCCGCGAATCCGCTCGAGCCGCTTGCGCGACAGCGCGCCGTAGGCCTTCACCGTCCGTTTTTGCTCATCGGGCAAATCCGTCCGCTCCATTGGCCTGATTCATCGGGAAGATCAGGCCCTGTCAACGAATCATTTGGCGAAGCAATCCGGCACCGCGGTGGTCTCCGAAAAAATTTGCCTTTCCCCCAACATCTTGGAATTTCGCATGCCCATGGACCTGCGGCGGTATTTCGACCGGATCGTGCTGATCAATTTGCGAAAACGCCCGGACCGCCTGGCGCGGGTCCGCCGGGCATTGCGCGCGTGCGACTGGCCGTTCCTGCCCCCGGTGGTTTTCCCGGCGGTGGAGGCCGCGCTTTTCCCGCCTCCGGCAACGTGGAAGCATGGCGCCGGCGCCTGGGGCTGCCTTCAGTCGCATCTCGCCGTGCTCGAAAACGCCCTTCAGGACGGCGCCCAGAGCGTGCTGATACTCGAAGACGACGTTTGCTTCGCCGAAAATTTCCGGAAAAAAATGCGGCGGTTTCTCCGCGCCGTGCCGGATGACTGGGACGGCTTGATGCTGGGCGGGCAACACGTGGTGGATTCCGCGGGCTGGCCGCGCGAGGTTCGCCCAGGCGTATACCGTTGCGTGGATTGCGAGCGCACCCACTGCTATGCGGTGCGGGGGGAATACTTGGCCAAACTCTGCCGGGCCTGGCGCAACGCGGGGACTTTCAAGGGGGACGCGCACTGCGACAAGATCATGGCGCGCGACCCGCAGCTTCAACGGGCCCACCGGGTGTACGCTCCGGATTATTTCGTGGCCGGCCAGATGCGCGGGCCCTCCGACGTCGCGGGCAGATATTATCCGCGCCGGTTTTGGAACCCGCCCGGGCCGGAGCTGCGCCTCGTCAACCTCCATGCGCCGCGAGCGGTGGCCGAACGCCTGCGGCAATACGGCGTGCACCTCGGCTACGCATGCGATGAGAAAACCGGCCGGGATCGAAACTTACTGCAGCTTTTTCAGGGCTTGCGGAAAAATCCGCGCCAGACCCGCCGGCAACTGCACGATTGGATTGTGTCGGCGCAATGGGAAGTGTGCGGGGACCCGGGTTTTGTCGCCGCCGTCTGGCACCCGGAGGCCTCGCCCGCGCTGGTGCAGGCGGCGTCGCTGTGGCCGGTGGTGGAAGTGACTGCCACAACCGTGGCGGACGCCTTGCGGCAAATGCCCGTCAAACTAAAACACTTGTAAGGGTCCGGTGCGTCATCCGAGCCGCAAGGTGGTGCGGTTGAAAACGTGCGGCCCGATAAAACCGTCGTGCAGCAATTCATGGCTGGTCAGCCAAATCTCATAGATTTTCGCATTCGCGCTGAAAGGCGGCAACGCCTGGCCAAACGGCACCGCGTAAGCGAGCGCCGGCTGGCCCAATTCGCGATTGATCCATTCCCGCCCCCGGATGATTTCCTGTTTGATGTGGTCGGCCGGCAACGCGCCGACGGAACCGTGCGTCCAGCCATGGTTGGCGATGTTCACCTGCCGGCGGCCAAGCTCGCGCAAAACATCCACGCCCACCGTCTGGAGCGGGCGCGGAACCGACAAGTCGGCGACCCCGAGCTGGCGGGCGGCGGCGTGAACGAGTTCCCGGCGGTCCGCTTCGCCGGCCAGGGTGAGCAGCCGCCGTTTGAAATATTCCCGCAATTCGCGCCGCTCCGCGGTTGTGCGGAGAGGGAAATCACGTCCGCCCAAAGTTAGCCGCGGCAAAGTGGTGCGGTCGAGGACGAGGTTGAGCAAAACAAAAAAATAGGTTTCGCCCGCCGCCACATTGCCCGGGTTGATGAAGAGCGTGACATGATGGCCGTGCTCGCGGGCCAGGGCGGCGGCGTCACAGGCGGTAAAAGTTGCGTCGTCAATCGTCAGCGCGTCGCCTTCGCCGCGCAGCGCCGCCGCGAGTTCCACGTAAGGGGTTTTGCGCGACCGCAGGTGTTTGACAAATTGCGCCGGCTCGAACAGCCCCCGATGCGCGCAGGTGTCCGGCTCGAGCCCCGCCACCACGCCGTGCATGGTAAACACACTTGCTGAACCCGTGCGCGTGGTGTTCAATCCAGGCATGAGGATATTTGTTTCTGGCCAAAATATCCCCCAAGGCAACGTTATACCGCCCGAATGTCCCCGGCTGGAAAATCCGGCATGAAACGGCCCGTCGTCTACACCGCGTTCAGCAAGGGATACGACCACCTCCAGCCGCCCGCCGCACACTGGCGGGATGCCGTTGATTTCGTCGCGTTTCTCGAGGAAACACCCCCCACCCCCGGCTGGGAGATCCGGCCCCTGCACCAAGGATTCACGGACCCCTGCCGCAACGCCAAAATCCACAAAATCCTTTCCCACGTGTATTTTCCCGACCAGGAATACACGATGTGGGTGGACGGCTCGATCAGCATCACCACCGCGCTCTCCTTCGCCGAACTGGCGGAAATATACCTGGGCGATTGCGACCTGGCGGTTTTCAAACACCGGCGCCGGCAGTGCGTTTATCTCGAGGCCCTGGCGTGCCTCGAGCAAAAAAAGGACGATCCGGAAATAATCTACCGGCAAGTCGAGCTCTACCGGTCAAAAAAATATCCCCTCAACAACGGCCTCATCGAAGGTTGCGTGCTGCTGCGGCGCCACACCCCGCAAATCCGCCGCTTCAACGAGCAATGGCACGACATCATCACCCACTATTCGCGGCGCGATCAGCTCAGCTTCAATTACGTGGCGCACCAGTTGAAATTGAAATTCCGTCATTTCTCGGGCAATTACACCAAAAATCCGTATTTCACCTACACCCCGCACTGCGGCCATGTGCCCCGCAAAAAAAAGCCCGCCAGCGCGGCGCCGGCCCGGTGAGCGCGCCGTCGCATTCAAAAATTTGCCACTCCCTGCATGAGCAAGTTCGTCGTTTACACCGCTGTCACGCCGGGCTACGACCGCCTGAAACCCCCGCCGGAACTGTGGCTGAAGGAGGCGGAGTTTGTGGCGTTTTTGGACGAGCCCACGACGGTGCCCGGCTGGCAATCCCGGCCCATTTACCGGCGGTTCCGCGACCCGTGCCGGAATGCAAAAATCCACAAGCTTTTGCCCCACAAATATTTTCCCGAGGCGGAATACAGCCTTTGGATTGACGGAACCATCGGCATCAAATCCCCGCTCCCCCTCCGCCGGTGGCCGCAAACCTACCTGTGCCATCACGACCTGGCGCTCTTCAAGCACCGCTTGAGAAATTGCGTGTATCAGGAAGCCCACGCCTGCCTGGCCCTTGGCCTGGATGATCCGAAAAAAATCCACCGCCAAATCCAGCGGTATTTCGACGAAGGCTATCCCGTGGAAAACGGGCTGGCCGAATGCATGGTGCTTTTCCGTCGGCACACCCGCGCCATGCAACGGTTTGACGAGGCGTGGTATGACGCCATCAAGACCGGCTCGCGGCGCGACCAACTCAGCTTCAATTACGTGGCCCGCCAACTGGGCTTCCAATATAATTATTTGCCGGGAAAAATCTGGGACAATCCCCATTTCACGCGCGGCCGGCACCTGGCGCCCAGAACGGCCGGCGCTCAGCGGTAAGCCGAGGCCTGCAACTCGAACAGCTCGGCATAGCGGCCGCCCTTGGCGACCAGCTCCTCGTGGGAGCCTTCTTCGATGACCACGCCCCGATCAAGCACCAGAATGCGGTCCGCCATGCGCACCGTCGAAAACCGGTGGGAAATCAGGATGGCCATCTTCCCCCGCGTCAATTCCGTGAAACGCTGGAAAAGCTGGAATTCGGCGCGGGCGTCCAGCGCGGCGGTCGGCTCGTCGAGAATCAGCAATTCGGCGCTGCGGAGGTAGGCGCGGCTTAGCGCCACTTTTTGCCATTCGCCGCCCGAAAGCTCCGTGCCGTTTTCAAAACGCCGCCCCAGCATTTGTTCGTAACCGCCCTTCAGGCGGCCGGCGACCTGTGACGCGAGGCTGCGCGCCGCCGCTTGCTCAATTCGCTCCTGATTTTCCAGCGCCTCCAACTCCCCCACCCCGATGTTTTCGCGCAGGACCAGGTCGTAGCGCATGAAATCCTGAAAGATGACGCCGATGGCGCGGTGCAACGACGCGAGGTCGTATTCGCGGAGGTCCACGCCATCGAGCAAAATGACGCCTTCGCTCGGATCGTAAAGGCGGGTCATCAATTTGACGAGGGTGGTTTTCCCCGAGCCGTTTTCGCCGACCAGCGCCAGCCGCTGGCCGGGCGTAAGCGTGAATGACACATGCCGCACCGCCCAGACTTCGCTGCCCGGATAGCGGTAACTCACGTCGCGAAATTCAAAGCCTTGCGTGAAGGGCCGGGCCACGGGCCGGGCGTTGGGCGGTGAGAAGATGGACGGCCGAATGTCGAAAAAAGTGAAAAGGTCGTTCAAATAGAGCGCCTGGCCGTAAAGCTGCGAAACCGACATCAGGATGCCCTGAATCCGGTCGCGGCTTTGCCGGAAGGACGCAGCCAGGAAGGCAAAAACGCCGATGGTAAACACGCCCATGGGGGAATGATAGCCCTGCACGGTGAGCACGATGATGCAGACGTAGGCGCTGTAGTAGCCGGTGGTGCTCAGCACCGCCAGCAGCCAGCCCACCCGGCTTTGGTGAATGGCCAGCCGGGCGTTCGCCTCCTCAAACGAATCCGCCAACGCGACAAACCGCCCCACCAGCCAGTCCGAAAGCGTGAAGAGCTTGACCTCCTTGACCGCCTGATTGCTCGTGCCTACGTTGCGCAAGTAGTCGAGCTGGCGCCGGGCGGCCGTCCAGCGGTAAAGCAGCGAATAGCTTTTGGTGGCAAAGTGGGCCTCCCCGATGAAGGACGGCAGCACCGCGATGGCCAGGGGAATCAGCAGCCACGGCACATACAGCACCAGCGCCCCGGTGAGCAAAATCAGGGTGAAAAAGTTCTGCACCGCCCCCAGCACAATGGCCAGGACCCCCACCGAGCTGGTCGCCTGGCGCCGCGCGCGGTCCAGCTGGTCGTAAAATTCCGAGTCCTCAAACTGTTTCAGGTCCAGGGTCGCGGCGTGCTCCATCAGCCGCGCGCTGACGACGTTGCTGAAGCGGTCGCCCAGCAGCGATTCGCTCAACGTGTTGGCGCGCGTGACGGCGTCGTTGAGAATGGCCAGGAGAAATTCCGCCGCCACCAGCCGCCAGAGCTGGGACCAATCCGGCGTGCCTCCGGCGGTGTGAATCCGCACGCCGAGCACCACGGCGTCAATGATCAGTTTGCCAATCCACAGAATTCCCAGCGGAATCACCGACCGCACCACGCGCAGCGCCATGATGGCCAATGTGAGCCGGCGATTCGTCTCCCACACCATCCGGAACAGGCGGGGCACGTTTTTCAGCGTGGCAAAACGTTGCGCCCAAGAGGGACGGTCCACCATTGGGACCGACGGCTTTTCCGGCGAACGCGAAGCGTGGGACGACAGAGCCGACATCCCCCTTACTGAACCGCGCGGGGGCGCCTGCGTCAACAGTTCAAACCAGACCGGGCGGCAGGCACCCGGCGGTTATTTTTTCTTTCGCCGCACGATTCGCCGCTTGATCGGATGAAAGATGCCCTTGTATGCGGGCGCCTCCTGCAAGGTTATCCAAGTGATGAGATCGCGGGGAGGACTGAACCCGCAGGGCGGAAACCCGCACCAATTCGCGGCGGTGCAAAACCGCAATTCGCCGTTGCCCGCGCGAAACGGCACTTTCAGCAACAGGCGGCAAGTAGCCCGAAGCGCCCGGTCCGAGACCAAGTAGATGAAGGGCGTGCCACCCATGGCAAAGGGCCGGTATTTGGCGGGGAACTTTTTGGCCGAGTCAAACCAGCCCCATTCCACCTCCCGGTAGGGCAGCCGCACGCTCGAGACCACCAGGGGGAACTCCCAAACCGGCCGGTAATACTCGCGCACGGACATCGTGCAATAGGTGTCCCACTCCACAATCCACCACTTGGCGCAATGCTCACGCCGCTGGAGAAACCACGAGCACACCAGCCAATCGGACGATTTTTTGGGGTTGGCCGCGTGGAGTTTTTGGAGGGCCGGGGTCGCCGCCAGGGAATACCCCCCGGGAAAGGCCGCGCCGGCGCTCATCGTCACAATCGTGGCGTCAGGGTTGTGCCGGCGCACGCTCGACAGATTGGCGCAGACCACGTCGTCAATTTTGTGATGGAGAAACAGAATTCCCAGCGTTGCGGACATTTTTGAGTATGGCCCGCGCCAGGGCGGCTACGCAAGTTCTGTGTCTCGGAGGGAGCAAACCAGGCTACAGTATTTACCTGAGGCTTGGCTACAGGAAGGCACCTAGAAAACTAGGGTCATTGTCTATCATAATGCTATTGCATTCCCGGATAGGTGGTATTTTTGTGAAGTATGATGAACTTACCTGAAGGGCCGTTCTTCAGGAAAAAGCGTCGTACCCCCTTTTTTGCCTGCTTCCAGCCGTAAAATCTCGCTGATTTTCCGCTGTTGCCGTCTTCCATGCGCACCCCGCATTTCATCCTAATCTCGTTCGTGTCCGCCGCGACCGCTGTTGCCGCCCTGATCTGGCAACAGAATGAAATCAGCACCTTGCAGACCGCGCTCGACCAAGCCCAAAAACGCTTCCTGTCCGCCAAAAAAAACGGCGCCTCGGCCCCCTCGTCCGCCAGCCTCAAAGAAGTGCTGAGCATCAAGGGCAATGTGGATTTTCTCCGCAATATGATTGAACTGGCCGACCACCTCGATGCCGACGGCGCCCGCGCCCTGCTGGATGATTTGTGCAAGCAGCCGCTGGCCGGCAAGAACCGCACCGCCATCAATATTCTGCTCGACCGTCTCGTGCGGCTGGACCCGCAAACCGCGCTGGCCTGGGCCAATTCCGTCTCGAACGCGCATGGCCGCCCGCAAATGCTCGATATGCTCTTCACCACGTGGTCGAACATTGACCCCGTGCAGGCGCTGGCCGGAGTCGGCCGCATCACCAACCCGAGCCTGCGGGAAAATCTCACCGCGGAAATCCTAAAGGGGATGGTCAGCAACAATCCCGACACGGCCATTGCCGCCTTGCACATGCTGCCACCCGCCGGCCCGCTGACGTCCGGGGTTTACAACAGCGTTTTTGCCTCTTGGGCCGCTACGGACCCGGGCGCCGCCATGGCCGCGGCCCTCAAGCTTCCGCCCACGCGCGACCGCAATTTTGCCATCCTTGGCGCGGCCCAAGGCTGGGCCAACGTGGATCCACAGGCGGCGCTGGCCTGGTCCGACCACGTTCCGGCGGGCAAGCAACGCGATCAATTCGTCAACCAAGCGGTGACCACGCTGGCCCAAATGGATCCGCAGGCTGCCATCAGCTATCTGGACAATGTTGCCAACCCCGGCGCCCGCCAGCAACTGGCCATGGTGGTGGCCAACCAATGGGGGCAGGATGACCCCCAGGCCGCGCTAGCTTGGGCGGAGCAAACCACCACCGGGCAAACCCGCGATACCATCATCAAGAATTTGATTGGCCCCCTGAGCCAGATGGACCCCGCCGCGGCGGCGGCCACGCTCGATGAAATTCCGGCTGGCGGGATTCATGACTCCGCCGTATCTACGCTGGCGGAAAATTGGGCGCAACAAGATGTGAACGCGGCGTTGCAATGGGTGCAAAGTCTGCCCGCCTCGGCCAGCACGCGCAACCTGACGGCCAACCTGGTCAATGAATGGGCGACCAGCGACCCCAACGCCGCCACGGTTTACGCCCAATCGTTGCGCGACAGCAACCCTGACCTGTTTGCCAAGTTGATTGGCACCGTCGCCGACAATCGCGAAAGCGCGGACCCCGCCGCCGCGATCGCCTGGGCGCAATCGCTCGCGCCGGATGAAGGACGCGATATCGCAATCCACAGCGTCACCGTCCAGCTGACCGCCGCCGACCCGCAGCAGGCTTGGAACCTCGCGCTACAGCAGACGCCGGGCGAGCTCACGGACAAGACCATCGTGCAGGTCATTGACAAATGGAGCACGCAGAACCCCGCCCAGGCGGCGGAGGCCCTCGCAGCGCTGCCCCCCGGCAACGCTCTCACCACCGCGACCAGCGACCTGATGCAAAGCTGGGTGAAGCAAAACCCGACCGCCGCATCCGAATGGGTCAACACCCTGCCGGCGGGCGACGCCCGCAACGCCGCCGTGGTGCAATTGATTTCCGTGGAAGGCGGCAACGACCTCGCCGCCGCGTTCAACTGGGCGAACTCCATCAGCGGCAACGCCGGCCTGCAAGCCAGCCAGCTCAGCAACGTGGTGGCGCAATGGGCCGCGAAAGACCCCGCGGCCGCGACTCAAGCCGTGCAAAACGCGCCCCTTACCAACGAACAGCGTCAGAATTTGCTGGGCATCATCAATACCGCCACGAGATAATGGGCGCGGCGCGCACCGCCGAGCCCTGCCATGATTGCCTGGAAGCCCAAGCCGTTTATTTTTGTCCATATCCCCAAATGCGCCGGGACCAGCATGGAGGCCGCGCTGATTCCCCTGGCCACCGGCTATGCGAAAATCGAGGATATGCCTTGGGAAAAGCGGGACGGCCACTGGCTCCCCGGCAAGCATGAAAAGCAGCATTTGAAACTGCGGGAATTCGCCCGCGAATATCCCCTGCGGGAATATTTCAAGTTCAGCATTGTCCGCAACCCCTGGGACCGCGCCCTCTCCCAAATTGAGTTCCTGCGCCAGGGACGCACCAGCGCCCACATTTTTTGCGGGCAAAACCTGAAGGAGAATCTGAAAATTTACTGCAATTCCACCTTGAAGCCCGGAAACCAGGATTTGGGCGCCTGCCAGCTGGATTACCTGCTCGACGATTCCGGCGAGTGCGGGATGGACTTTGTCGGCCGCTTTGAATCCCTGCCCTCGGATTTCCGGCGGATTTGCGCCGGCATCGGCGCTGAACGCCCGCCGGATTTTCCCCACCTGAAAAATGCGCGCCGCCCGCAGCATTACAGCGCCTATTACGACGCCGAGTCCGCCGAATGGGTCCGGCGGCGTTTTGCGCGGGACATCGAGTATTTCGGTTATACATTTGAAACGCCCGTGGCGTAATCGAGCGAAAAACGGGCCGTAACGGACAAAGCGGCCAAGCCGCACCGGGCCACTTGACTGGGGAACCGATTCAATCTTGCAACGGTTTACACCTTCCATAGGCTCATTGCCTCCCTGCCCACGGCGGTCGCTGCCGAAGTCGTCAGCCCGCGCCGTTGCCGCCATCCTCCCATTTCCTCCGCCCAACGCAGCGGCCTGCCCCCCGGCCAGCCTGCCTTGTCGAACGCCTCCCTTTTTTCCGATTGTTGCGTCCCCCGACCCACCTTTTGTACCCGGCCAACCGACCCGCCTTCGCGCATGAGCAATCCCTCCGAACTGGCAGAATCCTACCGCATCCTGGATATCAAGCCCGGCGCCACGCTCGATGAAGTTGAGCACGCCTACGAGGGTTTGCGGAAAACATGGGACCCCAGCCGCTTTGCCAACGATGAGCCGCGCCGCCGCAAGGCGGAAAAGAAGCTGCGGCAGCTCAACCGCGCCTATGAACGGCTGAGTGCGGAATTGCGCAACGGCCACCCGCCGGTTGCAGAAGACATGGTTGCCGCCGCGGCCGTCGCGCCGGCGACTACAACTGGCCCCACCCGGCACTGGTCGAAGAACTGGTGGTTCTTGTGGATACTTTCGATGCTGCTGGCTTTCAGTTACTTGTGGAAAGACAGCATGGCGCGCCTGGAGTCCATCAAGACGACGACCAACATCACGATGACGAATTTTCCGTTGCCGGACCATGACCCGAATTCCCCCACGGGTTACCCCGGCAACCAGCACAATCTCGTCCTTCCCGCCCTGGGCACGGACGGCCAGCACTGGACGATGCAGACCGAGCGGATGCTGGACGGGCGCGAGGGCTTGCGCGTCCGGCATGTGGACTATGACGGCGTGGCGCCCATCAGCCAGCGCAGCGACAGCAAGGTCGTCATGAAAGGCTCGCAGGCCGAACAACTCGTCACCAACGGCGGCAGTACGAGCACTTCGAGCTCCTCCACCACCAACCCCGAGCCAGACGTGGGCGGTCGCGACGTGCATTGGAGCAGTTCGCTGCACTGGCTGGCGGCTGGGCTGGCCTGGATTTACACCCGGTTCAACCATCTGCCCATCGCCTATAACCTCGAGTTCACGGTCCAGTGGGCAAACACGCTGGCGATTGCGCTGGTGATGTTCTTTGTGCCCCTGGCGATCGTGCGGCGGTTTGGCTCGATTCCAACCGCGCTGCTGGCGTTCTGTTTCGTGGCGGTTTATCCCTATTACGAATTTTCCTTCGTCGGTTATTTCGACCACCACGGGCTGGTCGCCTCCTTCGATTTGGAATTGGTGCTGTTCCTGGCCGCCGCGGGGGCGGGCTGGCTGCGCAATGAAAACTTGCACGCCGACAGCCTGGGGCCGGTGGAGCGCGCGTTGTGGCAATGGCTGCCAACGCGCCCCCAGGCCAAACGCTGGATGATTGCCTCGGGCATCGCCGTGGGTGGCGGCTTGTGGATCAGCACCGCCTCGGTGATTCCGGCGCTGTTCGGCGTCGGCGTGGCCGCGCTCATCAGCACCGGCTTTTTTGCGCGGCCAGCCGGGCGCGCCCCCAACCCGGCGGTGAAGGCCGCCGCCCCGTGGATTATGGGAATCTTTCCGGTCTTGTGTTCCATTCCCGCGGCGCTTGCTTTTGGGATTGGCCCCGCGGTGCTCGGCTTGATTGCCGGCGGCATCGCCGCGGCGGGCATGATTAATGGCACCCTCATGCCTTGGCTGGGCGCTTTCGCCATCGCCATCTTTGCTTTTGTGGTGGACCTGCGGGAAAGTTTCTGGACCGCCGGCCACTGGTGGGGCGTCTGGGGCGGGATTGGCGGCGCGGCCCTCGGCGCGGCGATTGCCTATGGGCTGACCAAGAACTCCGAGGAAAAATTGCCGCTGGGCCGGGCTGACCCGACCCTCTGGCGCGTGTGGGGGGCATCGGCCGGTTTGGCCAGCCTGTTCTTTTATCTGCTGGAATACGCGCCTTCGCATTTCACCATGCGGCTCGAGGTCAACCACCCGCTCTATGCGCTGGCGCTGCTTGGCGCGGGCGATGTGTTGTGCCGGCTCTCCTGGCTGATTAGCGGACAATCACCGCAGCCCCAACCCCAAGGCGGATTCTGGCGCCGGCAATGGCCCTGGCTGGCGGTTGATGGGTGCGTTACCTTGATTACGGCGGGGATCGTCCTGGTCTTTCAGCAACGCTTGACCACGATACTGCCATTGACGGTGCTGTTTGTCCTTTGGGTGCTGGTCGTCGCGGCCTATTGGATTGTGCGGTATTTTTCACTCATCAAGTTTGACCATCCGACGGACGAGCCGGAGGCCTACTGGCGCAAGAACTGGCTGCTTACCCTCACGAGTCTTGTGATTGTCTGCCTGCTGCCCACCGTCGTGATGCTGTTCGGGGACCAGGTGTTCATCATCCGCCCGGGCACCGCGCTCATCAACCTGCACCAGGATTATATTTTGGAATTCCGCAGTTTCATGCGGCAAATCAGCACCCTGTCGCCGATGCAAATCGTGGGCGGCATCAGCATGCTCCCGCTGGCGGCCATGCCCATGGCGCTGATTGTGTTCGCGCCCGAGTTGCCGCGCGTGCTCAAGGCGGTGCTGCTGATCGCGGTGCTGCCCGCGTTGATGATGCTCGCGCTGGCGGTGATGCAAATCCGCTGGCTTGGCATCAGTTGCGCGATGTTGTGCGCGGCGCTGGCCGTGGCGGCCTTGGTGACCACCTTCCCCGGCTCGCCGTATCGGTGGCGGGAGGGCTTCCGCCGGCCCCTGACCGCGCTGATGCTGACCATGGTGCTGGTGCCTTTCCCGGTTACCTCCGCGGTCTCATGGATCCTCAACAAGGGCAGCGTTGGCGAGCTGGACTTGCAACAAGTCATCACCCGCGACTTGTCCGAGCGCCTGCGCATCCGCCTGGGTGACGAGACGGGGGTCATTCTCAGCGGACCGACCACGAGCACGTGGATGATGTATTTCGGCGGCTTCCATAGCATTGGCTCCCTTTACTGGGAAAATGCGGATGGCCTGAAGGCCGCCAGCGAGATTTATAGCGCCGGGCCGTCCTGGGATGACGCCAAGAAGCTCATCGACAAATACCACGTCACGCACATTGCCATTTTCTCCTGGGACCCGTTTGCGATGGAGTACGCCCGGCTGGGCGCGGGGATGCGGCTGCCCAAGGACCGCGATGAGGAATGGGCGCAGTTCCTGAAATTGAAGGACTCCTTCATCCTTAAGCTTTGGCTGGAGCGTCTGCCGCCGCCGCCTTGGTTGCGCTACGTGCCTTATCAAGTGCCCAACAGCCCGCTGCTCAAGGGCGACACCGTCAGCCTGCTGGAAGTCGTGCCGACCATGACGCCCATCGAGGCGGCGTTGCGCTATGCGCAATACATGATGACCAGCAACAACCCGGAGCAATTGCTGATCGCCCTGAATGGCCAGCCGAATCTCAGCGCGGGGCTCAACGACATCCTGCGGGCCCGCCCGGGCTACTACCCGGCCTTGATCAGCCGCGCGATGGTGGAGCAAATCCTCTCCGAACTCGCCGCGCGGCGGGGCGACCTGCCGACTGCGCAAAACTACCAGGTTGCCTATGGGACCGACGCCAAACAGGTCTACGACGATCTTGACAAGGCCAACGCGCCCGACTTCGCCTTTGAG
Organism: Opitutales bacterium; assembly: GCA_035546135.1. Taxonomy (GTDB): domain Bacteria; phylum Verrucomicrobiota; class Verrucomicrobiia; order Opitutales; family JABDGR01; genus JABDGR01. Next base: position 51,783 of record DASZWY010000273.1, read on the forward strand.
GACCGCGTCAACCTGGCCCTGCTGCTCTACAACACCAACCATCCCGCCGAGGCGTTTGCCCAAATCAAAAAGTGCTTTGAAACCGCGACGGAAACCGATTTACGCCACTTGCAAATGGACCGCCTGCTCGCGCTGCTCGACGTGGAGGCCCACCTGCCGGCAGATTTGACCGTGCCGCAGAAGACCCTGGACTTCGCGATGAGCCTTCTGCCCAAGCCCTTGCAGGGCCAGGTGCTATGCGAGCGCGCCATGGCCTTGACCGCCACCGACCAGGCCAAAGCCATTGACACCTTCCGCGAAGCCTTGAAGCTTTCGCCCGACTTCGAACCGACGCTCACCGCGCTCGCCAAGCTGCTCGTGCTGGCCAAGGACCCGAAGCTGCACAACAGCGCCGAAGCCATCGACCTGGCCAACCGCGCCGCCGACGTCCTGCATTTGCAGTCGCCCGAAAACCTGCAAATCCTGGCCTGCGCCAGCGCGGAAGCCGGCAAGTTTGACGACGCCATTTTCTATGGCCGCATCGCCCTCATGTTTATGGAGGACGCCGGCAACAAGGAGGCCATTGCCCAATGGAGCCAGGCAATGAAGGCTTTCGAGAATCATCAAACTTACGCCTCGCCATGAACCGCCTGCTGCCCGCTGTCGCGTTCCTGATTGCGGGCGGATTGAGCGCCGGCGCAACGGCGCCGGTGGACGCCACCCAATCGCCCGACGGCGTGGTGCTGCCCATTGGCGACGGTTACCTCGATCTGGAAGTGCGCGGCAGCGGCGTCATCCGCGTGGCCTACGCCCACGACCGGGCGTTCTTTTCGCAATCGAGCCTCGACGTGCTGCCCAAGCACGGGGACCTCCCCAAGTGGACGTTTAACCAGAATGCCACAACGGCAACCGTGGACACCGACAAGCTCCACGTCAGTGCGGACTTGAAGACCGGCGCCGTCACGTTTGCCACCCGCGATGGCCAGACCATCCTCGCCGAAACCCCCGAGGGGCGTGCGCTGGAATCGGCCACAGTGGATGGCGCGACGACTTATCACGTGCGCCAGCAATGGCAGGCGCAGGACGGCGAAGCGCTTTACGGCCTGGGCCAACACCAACTGGGCATCCTCGACCTCAAGGGCTATGACCTCGACTTGTGGCAGCGCAATACCAACGTGGTCGTGCCGTTTTTGTATTCGAGCCGCGGCTACGGCATCCTCTGGGACAATCTTTCCTACACGCGCTTCGGCGACCTGCGCGAGTTCACGCCCATTCCCGCCGAAGATTTGGTGGACGCCTCCGGCCAGCCTGGCGGCCTGACCATGGGCACTTTCAGCGCGGCCACACCCGGCCAGTTGCAAAACCCCGCGACGACATCCAACCTGACGCGCGGCGCGGCGCCCAATGGCCGCCGCGGTGGCCGGGGCGGCCGCGGCGCGCAAGGCCCGCAATTCACGCGCTGGAGCGGCGAAGTCATCGCGCCCGTCACCGGGGATTATCAATTTCAGACTTACTCCAACGGCGGCGTCAAAGTATGGATTGACGGCAGGCTCGTCATTGACCACTGGCGGCAGGCGTGGCTCACAGAATACGACCAGGTGAAAATCCACCTCGAAGCCGGCAAGCACTACGCGATGCGCGCGGAATCCGGCGGCGACCAGACGAACCATTTTGAATTGAAATGGAAGACGCCCGGCGGCTCGGCCAACACCTCGCTCTGGTCGGAATTTGCCGGCGGCGAAGACTACTATTTTGTTTACGGGCCGGACGCCGACCAGATTATCGCCGGGTTTCGCCATCTCACCGGCCAGGCGGAAATGCTGCCGCAATGGACTTTCGGCCTCTGGCAATCGCGCCAGCGCTATGAAACCGCGCAGCAGAGCCTCGATGTCGTCAGCGAATTCCGCCGCCGCCAAATTCCGCTCGATAACATCGTGCAGGACTGGATGTACTGGCCGGAAAACGCCTGGGGCTCGCACGAGTTTGACCCGGCGCGCTTTCCCGACCCCGCCGCCTGGATCCAGGCGCTGCACGACCTGCACACGCACGTCATGATTTCCGTGTGGGGTAAATTTTACCCGACCACCGCGAACGCGCAGGCAATGAAGCAGGCGGGCTTCTTGTATGACACCCCGCGCCTGGACACCGCGCACGACTGGGTGGGCCGCGGCGGCTACAACTACACCTTCTATGACGCGTTCAATCCCGACGCGCGCAAGCTGTTTTGGGACCAGTTGAACACGGCGCTGTTCAGCAAGCACGTGGACGCATGGTGGATGGACGCCTCGGAACCGGATGTCGTACAGCCCTCGCCGCCGACGCTCGCGCTGCAAAAGGAATTCATGGGCAACACGGCGCTCGGCCCGGCGGCGCGCGTGCTCAACGGCTACGCGCTGATGAACAGCGAAGGCATCTACGAAGGCCAGCGCCAGGCGGCGCCCAACCAGCGCGTGTTCATCCTCACGCGCTCGGGTTACGCCGGCCAGCAACGCTACGGCGCCGCCACCTGGTCGGGCGACATCACCTCGACCTGGACCGCGCTGGCCAAGCAAATCCCCGCCGGGCTGGGCTTCTGCGTTTCCGGCGTGCCCTATTGGACGACGGACACGGGCGGCTACACGATGCCAACGCGCTTCTCCACCGCAAATCCCACGCCCGCGAATCTCGACGAATGGCGCGAGCTGAATGCGCGCTGGTTTGAATACAGCACCTTCACGCCGCTGCTGCGCGTGCACGGCGAGTTGAAAAACCGCGAGATGTGGAACCTCGGCGGCGAGGACACCCCGGTTTACCAGGCCGAACTGAAGTTCGATCACCTACGCTACGCGCTGTTTCCCTATATTTATTCGCTCGAAGGCGAGGTCGTGCAACGCTCCGGAACCATGATGCGGCCGCTGGTCATGGATTTTCCCCAGGATACCACCGCGCGCGAATTGCCGGATGAATATTTGTTCGGCCCGGCGTTGCTCGTCGCGCCGATCACGCAATACCAGGCGCGGAGCCGCAGTGTTTATCTCCCGGCAGGCGCGATGTGGTATGATTTCTGGACCGGAAAATCCCAGCCCGGCGGCCAATCCGTGGATACCGCCGCGCCGTACGGCCAGATTCCGCTCTATGTGCGCGCAGGCTCCATCATCCCTTACGGCCCCGACGAGCAATACATCGGCGAGAAACCGGCCGAGACGCTGACGCTTTATGTTTACGCCGGCGCTGACGGCAAATTCACCCTCTATGAAGATGACGGCCTGACCTTCGATTATGAAAAAGGCGCGTTCGCGCAAATTCCCTTCGCGTGGAATGACGCCGCCAAAACCCTGAGCATCGGCAAACGCGAAGGCTCCTTTGACGGCCTGCTCGCCGACCGCGCTTTTAATGTCGTGCTCGTTTCCCCGGCAAAGCCGCTCGGCTATTCCCCCGCGCCCCCGGCAGGCGTCAGCGTCAAATACCACGGCGAGGCCGAAGATGTGAAATTGCCAACCGTGCCCTAATCCAGCTTCGTAGGCCCAGCTTTACCCCCCATGAAAACGCTCCTGCTCGGTTCGTTGCTGTTCGTTGCGCCAACACTTTCGGCCCAAAGCGCCCCGGCGCCCGGTGCCGACTCCAAGCCGCCCTACCTCGACTCCACGCAACCGGTCGCCGCGCGTGTGGACGATTTGCTCAAGCGGATGACGCCGGAGGAAAAAGACACGCTGCTGCATGGGAGCGGCACCTTCACGACCGCCGCGATTCCCCGGCTGGGAATTCCCGAGCGGTGGATGTCCGACGGGCCGCATGGCGTGCGCGAGGAAATCGACCCGAACAGCTTCAACTCCGCGAATCACACGGATGACTACTCGACCGCGTTCCCCTGCGGCATCTGCCTCGCCGCAACGTGGAACCCCGATGCCGCGCGCGCAGAAGGCCAGGCTCTCGGCGAGGAAGCCCGCTGGCGCGGCAAGGACATCATGCTCGGACCGGCGGTGAACATCCAGCGCGTGCCGCTGAACGGGCGCACATTCGAATATTTCGGCGAAGACCCGTGGCTCTCCGGGCGCATCGCCATCGGCTTCATCGACGGCGAGCAGTCGCGCGACATCGCCTCGTGCGTGAAGCACTTCGCCGCCAACAACCAGGAGACCAACCGCAATTCCATCAACGTCAACGCGGACGAGCGCACCCTGCGCGAAATCTACCTGCCGGCATTTGAGGCCGCCGTCAAGGAGGGCCACTGCCTCTCCGTCATGGCCGCGTACAACAAAATCAATGGTGTGTTTTGCGCGGAGGACGACCACCTGCTTAATCAGATTTTGAAAAATGAGTGGGGCTTCCCCGGTTTGGTGATGACCGACTGGGGCGCGGCGCATGACACCGCGGGCTGCGCCACCGGCGGCCTCGACCTCGAGATGGGCACAGGCATTGGCCGCACGCCCTACGACCAATATTTTCTCGCGCGTCCGTTTCTTGACGGCGTGCTCGACGGCACCTACCCCATGTTGCTGCTCGATGACAAGGCGCGGCGCAACCTCTACGTAATGTTCGCTTCCCACGTGCTCGACCCCAACCGCGCCGGAGGTTCATACAACACCGCCGCGCACCAGGCCGCGTCGCAGCACTCCGCGGAAGAAGGCATGGTGCTGCTGAAAAATGAGGCCGGTGCGCTGCCGCTCGACCCGGCGCAAATCAAGTCCATCGCCGTCATCGGCGACAATGCCGTGCGCCTGCAAGCGGCGGGCGGCCAAAGCTCGGGCATCAAGGCGTTCAACGAAGTCTCACCCCTCGCGGGCATTTTGGCTCGCGTCGGCAATCGCGTGAACGTGACATTTTCGCAGGGCTACATTGCCACCAATGGTGCACGCGGCGGACGGCGCGGCGGTGCCGCGACGGTCCCGGCGGCGGCGAATCCTGAACTCATCGCCCAAGCCGTGCAGGCGGCGAAACAGGCGGATGTCGCCATTGTCATCGGCGGACTGAATAAAAATTTTGACACCGAAGGCAGCGACCGCCGCGATTTGAAACTGCCCTACGGCCAGGACGCCTTGATTGCGCAGGTCGTCGCCGCGAATCCGCGCACCATTGTGGTGCTGGTGTCCGGCTCGCCGGTCGAGATGGGGCCGTGGCTGGAAAAAGTGCCGGCGCTGCTCGAGGCCTGGTATGGTGGCTCCGAGGCCGGCACGGCGCTCGCGCGCATTTTATTTGGCGACGTGAATCCCTCGGGCAAATTGCCGTGCACGTTCCCCAGGCAACTGGCCGATACCCCGGCGGCGGCGTTCGGCGCCGACGCCTACCCCGGCACCGGCGGGCAGGAGTATTACAAGGAAGGGCTGCTCGTGGGCTACCGGTGGTATGACACCAAGAACATCGAGCCGCTGTTTCCCTTCGGCCACGGGCTTTCCTACACGACGTTCCAATATTCGAATTTGAAACTGCTGCCCGGCGACCACGCGCAAGGCGTGTGGGCGACCGCGCAATTCGATGTGACGAACACCGGCGCGAGGGCGGGCGAGGAGGTCGCGCAGCTCTATATCCATCAGGACAGCCCCGGCCTGCCGCGTCCGGAAAAAGAACTGAAAGGCTTCAATAAAATTTCGCTCCAGCCCGGCGAGACCGCCACCGTCACCATCCCCCTGGGCTTCCGCGCCTTTGCGTATTACAATCCCGACAAACCCGGCTGGCTGGCCGAAGCGGGGGATTATCAAATCCTCGTCGGCGCTTCCTCACGCGATATCCGGCTCAAGGACACCTTCAAGGTGGTGGAAACCAACCTTTATCGGTAATGCACTTCCTATCGCAAAGCATTGCATAATAGTCGCTTGACGGGATTATAGGCACTGGGTATTTCACCCTAGATGCATCCTTCCTCCCTCCCTTCCTTCCTTCGCGTTATGTTTTCCACCCTGGGCTTGCTGGCCTTCACGGCCAGTGCCCTGCATGCCGACAATCCGCCGTCGCCTTATGTGCAGGTCAAGGTAATCCGGCTCGGCAGCGAGCCGAGGTTGTTTGAATTTGATAACAGCACCACCGGCCCAATCACCAATAATTCCACCGGCCCTCTCAGTGTTTTCGACAATTCGGCAGATTACGGCCTGTTGACGGCCAATCTTTCCGGCGCAGTACCCACAACCGGAAACACCGTATCGGTCAGCAATGGTATTTCGGCCACCTGGGTGGACACGCTGACCTTTTCCGCCGCCAACACCTCCCTGACCGGCATCGCCACAGCGCATTTCCTTTTCCAGCTAGACGGAAACTGGAGCCACAGCTTCGCCACGGGTGCTGATGGCAGTTCCATCACCTATAACATGACCATCAATGGCGTAGATTATGGCGGGTATTACGCCGCCAACGAAGCTTTGCCAAGAGGTGAGATCAACATCGCCAATTATTCCCTGATCCCCTTTGACGTCCCCTTCAACCTCGGGTCTTCGGTTGATTTAAACGTGGTGCTTTCTGAAGGCCTCGTGCTCGAGAGCAGCGCCTCGGGATCATCCTCGGGCAATGTCCATCTCACCTTCGCGGAAACCAGCCTGCAGGTGTTCGACGGCGGCAACAACACCATTGCCGGCACGTGGTCAACGCTCTCCGGACATGACTACACCGTCTCCGCCATTCCCGAGCCCGCCACGTGGGCGCTGGTCCCGGCGGTGATTGGCCTGGTCGTCGCCACACGCCGCCGCAAAGTCAAAACGGCGGCTTAAAGTTGGGCGCCGAGCGCGCTTGCGCGAAGCGGATATTTCAGTCATGCTGGCGCGCATGAAAAGCTCGCACGCGCTCTTGCTGGCCACCGGCCTGATCACGCTCACCGCGCAGGCGCAGACGCCCGCGGCCTTCAACGCGGACAAGGTGCTGGCGTTTCCCGACAAGGTTTGGGGCTTCAAAGTCAGCGCCGACGGGCTGCATTG
>DASZWY010000274.1:0-5764 GCA_035546135.1 Opitutales bacterium
TTTTTCGTCTTTGCCAAATCGTCCGCGAGCCAGTCCACCTGGGCGGCGGGAATATGGGTGTCGCGCCAATCCGCATTGCGGCGGCCATAGGGCGTGCCGTCGGCCTTGAAGCAGGCGTCGAGCAGGACAAAATGAACGGCGCCGTCGCCGTGCGGATACGTGGCGTCGAACGAATAGGGCGCGGGCCGCGCCCCGGTGTTCGCGAAAAATTCCGGCTTGGTCAGGGTGTAAACACAATGGTTGCCGAGCACATAGTGGCGCGGCGCCGCGATTTTGGCCCAAGCCGCTTCGATGGTTTTCAGGTAGCCGATTTCGACCGCGATGTTTTCCGGCGACATCTCCGGCGTGTCCGGGGTGTCAATCATGTCGCCCAAGGTAACGGCGAAAGAGAGGCCGGCGGCGTCTTTCCTTGCCGCCGCGTTGAGAGTGGACACGGCGGTTTGCATCTTGGCGAGTGAATCGCGGTAAACGCGCGTGCCGGCGACGTTCTTGTCGGCGTAATGAATGTCGGTCACCAGGCCAAAGCGCAGCGCCGGCTCGTCCGTCGCCACGCCCGCCACGGCCCGGCCCGCCATCGTCTGCTCCGGTCGCGTGATGCAGCCCGACAGCGCCGCGCCCGCGAGCACGATGCCGCCGCGGAAGATAAAATGCCGGCGCGTGAGCGAGTCAGGCATCGGGGGTGGCGCGCGGATTAGTCCGCTTCCATCACGAGCGTGTCATACATCAGGCCGTTGATGAGGCCGTTGCCACTGTCGCTGGTCTGGGCGCGCAGCGTCAGCGTGTTTGCGCCTTTTTTCAGCAGGCTGGCGGGGAAGGTGATTTCATTGCGGCCATAGCGGCCGCTGCGGTTGGCGGAGCGCCGCACGCTGCCGTCATCGCCATAGGACAGGCCGCCAATCGGTTCGCCATTGACGGACAACTCGACATTGCCCTGGCCGCCCGCGATGGCGACAGTCAGGTAGGCGTTGCCGGAGTAGGTTTTATCGAGGTTGAAGTCCACCGTCCACGTGCCGCTGCGCTGGGCGAAATACCAGTCGGTGGCTTCCTTGCTTTTGCCGATGGTGTAGGTCAGCTCCGGCGGCACCTGGTGCAGCAACATGGCGGCGCGCGGGCCATTGCCGAGCTTGAATTCGCCGGCGAGGCGGTCGGCCTGGCCGATTTGCCAGAGCAGGTTGGGGTGGTAGGGTGCATCCCAGACGAGCTTGCCCAAGTCCACCTTGTCCCCGGAAACTTCGATATTGTCCTTGCTGAACGATTGGGTGATGGGCCCCTGCGTCTCCCAGGCGTAGAGCGTGTAATTGCCCGGCCGCACGTTGGGCAGCGTAAATTTGCCGTCCGCATCGGCCTTCACGTAGAAAATGTAATCCCCCGCCTGGTTGGCGAGCCCCGCGGCGCGGTCCTGCACCGCCCCGGTGTTATTGGCGCCGGTGCCCGCGCCACGGCCACCACGGCCGCCACCACCACCGTTGGCGTTGATGGGCTGGCCGAGGATGATGTAGGCATGGGCTGCGCTGCGGTCGTGGGAAACCGTCAGTTGCCCGGTGACGGCGGCGCGCTTGGTCGGGTAGAGCGGGTCGTTCATCCACGGATACGGCCATTTCTTTTCCTCGGCGAGGGCGGTCTTTTTGGCATCCGCCACGATGGCGTCCAGCGAATCACCGGTGTTGAAATAGACATACCACGGGCCATGGAGCTTCTCGCCATTGCGCCCGCTGGCCGTGCCGCCGCTGCCGAGGTGGCCGCCGCCGAGGTAATTCAAAATGAGCGCGTCCTGGTGGACGGACAAATCCTGGCGCAGCGGGCCGCCGGCGTAGGATTCGGTGCTCACCGGGATGAACCAGGCGCCAAAGCCGTGGCCGAGATGGCCCCACATCGGCGCCTCGGAATAATACAGGCACCAGTCGTATTTCGAATACACCGTGCCCGCGGGCAGTCCGGCGGGGTTGTTGGCCGGCAGGCGCCACGTCTCATCGGCCACGTTGCCCGGGTCGGAAATGCTTTGCAGGTACGCGTAGGAAAGCTGTTGGTCCAGGCGCTCGGGCGTCCAGGTATGGTCGAGAATATGCATGTCGAAGCGGTACATCGTGCGCATTTCGCCGCCGAACTGGCTGCGGATGATGACATACGGGTGGATGCCGCTTTCGCCCGGGAGCATCACGTAGTGGTCCTCAAGGTAGGGCGAGCCGTTGTCAATGATGGCGAAGTGGACGCGATAGGGCTGGTTTTCAAAGACGCGGATGATGCGCGCGTGCAAGTGGCCGTTGCTGCCGCTGTAGTCGTGGTAAAACGTGCGCTGCGCATTCTGGTCGCGCGGCATGATGCCGTTGAGGTTGTGCGCCAGCTCCTGGCCCTTGACGATGATCGAGGTCGCGCTGAAGTCGTCAATGGCGTCCTTGCCGAAGGTGATTTTCAGCAGGCCGTTGTCGAGCACGAGGTTGGGGATGTCCGCCGGCGCGTAATCGCCGACCTTGGCCGGCTGGCCATTGATGGTCATGGTGATCGGCGCCGGCTTGGCCGCCGGGGCGTCGGCGGCGCGCAAAGCGGCCGTCAGCGTGAACAATACACCAAGCGAAAATAAACAAACGCGAATCTTCATGGGGCAGGGGAAGGGGGGAAACGAGGTAAACCCCATTTTCCCCCCTTCCGTTGCACTATTCAAGGCCCAATGCGCGGCCACCGGCCCACGCCCGGTCACGCCGGGGAGTTTTCGACGCGCATGGGCACGATGGCGCAGGGCAGGCCGTGCAGGAACAATCGGCGCTGGATGGCGAAGGCCGTGTAATTGTGCAGCCAGCGGGTAATCAGCGTTTCGCGCTCGAACACCAGTTGCCCGCTGAAAAAGACGGCGTTCGGGTAGTTCTTGGTGATGTCGGGCAAAATGTTTTCCAGCTCGTCAAGCACGTCGCGCCCGATGCTCACGAGCGCCTCGGAGTTGCCCCCGCGCTCATTGACAAATTTGACGTACTTCTGGCCTTCGGTGGCCACGTGCGTGCGCAGGGCCTCCAGCTCGTCCGCGCCCTTGAAATTGCCGGCGTCCACCACGCCGATCGAGACGAAGACGATGCGCTTGAACCCGCCGCCGAAGAGCCGCGCCGCGCCGAACAGCGTGTGCAGGCCCAGCCCGTTGAAGCCGTTGACGAGGAACACCGCCGTGCGGTTCGAGGTCGGGGCAAAATCCTTCGCGCCGGGCTGGGGCGGAATCAGCGCGGCCTCGAGGATGAAGTCCATGCGCTTGAGGTCCTTGCGCACCTGGTCGTAATGCCGGTGCACCGCGATGGAAAACGCCACCAGCGCGGCCGTCATCACCATCGTGATCCAGCCGCCCTCGCCAAACTTCTGCACAATCATCACGACGAGGATGAAACTCGTCAGCGCCAGGCCGATGGCATTAATGGCGAGGCGGTGCCGCCATCCTTGCTCCGTGGCGCGCACCTGCCACCAGTGCCGCACCATGCCCAATTGCGAGAGGCTGAAGGTGATGAACACGTTGATGGAGTAAAGCACCACCAGCAAGTCCACCGAGCCGTGCGTGAACAGCAGTATCATCAGCGCCGAGCCGCCCATGATGATCACGCCGTTCATCGTCACATACCGGTCGCTCAAGGCGGTGAAGCGGTTGGGCATCCAGCGGTCCATCGCCATGGCCGCGAGCACCGGCGGCCCGCCGAGGAAGCCGGCTTGCGCCGCGATAACCAGCAGTGCTGCCGAGCTGAGCAGCGCGACTTGCACGAACGTGCCGCCCAGCCAGCCCGGCCAGGTCTTGGTGATGGTTTCCATCAGCACCGCGTTGAGCGTCTTGGCCCCGTGGGCGGTTTGCGCGACGTCCACGTCCACCAGCAGATAAGCAATGAGCAGACCGGCGACCATGCCGGCGAGCGACAGCGCCATCAGCACCATCGTGCGCCGCCCCGTGCGCACGCGCGGTTCGCGCAGGATGGACAGCCCGTTGCTCACCGCCTCGATGCCCGTGTAGGTTCCCGCACCCATGCTGTAGGCGCGGATTAACAGCGCCAGCATCCCAAAGATTCCCGCATTTGCGGCCGAGGCGGTGTGGACGGCCGTGACGGTGTTGCCGCCCAGCGCGACCAGCGCGTGACCGTGGGTGAAGAAGGTGTAGAGCACCGCAAAGGTGTGCGTGAGCAGGAAGATGAAGAAAATGGGCAGCAGCACCATCACCGACTCGCGCACCCCGCGCAGGTTTAGCACCGACATGAACAGCAGCACCAAAATTTCCGTCAACAACTTGTATTTCAGCCATTCTTCCGGCAACAGGCTGAAGATGAAGTCCACCGCGCTGGCAATGGAAATGGCGATGGTCAGCACGTAGTCAATCAGCAGCGCGCAACCCGAAATGACGCCGAGGGTTGGGGTCAGGAAGCGGCTGGCCACCACATAGCCGCCACCACCCGACGGAAACGCGCCGATGATTTGCGAGTAACTGGTGGCGATGATAATGACCGTCAAGGCAGACATCCCGGCGATGAATACCGCCAAGGGGGTAAAATTACCCGCGCTGGTAATCAGGGCCTTGTAGGCTTCTTCCGGACCGTAGCAAGAGGAGGACAACCCGTCCGCCCCCAACCCTACCCAGGCCAGCAGGGTAACCAGGGAAAGCTTGTGAAACAGCCCGTGTTCGTTGAGTTGGCGTTCCTTGCCAATGAAGGCGTTTTTAAAGAGCCGGGTGACAGAATTGCGGCGAGTCATAGGTAATTGCCCATCAATGAGATTTGCAACCGGACAGCGCGGTCACAAGATGTTCTGGGCAACCGGTTTGGCGCTACTCGCACCCCGCCAATCGCCCTTCCCACCGCCGACGAGGTTAGCTGACGGGCTGGGCCTGAGAAGTGGCCTGGAGTGCGGTTGTCCGCCCCCTGCGCCCCGCCAAGATGTTGTGCATCAAGGTCTTGGGTCCCCCGTGCCGACCAGGCTTTAACACCCGGAAGGCTTAGGCTGCGTTACTGTCAAGGCGTCCAAGTAGCATAACCGGGGCCATTTTGTCAATGAAGCGATGGAAGGGGCGGAACGCTGCCTTTCGGCTCGTGTCTGCGGAGGGATGTCGGTTAATCCTGAACGGCATGGATGAGGCTCCTTTACCCGGCGGTGCGGGCCAGCCGCCGGAAACTCCGGCGGTCGGCGGGGGCATGGCCAAGCACCTCGGTTGGCCGCTGGCGATCATGTTTGTCGCCGCCTGCGGCGTCATGGCCGTGGCGCTGCACCAATGCAGCCCCGGCGCCCAGGCCGAAAAATTCGCCGCCGCCGGCGGCAGCGTCGTCAAGGGCATGGAAAAACTCGCCGCCGCGATTTCCGAGCACACGGTGACGCAAAGTTTCGTGCAGCACGTGGACACGCTGAAGCCCGACTTGAAGAACCGCCTCCTCGTCGCCGAGCGCCAGACCACCGAGATTTTCAGCACGCAGGACGCCTCGTGGCACGGCACCGCCACCGCCGAGCTGCGCGTGCCGGTTACCTACCATTATTACGTCGCGCTCACCGGCCCGTGGGATTTGCGCGTGCAGGTGACGAACGCCGGCGTCGTGGGCGAAGTCGTCGCGCCGAATTTGCAGGCGCTCGAGCCGTCCATCAACACCAGCCAGCTCGAGATGAAAAGCGCCAACGGCTGGGCCAACTGGAACGGCGCGCAATTGCAGGACGATTTGCTCAAAGGCCTCACCGGCAAGCTTGACCAGCGCGCGGGCCTGCAACTGGCGCAGAGCTTTCCCCCGGCGCACGAGGCGGTCGAGAAATTCGTGCGCGACTGGATGCT
>DASZWY010000275.1:0-1777 GCA_035546135.1 Opitutales bacterium
GCCGAAAGTATTGTCGCCCATGGCCCAGAGCGTGTGATCGGACTTGATCAAGACGCTATGGGTCCAGCCCGAGGAGGAAAACGCGATGTTCGTCTGCGCGGAGAGGGTCGTGCAGACGAAGAGACCGGCGCAAACGAAAGCGGCCTGGAGGCGAAAAAGAGAAGTGATCATGACCGCGAGGGGCTCGCGTCCGGCGACAGGAGTAAAACGGGGGTTTTACCAAACTAATGAAGAGCCAACACCTTTTCACCACCGCCCGCAACCGCAATCTGGGGGTGGCGGGCCAGGGAAGCTTTGGCTAGCAGAGAAAACCCCGGCGAAACCGGCGGGTTGCGCGGCAAAAAAATCGGCCATTTTGGCCCTTGTGCATCCGTCCCATCTGTGCTAGTAGTAGTAATACAGTTGATTTGCCATGCTTCCCTTCTCCATTGAGTTGCGCCCAGGTTTGCCGCTGACCGAACAAATCCTCTATGCGGTAAAAAAAGCGGTGGTCTGCGGACAACTGCGGCCGGGCGCGGCGTTTCCGTCGGTGCGGGAACTAAGCCAGGAATTACGGATCAACCCGAACACGGCGCACAAGGTGACCGCGCTGCTGGTGCAGGAAGGCGTGCTGGTGACAACGCCCGCGGTAGGCAGCGTGGTGGCGCCGCCAGCGGGAGGCGACCGGCGGGCCCGGGCGGAATTGCTGGGCGGGGAACTCGAACGCGCGGTGGTCGAGGCCAAGCGCCTGGGGCTCGAACTGGAGGAAGTGCAGGCCGGGATTGCCGAACACTGGAAAAAACTTTCAACCCCCTCCAAAAAATGAACGTGATTGAAACCGATGGACTCACACGGCGCTTCCGCCACCTGGAAGCCGTCAACGGCCTGAACCTGACGGTGCCACAAGGCGCGGTGTTTACGCTGCTGGGGCCGAACGGAGCGGGCAAGACGACGACGATCAAGATGCTGATGAACCTGCTGGCGCCGAGTGCGGGGAGCGCGCGGGTGCTGGGGGTGGATTCGCAAAAGCTTGGGCCGGCGCAACTGGCACGCATCGGGTACGTGGCGGACGGGATGGAGTTGCCGGAGTGGATGACCGTGCGCCAATTTTTGGATTATTGCCGGCCATTTTATCCACAATGGGACGCAGCCTTGGAGCAAAAATTGCTGACCAATTTTGAATTATCGCCGGAGCGAAAATTGAAGCTCCTCTCGCGGGGAATGCGAATGAAGTGCGCCCTGATTGCCGCGCTGGCGTACCGTCCGGAGTTGCTGATTCTGGACGAGCCCTTCGGAGGGCTGGACCCGGTGGTGCGCGATGACTTTATCCGGGGACTGATTGAAACCTCGGCGCAGGGCGGATGGACAATACTGGTGTCCTCGCACGACATCGAGGACATCGAGCGGCTGGCAGACTGGATTGGGTTTATCGAAAACGGGAGACTGCGGTTTGCGGAGGAACTGGAATCTTTACAGCGGCGGTTTCGGCGCGTGGAGGTGGGCTGGACAGCCGATGGCGGCGCCCCGCCCTGGCCGGCCCAATGGCTGAACTTTGAACAAGCCGGCTCGATTGCGCGCTTTGTCGAAACCCAATACGTTGCCCAGGAAACGGAGCAACGCTGCGCGGAAATTTTCTCCGGCGCCAAGGCGCGGGTCACCCCGATGGCGCTGCGTGAAATTTATCTGACCCTGGCGCGCCAAACCTCCAACAGCGGCAAAGGCAAAATCGCCGAACCATCCTCACTATGAATCCCATCATCTGGCATATCCTGAAAAAAGATTTTCGGCGGCTGCGGTT
>DASZWY010000276.1:0-5077 GCA_035546135.1 Opitutales bacterium
GGCATCGGAATCTGCAACTTGCGCGCCAGGGCGGGACTGATGAAAATTGCGTTGTCCCAGGTGAGCTTCGTCATCGGGTCCGGGCATTCCTGCAGCCAGCCGTTGTTGGCATGGCGGCCGTCGCCAGCCATGCCGGACACGAAGCGCACTTCCAAATGGTTCTCGTTGACGACCGGGATCTCGGTCTTGGCCGCGGCGGCGGCGAGGTTGTCGAGCGCCGACAGCGAAAGGGTCGCGGTGCCGGCGGCAAAACCCGCGCCGACGACGCCCTTGGCCAGCCATTCATCGAAGGACGCGCCGGAGTTGCGCGCGGCAAAGGTGTCCTTCACGAAAGCGTAGGCGTCCGTGACGTAATCCCCGGAGAGAATCGCGAGCACGTCGAGTTCGCCGAAGCCTTCAAAGAGCGGCTCAATCATCGGCTGCACCGGCACGTGGATGCCGTCCCAAGTGAGGCCGTCGCCCCAGGTTTCCAAATAATGCAGACCGGCGATGAAGGTGTCAGCGAGCTTGGAAGTTTCGTCGGCCTGGCGGCCATAATAACCGTAGCGGATGACTTCGCCCTTGGCGGCTTTGAGCTTGGCGAGCTTGGATTCGAAACCGAAGTCGCCCGGCGCATTGTAAACCGGATTGCCGTTGAGAATGAAAAGGGTTTTGACCGCGCCGGCGTCGAGCGCCTTGGCCACGTCGGCAATCGAGGAGGCCGCGGGGCGTTCGGGCAATTCGGCGAGGGTGACCGTCGAGCCAACCGCACCGAGCGCCGAATTGAGCAGCAGCACGACTTGGTGCAATTCGGCGGGCAACTGCGCGCCGGCGATGATGGCGGCCTGGCCGCGGTGGGCGACGAGGTCTTTGGCGCACTCGGTCAGCCACTTGGCGTTTTCCGCGGCGTTCTTGCCGAGGTCGCGCAAGGCGGAAATCGCCGCGGCGCTGGCACCGCCGGTTTGGGAAAGGATTTCCGCGGCGACCAGGGCGGTGGCGCTCCAAATATACGTGGTGGGCAGGCGCAGGCGATGGTCGGCATTGGCCCCCGTGAGCGAGAAATTGCTCTCGACCGCATAGAGGCGCATCATTTTCTCCGCATTGGCCGTGGCGCCGTCCTTCAGGC
Source organism: Opitutales bacterium (assembly GCA_035546135.1). Taxonomy (GTDB): domain Bacteria; phylum Verrucomicrobiota; class Verrucomicrobiia; order Opitutales; family JABDGR01; genus JABDGR01. The sequence goes on from DASZWY010000276.1 coordinate 1,106, forward strand.
GGCGGGCCGCGGCAAAACCGCGCGCGTAGCCAAGGTGTCCGGGCTCGCTGTGGAGGAAATCGCTGTCGAGGGCCAGCACGCGCGTGGCCTTCTCAAAATGGTACATCGGGCGGACCGCGCGGCCGGCGAGGGTGCTCGCGGCGCGTTCCGGGTTGGCCTGGTCCAGCGGCTCGTATTCGGCCCAGACGGCCTTCGGGAAGCGGGCCTGGATTTTCTGCACGAGCTGGGCGCGGGTCGGCGAGGTGCTGCGGTCGGCCAGGAAATAAAGCCCTTCGCCACCCGTGGCGTTGTAAGTGGAACCCAGGCGCTTGAGGACATCCATCACCTGCGCGGGCGAAATGGGGGCGCCATTGGCGCCGGTGCTATGCTGGGCGCGGTCGGCGTCGTAAAGGTCGAGCACGCTGGACTGGGCGTGGACGTTGGTGGAGCCTTTGTAGGGAAGATAGCTCGGGTTGCCTTCGATCTTGGTCGGTCGGCCATCGTGGGTCTCGACGATGAGGGCAATGCTTTCGTCGGCGCCGGGCAGCGAGGAAGAATAGAACACCGGCACGCCGGGGGCGATGCGGTCGGGCTGCTTGGAATACGGCAGGAGGTGGCGCGTCTGCTGGCGGCAACCGGCAAGGCCCATGCCGGCCAGGCCGAACGATGCGGCCATGATTTTAATAAAGCTGCGACGGTCGCTGCCTTCGAGGGTGGAGGCGCCGTTGGGAAATTCCTTGTCCAACCAATCCTGAAAAGCCGGCGTGGCCGCCAGCTCGTCGAGGCTGCGCCAGTAGCGCGGCCCGGCGGCTTCGCGCTTGCTCGGCGCAGGATGGTTGACTTTGATTTTCATCGGCGGGTGAAAGGGGGGTTAACGGTGGCAGCCGGAGCAACTTTGCGGCGGCAGGATTTTCCAGTCGTGGACGAATTTGGTGCCGTTTTGCTCTTGGGCGGCCTTGGATTCGGGCTTCCAGGTCAGGTCAAACACTTTGTCGAGCGGGCGGACAACCTGCTCGGGGTTGCGGTGGCAATCGAGGCAGAAAGACATGCCAAGCGGCTTGGCTTCGGCGACGGTGTCCATCTCGTTAATCTGGCCGTGGCACTCGACGCAGGAGACGCCGCGGTTCACGTGGACGGCGTGGTTGAAATAGGCGTAGTCGGGCAGGTTATGGATCTTAATCCATTGGACCGGCTGGCCGCTGGCGTAGCTCTCGCGGATGGGGGCGAGGCGGGCGTCGTCGCTGAGCACGTTGCCGAGGTCCGGGCTGTGGCAGTTCATGCACACGTTCGGGCCGGGGATGTTGGCGTGCGGGGAGCGGTCGACAAAGGTGTGGCAGTAGCGGCAGTCCAACCCGAGCTGACCGACGTGGATGGCATGGCTGTAGGGCACCGGCTGCGTCGGCATGTAGCCCACTTTCGTGTAATTCGGCGAAAAGTAATACCAGACCCCGGCGGTGGCGGCGGAACCGGTCAACAGCAGCGCAATCACCACCTTGACGGGCACGCTATTGGACCACTTTGGAAAGATATTGGCCATGAAAGGGAGCGGGAAGGTCGGGTGGAGAGGTGGTCCAAAGAATGGGGTTTACACCGTGTCCGCGCGCCGGGCGACAATCTTGGCGGCGGGGCGAACCTTGAACGGGAGGTCCGCAGTGGCGACTTTCGACGCGCCAGCTGCCGGAGCCGGGGAGGCCATGGCGCGGGCGGGGCCAGCGACACAAGCCGCGGCGGCGACTCCGAGGCCTTTGAGAAATTGCTTACGCGCGATGCGAACGTCAGCCATGAGCAGGTATCCGGTTAAAAGGGAGTAGAAATCAGAAGTATTCGAGGCAACGCAATACAAAAAACACCCGGACGGGGAGAAGTGGCCCGCATTTGCGGCATTCCGGTGAATGGCTTTATTTTCCCTCGGGAAATCGCCCCTTTGGCCGATTATGCCGCTTATTACATTTACTAAAAGCATTCGACGCCGTCCGGCCCCGAAAAACGCGCTCACGGGTAGGCCCGCAGCTTGCGGGCGACGATGGCGTAGTAATACAGCGGTTTGCCGTCAATCGAGAGCCGGTGGCGGTAGCGCTGCATATGGTAAATGTCCACATATTGGCTGAAAATCATCTCCTTGATGAGGGCGGAGAACCCGCTTTCGTCCTGGGCGTCGAGAAAGGTCTCCTTGATATTGAAGGCCAGCCAGCCTTGGTCGGCCACCAGGTTGAAGGCGGTGACGAACGCCGCCGGCGGGATGTCGCCAAAACCCAGCGCCGCCACGCAGCACATGCAGTCGAACGACCAGGAACGCAGCGTCTGGACCAGCTCCTCCGTGGGGCTGGCCAGGTCGGCGACGTAGTATTCGTCGTAAACGCCCGGCCGGTCGCGCCGCAACGCCTCGCGCGCCTCGGGGGCGATGTCAATGCCGACGATGCGCGAGACCCCGCGCTCCATCAACGTCCCGCCCATCATGCCGTTGCCCGCACCCACATCAAGCACGCGCAACTCGGAAAGGTTGGCGTTTTGCGCCGAAATGACTTCCTCGATGAGCCCGGCGACGACTTTGGGCGAAACACACTTGAGGCGGTCGTAGAAAAGCTGTTCGTACAGGCCCGGGCGCTTGAACAGCTCGCCATAATCGTGAAAGCGCAGGCGCACTTCCTGGTGATTTTCATCAAGGAAGAAATAGGCTTCATGCTGGCCCAGCTGGTGGGGCGGCAAATTGGGAAAACGGATGGAATGACGGGGAGGCAGCATGGCAAACTGCCGGCGGGAGCGGCCGGGAACGTGCCAATTTAACGAAAAATCATAACGGCCACAACAAAAGTTTTCGTTTTTTGCAAAAAAACTTGCGGGATTAAGCGCGGCCCAGGCGCATGAGCGGGCGCGAAGCCCGCGTCAGCGCGCGGTCGTGGGCCTCGGCGGCGGGGTCGTAGGTGCGCAGAAGCGACCAGAAGGAAGGCGCGTGGTTCATTTCCGAGAGATGCGCGAGCTCATGCAACAGGACGTGGTCATGCAGCTCCGCGGGCAGGAGGACGAGCCGCCAATTCAGCGAAAGGGTGCCGCGCCCCGAGCACGAGCCCCAGCGCGTGCCCTGGTCGCGCACACTGACGCGGCGGACGCGCTGATGGTGCCGCTGCGCGAGTTCGTGGACGCGCGGCGGCAGAACGTCGCGCGCAAAATCAAAGAGAAGTTTTTTTAGCGCTGGCTCCGCGGCCGCATCCGCGGGATGGCGAAATTCGGCCTCGCCCGCCTCAGCGTCGAAGACGAAAAAAGGCCGCGCCGACGTGTAGTTGAGGGTCAACGCGATTTCACGGCCCAAGCCGCTGAGGCGTGGGTGGGCGGCGAGGTGCGCGGCCAGGGTCGCGGGTGGCGGGGTCTTGCGCATCTGGCGCTCCAGCCAATCGCCCTGACTGCGCAAAAATTCGAGGCCAGTGCGCAAACTCGCGCGGGGCGGCAGGGTGAGGACGGCCTGATTGCGCGGGCCGAGGCTCAGACGGATGCGCCGCGAGCGGGCGGAGTGGCGGACTTCGTAGGGAACCAGTCGCGGGCCGCCGACCGTCTCGACGGCAATCATTTCAAAAGCGCGGCTTTCAAGAGGTTGGGACATGGCTCTTTTGCTCGACGGCATCCATCACCGCGCGGGTGTGGCGGCGCAGCGCGGACTCCGGGTCGATGCCGGCTTCGCGGCAGGCGGCGGTCAGTTCAAAAAGTTTTTGGCCGGCGGTCTTTTCGTCGAGGCCGCGCGTGGCGGCGGCGATGGCGGCGCGATCCACCACGCCCTCGGCGGGCAGGTTCTTTTTGGCGATTTGCTTGAAGACCTCGCGCGCGAAGAGGAGGGCGGACAATTGCGGCGGCAGGTGCTTAAAGAGCCCCTCGGCGGCGGGGCCGTTTTTCTTTTCGGCGGCCTTGATGGCATCCCACTGCTTCAGCACGGCGTCGGTGTCGGGCAGATTGACGTCGCCAAAAACATGCGGATGGCGGCGAATGAGCTTGTCGTTGATTTCA
>DASZWY010000277.1:0-3705 GCA_035546135.1 Opitutales bacterium
AAGAGCCCCTCGGCGGCGGGGCCGTTTTTCTTTTCGGCGGCCTTGATGGCATCCCACTGCTTCAGCACGGCGTCGGTGTCGGGCAGATTGACGTCGCCAAAAACATGCGGATGGCGGCGAATGAGCTTGTCGTTGATTTCACGGGCCACGTCGTCGAAATTGAACTGGCCGGCCTCGGAGGCCATTTGCGCGTGCATGACGACGTGGAGGAGCAAATCGCCCAGTTCCTCGCGCATGTGGGGGAAATCGTTGCGGTCAATGGCGTCGAGCAGTTCGGCCACTTCCTCGACCAGGCAGTCGCAGATGCTCTGGTGGGTCTGCTCGATGTCCCACGGGCAGCCCCCCGGGCCGCGCAGCCGCGCCATCGTGTGGCGGAGATCGTCAATCGCACTCATGATATAGAGGTTATTTAACCACGGCAGCCGCGGATGGCACGGATAAAATTCTGTCCATCCCCCGCAATTCCGTCTAAAAAGCAGCCTTCCATGGACAAACTGGCGGAAATCATGGCGCACAAGCGCCGCGAAATCGAGCCGCGCCTGCGCCCGGTGCGCGAGCGCGACTTGGCGCGTTTCGCGGAGGTCAAGCGGCCCGGCCCAAGCTTCGCGCAGGCGCTCGACCAGCCGGGGCGCCTCGGCGTCATCGCGGAAATCAAGCGGCGCTCGCCCTCCGCAGGCGACATCAAGGCCGGGGCCGACGCCGTCGAACAGGCCCGCCGCTACACCAACGCCGGGGCCGACTGCATCTCTGTGCTCACCGACGAAAAATATTTCGGCGGCACGCTGCGCGATTTGTGGGACGTGGTCGAGTTCGAGGTCACGACGGGGCGGCAGGTGCCGTGCCTGCGCAAGGACTTCATGGTGCACCCGCTGCAGGTGGTCGAGGCCGCCGAAGCCGGCGCGCGCGCCATTCTGATTATCGTGCGGGCGCTGGAGGACGACGACATCCAGGCGCTGCACGAGGCCGCGGCGCTCGCGGGGCTGGACGCGCTGTTTGAAATCCACGAGGAGCGCGAACTCGAGCGCGCGCTCGAGCACGGCGCAAAACTTATCGGCGTGAACAACCGCAACCTGGCGACCTTCAAGACCGACCTGGCTTTTTCCGAGCAGATTATTCCGCAAATTCCCTCCACGGCGCTCGCGGTAAGCGAGAGCGGCATCCACGCCCCGGCTGACGCCGCCCGGGTGCGAGCCGCCGGCGCCCGCGCCATCCTCGTGGGCGAGGCGTTGATGAAAGCGGAAGACCCGGAAAAACTGCTGAAGGAATTGAGCGAGGCCTGAATGCCATGCCGCTGACGCCTACGCAGACCCGCGCGCTGCTCGCGCAACTGGGGGTGGCCCCGCGCCGCCAGCTCGGGCAGAATTTTCTGGTGGACGGCAACCTCGTGCGCAAGTCACTCGAACTGGCGGACGTACAGCCCGGTGACGTGGTGGTGGAAGTCGGCCCGGGGCTGGGGACGTTATCCGAGGCATTGCTGGCCGCGGGCGCGGAAGTCTTCGCCGTGGAAGTGGACCGGCAGCTTGAGCAAAATTTGCGGCTTACCTTGGCGCCGAAATATCCGGAAACGTTTCATTTGCTCGAAGGCGACGCCGTGGAACATCCGCGGGCCGGATTGCCGGACACGCATCCGGCGGTGGTCAAGGGGACCTACAAAGTCGTCGCCAACCTCCCCTACTCCATTTGCACGCCGTGGTTGGACGCACTGCTCGGCGGCCCGCTGCCCGAGCGGCTCGTGCTGATGCTGCAACGCGAAGCGGCGGAGCGCTTCACCGCCACGGCCGGCACCGCCGAGCGCGGGGCGATTTCGATTTTCACCGAAGCGGCGTTTGCACGCGCCGCCACGCACACCGTCTCGCGCAAATGTTTTTATCCGGAGCCGAAGGTGGATTCGGTGCTGCTGGGCCTCACGCGCAAGCCCAACGCCCGCGCCTTTCGTGCCGCAACCAAGAAAATCATCCGCGAATTCTTCACCCAGCGCCGCAAGCAGCTCGGGGCGCTGGTGCGCCGCGCTGAAATTCCGGCACTCCATCGCTGGCTGGAGAAATTCCCGGCACTGGGCCTCGACCCCCGCGTCCGCCCGGAGGATGTGCCGCTAGCGGCGTGGGTGGAATTGGACCAGCTTGCCGGTTTCGATTGATCGGCCAAAGTCGAATCAAGGAATTCCGGCTTTGATTCCAGCGGCAGGTCACTTGCCCTTCAAAATCTTGTCGTATTCATCGTGACGCCCAATCCAGAACCAATGGAAGTCCTCTCCTTTCGGATACGCCAGGGCCCGAAAGGCATTGGTGACACGCGCGGACCAAAACAATCCCGTTTTCTTGAACTGAAGTGAGGGATGGGTCCGATTTTTAACCCAGAGCCGGAATTGTTTGCGCGCAGCAACGCGAATTTCTTCCGGCAATTCGGCGTATAGCCGCCGGAACCTAGGCGTCGTGAATGATTTCATCGAGGGGCTGGGTGCGGCCGGCAGCGATGTCCTCCTCGATTTCCTTCACCAAATGGTCGTGCCGGCCCACTGCCGAATCGGCGGCGATTTGCCGGTCCCATAGCTCATTGTCACGCGCCCAAAACCAGCGGCGGACGCGCAAATACTCCTTCGGGGGGAGACGGGTGATAGCCGCCTCAATCTCCTGCGCTGTGCTCATTCAGGCAAAATATCACGGCCCCGCCGCGATTCAAGGCCGATTTGGAGACCGGCCGTTATTTGTTTTGGGCGGCGGGGAGTTTTCTGCTTAAATTGGCGCGCATGTTGAATACCGTGCTCTCCATCCTCGCCGGGCTGGCGGCCGCCTACCTCGGCCTGATGGTGATGACCTGGCTGGTGGCGGACGCCATCATGTATCCCGCGCCGCCGCCGAGCTACACCGACGCGCCCGGCCAGCACAAGCTGCTCGCGGCGGATGGCAACGAAATCACCGCGGTGTTTTTGGAGAATCCGGCGGCGTCGCACGTGCTGCTGTTCAACCACGGCAACCGGATGGACCTGGGCACCGCCGAGGAGCGCCTGCGGCTTTATCAGGCGCACGGGTGGAGCGTCTTCGCCTATGACTTTCCCGGTTACGGCACGAGCACCGGCCGCCCCAGCGAAGCGGGCTGCCATGCCGCACTGGCCGCGGCCTATTCCTACCTGACGCGCATCAAGCAAATCCCAGCGGAAAAAATCGTGCTCTATGGCCTGTCCCTCGGCGCGGGCCCGGCGGTGGAACTGGCCACGCGCGCGCCCATTGGCGGGCTGATTCTCGAAGGCGCGTTCCTGAGCGCCTTCCGCGTCGTCACCCACTGGCGCATCCTGCCATGGGACCGTTTTGAGAATATCGCGAAAATCGGCCGGGTGCGCGCTCCGCTGCTGAGCATCCATGCGCGGGAGGACCAAACCGTGCCGTTTTTTCACGGACAACGGCTCTTTGTGGGGCATCCCGGGCCGAAGCAGCATCTCTGGGTCGCTGAAGCGAATCACAATAATATTCTTGAGGTGGCCCCGGCGTCTTATTGGGATGCACTGGCGCGTTTTCGCGCCAGCCTCGGCGCAGCTTCACCCTCGACGGCGCCGGCTTGAAGCTCCCTCCACTCCATTTTTAAAATATGTTTGAAGACGAACACAGCGGCCACGGCGTTCCCGAGACCCTGCCGGAAATGGGTTATCGGCTGCACTGGCTCGGACTTGTCGTCCTGGGCGTCGTGGGCGGCGGTGGTCTGGCCGGGTGG
>DASZWY010000278.1:0-8489 GCA_035546135.1 Opitutales bacterium
CCGCGCCCGCGGCGAGGTGCTCTCCATCGCGCTCGCCGGCAACGGCCAGCACCAGGACACCGGCGCCAAGATGGTCCACGCCGCCGACGAAACCACCTCGAACATCGTCTCCAAGTCCATCTCCGTCGGCGAAGGCCGCGCCACCTACCGCGGGCTCGTGCAGATCCCGAAGCACCTCAAGGGCTGCAAGAACAACACCGAGTGCGACGCGCTGCTCATCAACGCCAACTCGCGCACCGACACCTATCCCGCCATCACCGTGCGCGGCGAGGGCAACTCCGTGCAGCACGAGGCCAGCGTGTCGAAAGTCAGCGCCGAGCAAATCTTCTACATGCGCAGCCGCGGCCTCAGCGAAGCCGCCGCGATGAGCCTCTCCGTCAACGGCTTTATCAACGACCTCGTCCGCGAATTCCCCATGGAATACAGCGTCGAGCTCAAGCGCCTCATCGAACTCGAAATGGAAGGCAGCGTCGGCTGAGCAAGGATGAAAGATGAAGGATGAGGGATGAAAAAACCCAATCCGCATCCAAACTTCTTCTCTCGACGCCAAAATTAATTGTTCGTTCTGCAGGCTTCCTCAACGAACCGTTTCATCCTTCATCGCTCATCCTTTATCCTTTTCATGCCGTCCACGCTCCAAGAAACGACTCCCGCCCTCTCCGTCGCCTCGCATCCCGGCAGCGAGCAGGCCTTTCTGGCCGAACTCGCCGTCGCGCGCGAACCGTCCTGGTTGCAGGACCTGCGCCGCGCCGCCTGGGCCCGCGCCAACGAGGGTGGGGCGCTTGCCGATCACGGCGTCACCGTCGGCCCAAAGGACGAACGCTGGCGTTTTTCCGGCCATCAGGGCTGGTCGCTCGCCGGCGCCACGCGCGGCAAAAAATTTGCCGGTGCGGTGCCCGACATTTTTGCCGATGGCCTTGCGCTGGCTCCCGCCGGTCAATTGAGCTTTGCCAACGATGCCGTCGCGGCCTCGTCGCCATTGTCGCCCGAACTCGCGCGCCAGGGCGTCATTTTCCTCCCGCTCGCCGAAGCCATCGCCAAACATCCCGACCTCGTTCGCGAGCATCTGTTCAAGCACGACCACGCGCTCGGCGGCGTGAAATTCCTCGCCTTGCATCAGGCGTATTCGCGCGCCGGCGCCTTTCTCTACGTGCCGGACCATGTCGAAATCTCCGCGCCGCTCTTTGCCGCGCATTGGGCCGCCGCGCCCGGCGCCACCCTGTTCCCGCACACCCTCATCGTCACCGGCGCCCACGCGAAGGTGCATTTTCTCGACTACTACGGCTCGGCCGGCGCGGAGGACGCCGCCTGGGTCGCCGGCGCGGCTACAATTATCGCCGGCGCAGGTTCTCACGTTTTCCGCAAAAGCGTGCAGAATCTCAACGGTTCCACGCGTTCCTACCAGTGCGACACCACCGTCTGCGGCCGTGACGCCGAGGTCAAGAACATCTCCGTGCATCTCGGCGCGCAACGCGCCCGCTTCGAGAGCTATTCCAGGCTCGCCGGCCCCGGCGCCAACCTCGAACTCTGCGCGCTCACCATCGCCACCGGCCGGCAGGAATTTGACCAGCGCACTTTTCAGGACCACGCCGCCCCCCGCGCCACCTCCAACCTGCTTTACAAGAACGCGCTGCTCGACGAATCGCGCACGATTTTCGCCGGCATGATTCGGGTCGAGCCGGGCGCCGAGGAGACCGACGCCTACCAGCAGAACCGCAACCTCCTGCTCAATCCCGCTGCCGAAGCCGACTCGCTGCCGGGCCTCGAAATCCAAAACCAGAACGTCCGCTGCACCCACGGCGCGACCACCAGCCGCCTCGACCCCGAGGAGCTTTTCTACCTCCGCTCGCGCGGCATCCCGAAAAATTCCGCCTACCAGCTCCTCGTCTTTGGCTTCTTCGAGGAAGTCATCCAGAAAGTCGGCCACGAAGCCCTCGCCGAACTCCTGCGCAAACTCGCTCGGCAGAAATTCGAAAAATGAATTGAGTGCCTTGGCATAACCAAGAACCAAGAACCAAGAACCAAGAACCAGGAACGAAGCCCCAAAGCACTTTCTTCCATGTTCAACTACCGCAAGCCCATGTCCCCCAGTGAACGCAGCCTCAGCCGCGATGTCACCGCGACCTTGGTCCCGGCCGGCGATTCCGTGAATTTGCCCGCGGGCACGGTTGTGACCATCACGCACCGTCTCGGCGGCAATTTTACCATCGTCTGCGACTATGGCATGTTCCGCATCAACGGCGCCGACGCCGACGCCCTCGGCGAAGACCAGCCGGGCCTCGTTCCCGCCAGCGAAGCCGCTGGGCACAAGGCCGACGGCCCGCCCGCCGAGCCGCAGCTGTGGGATGCCCTCAAGACCGTTTTCGACCCCGAAATCCCCGTCAACATCGTGGACCTCGGCTTGATTTATTCGCTCGAGGTCAAAGACCTCGGCGAAAACCGCTACGGCGTCGAAGCCAAGATGACGCTCACCGCGCCCGGTTGCGGCATGGGCCCGGCCATCGCCGAGGACGCCCGCAGCCGCCTGGCCGCCGTTCCCGGCGTCAGCGAAGCCAAAGTCGAAATCGTCTGGGACCCGCCCTGGTCGCAAGACCGCATCTCCGAAGAAGGCAAGATGCAGCTCGGGCTGGTTTAATCAGAGTAGGGCGCCTGCTGTGGGGGCGTCGCTTGCGACGGCCTACCGCTTACGCCACGCCCGTCAACTGCTTCGCGTAGCGCTTGCGGTCTTCGAGACTCAGGAATTTCTTGCGCAGGCGCAGGTTTTTCGGCGTCGCCTCCACGTATTCATCCGGCGCGATGTATTCGATGGCGCGCTCGAGCGTCAGCTTGATCGGCGGCGTCAACTGGATGCCCTTGCCTTCGCCGTGCGAGCGCACGTTGCTCAGATGTTTTTCGCGCGTCGGGTTCACCGGCAAGTCGTCCGCGCGCGGATTCTCGCCAATGATCATGCCGGCGTAGACCTCGTCGCCGCCGGTGATGAACAGCTTGCCGCGCTCCTGCACCGTGTCCAGCGCGTAGGCCGTGGCCACGCCCGTGTCGGTCGAGATGAGCGTGCCCGTCAGCCGCGAGGTGATTTCGCCCGCGTGCGCGCGGTAGTCGAGGAACAGGTGCGACATCACGCCGCGCCCGCTCGTCATGTTCATCAGCTCAAATTCAAACCCGATCAGTCCGCGCGTGGGGATGACGGCTTCGATGGTCACGCTGTGCGGGTGCGTCTCCATCTGGGAAATCTGGCCCTTGCGCGCCGCGAGCACCTTCATGACGCTGCCGAGGGTGTCTTCGGGCAGTTCCAGCCACAAGTTCTCGAACGGCTCCTTGACCACCCCGTTTTCCGTCTGCGTGATGACGACCGGGCGCGACACCAGCACCTCGTAGCCTTCGCGCCGCATCTGCTCGACCAGCACCGCGATCTGCATCGCCCCGCGCGCCGAGACGTAATACACGCCCGCGCGCTCCGACTCCTCCACCTGGATGCTCACGTTGCTCTTCTGCTCGCGCTCCAGGCGTTCGCGAATCTGCCGCGAGGTCACCAGCTTGCCGTCGCGCCCCGCGAACGGCCCGTCGTTCACGGCGAATTCCATGCGGATGGTCGGCGGGTCAATTTCGACGAACGGCAGGCCGGCCTGGTCCTCCTGCGCGCACAGCGTCTCGCCGATGTCAATGTCCGTGAAGCCCGCGAGCCCCACAATGTTCCCGGCCACGCCCACGGCGGAATCCGTCGTCTGCGTGCCGCTGTATTCAAAAACCTTGGTGATCTTGCAGCGTTCGCGCGCGCCGCTCTTGCTCACCCGGTACACCGTGTCGCCGGTCTTCACCTCGCCGGCCAGGATTTTGCCGATGGCCACGCGGCCCACGTAGTCGTCCCAGCCGATGTTCGACACCAGCATGCAGAACGGCGCGTCGTCCACCACTTGCGGCGCGGGGATGCGCTCCAAAATCGTCTCCAGCAGCGGGACCATGTCGACTTGTTTGTCGGTCAGCTCGCGCACCGCAAAGCCCGAGCGCGCGCTGCCGTAGAGGAACGGCGCGTTGAACTGGTCTTCCGTCGCGTGCAGTTCCAGAAAAAGTTCCAGCACCTGGTCGTGGACTTTGGCCGGGTTGCTGTTCTCGCGGTCAATCTTGTTGATAAAGACAATCGGCTTCAGCCCGTGCTGCAAGGCTTTGCGCAGCACAAAGCGCGTCTGCGCCTGCGGGCCGTCATAGGCGTCCACCACGAGCATGACGCCTTCCACCATCTTCATCACGCGCTCGACCTCGCCGCCGAAGTCCGCGTGGCCCGGCGTGTCCACAATGTTGATGATTTTGTCGCGCCAGTGGACGGAGGTGTTCTTGGCCTTGATGGTGATGCCCTTCTCGCGTTCGAGGTCCATGCTGTCCATGACGCGCTCCGCCACCACCTGGTTGGCGCGGAAGGCGCCGCCCTGGCGCAGTAATTGGTCCACGAGCGTGGTTTTGCCGTGGTCGACGTGCGCGATGATGGCGATATTGCGGATGTGGTTGGACATGATGGTTGCGCATTCGTAACCTGCTCAGCGAGGCCGGAACGCGCTCAAAGGGTCAGTCTGCCAAAATGCCGGAATGATGGCGAGCGAAAAACGGCGGGAACTCGCGGCCTCGCCGCCGTTCCGCGCTTGCCGCCCGCGGCGGTCTTTGGTGGAATGAGACGCAGTGACCATGCGGAAGCTCCGGATTCTCCACTTGGATGACAGCGCCGCGGACGCCGCGCTGGTGCGCGAAACTCTGGCCCAGGCGCACTGGCCCGCCGAGGTGGTGCATGCCGCCACCAAGGCCGGCTTTGCCGACGCAATCAAACACGGCGGCTTCGATGCCATTTTGGCCGATAGCGGCGTGCCGGGCTTCAGCGCCGAAGCCGCCTTGCAACTGGCCCGCGAGGCCTGCCCGCAAACTCCCTACATTATCGTTTCAGGCGCGGTGGCGGAAGACCAGCCGGGCCGTTATCGCGCGGCCGGCGTGTACGATTGCGTTCCCAAGCGCCAGCTTTGGCGGCTCGTCCCGGTTTTGCAGCGACTCGAAACCGGGGAGGCGCCCCTACCGTCGTCGGAATTGGAACGCCAGAATCTCGCCATGAAGCGCCTGGTCGAGGCCGTGCAGGAGCTTTCGCTGGCGCGCGATCTCGACACTATCATGGCGATTGTGCGCAAAGCCGCCCGCGAACTGACCGGCGCCGACGGCGCCACCTTTGTTTTGCGCGAGGGCGACAACTGCCATTATGCCGAGGAAAATGCCATCAGCCCGTTGTGGAAGGGGCAGAAGTTCCCCATGTCCATGTGCATCAGCGGCTGGGTCATGCTCCAGGCCCAGCCGGCGGTCATCGGCGATATCTACCAGGATGCGCGCATCCCTGCGGCCGCCTACCGGCCCACGTTCGTGAAAAGCCTCGCAATGGTGCCGATCCGCACCCAGGCGCCCATCGGGGCCATCGGCAATTACTGGGCGCGCTCGCATTTCGCCTCCGGCTGGGAGGTGGAGATTCTCCAGGCGCTGGCCAACACCACCGCGGTCGCCATGGAAAACGTCCAGGTCTATGGCGAGTTGGAGCAGCGCGTCGCCGACCGCACGCGACAGTTGCAGGCGGCCAATCGCGAACTGAAAACGTTTTCCTACTCCGTATCACATGACCTGCGCAATCCCCTCAATATCATCGGCGGTTTTGCAGGCTTGCTGGAGCAGACGCAGAAGGGCGTGTTGGGCCCCAAGGCCCTGGGCTACCTTGATAGCATCATTTCCGAAACGCGCCGCATGAGCGAATTGATCGAGGACCTGCTGCGCCTCGCCAAATTTTCCGAAATTGAGTTGCGGCGCGAAAACGTGGATCTGAGCCGCCTGGCCGGTGATGTCGCCGCGCGGCTCGAGTCCACGTCCCGGCCGCTCGCCTTCACTGCCCAGCCCGGGCTCACCGCCTCCGCGGATGCGGGCATGGTGCGCATCGTGCTGGAAAACCTGCTCGCCAACGCCTGGAAATACTCCGCGCGGCAGCCGCAGGCGGCAGTGGCCTTCGGCCAGGAAATCCAGCCCGACGGCTCGCCGGCCTATTTCGTGCGCGACAACGGGGCCGGGTTCGACATGCAGCACGCGCAGAAGCTGTTCGCGCCATTTCAGCGTTTGCATTCTGACCAGGAATTCGCCGGCACCGGCGTCGGCCTGGCCACGGTGCAACGCATCATCCACCGCCACGGCGGGCGCATTTGGGCCGAGGCCGCCAAAGGTCGTGGCGCGACGTTTTACTTCACGCTGCCGAACGACCTGGTGCCCGGTTTGTGAGCGAGAGCCGGCGCAGCATCCGCCACGATTCAAGGGCATCTGTAATTTAGGCTTCCGATAGGGGCGGACTTTTCCCATCCTCCTCGGTTTACCCGTGCCCGTATTCCCCTTCGCTTAAACTGCTTCATGATTACCTCCACCAACTACAAAGGCTGGAACGCCCTGGCCCTTATCACCGACCGCGCCGAGCTGGTCTTCCCCCTCGATGTCGGCCCGCGCGTTATTTCCTGCTCGCTCGATGAGGGCCCGAATCTCTTCGCCACCGTCGGCGGCGAGTTGGGCAAGAGCGGCGAGAAGGACTGGAAAATCCGCGGCGGCCACCGCCTCTGGCACGCCCCCGAAGTCCCCCCGCGCAATTACCAGCCCGACAACGGCCCCATCTCTGCCACCAAGCTCGCCAACGGCAAGGGCTTGCGCCTTGAGCAGCCCGTCGAGGAAAAGACCGGCATCCGCAAGAGCTTCGCCGTCGAGGCCCTGAGCGACACCGATTTCCGCGTCACGCATGTTTTGAAGAACGAAAACATGTGGGCCGTCGAGCTCGCTCCGTGGGCGCTCACCGTCATGGCCCGCAACAGTTACACGGTCATCCCGCTCAATCCCAAGGTTCCCCACGGCCAAGCCCTCGTCCCCGATTATTCCATCATCCCCTGGACCTACACCGATTTCACCGACCCCGTCTGGGATTTCCACCGCGACTACATCGGCATCCGCGTGGACCGCGGCACCGCCCCGCAAAAGCTCGGCCTCTCCTCCTTCCCGGGCTGGACCGCCAATTGGCAGAAAAGCGGCACTTTCGTAAAATACTGGGAGGTCAAGCGCGGCGCGGCCTATCCCGATTTCGGCAGCTCGTTTGAAACCTACGTTTGCGATTTCATGAACGAGCTCGAGTCCCTCGGGCCGCTCACCCAGGTCGAGCCCGGCGCCTCCGTCACCCTCGTCGAATACTGGGGCCTCATCGCCGATTTGCCCAAGCCGGACAAGGACGGCGTCTTCGCCGACAAGTTTCGCCCGGTCATTGACGCCTGGCTGCACAAGGTCGCCGCCGAAAGCCGCCGCACCAAGTCTTCCTCGAAATTATTCTAGTTCGGTTTTCCCGTCATGCGTGTTGTCTTCTTCGGTTCCGACGCCATCGCGGTGCCCGCGGTCGAGTATTTGCATTGGGCCGACAACGTCGAGCTCGTCGCCATTGTCTCGCAGCCCGACCGCCCCGCCGGCCGCGGCCGCCACTTGCACGCCAACCCGATGGCCGCCTGGGCCGTCGCCCACGGCGTCGCGCTGCTGCAGCCGGAAAAACCCGGCCCCGAGGACGCCGCCTGGCTGCGCGCCCAGCGCCTCGACCTCGCGCTCGTCATGGCCTACGGCCACATCCTCAAGCGCGAGCTGCTCGAAGTCGCCGCGCGCGGCCTCTGGAATCTCCACGCCTCGCTCCTGCCCAAATACCGCGGCGCCTCGCCCATCGAGGCCGCGCTGGTTTCCGGCGATCTCGAGACCGGCGTCTCCCTCATGGCCATGACCGAAAAAATGGACGCCGGCGCCGTCGCCGCCACCGTCAAGGTGTCCATTCGCGCCACCGACACTTCGCCCGTTTTGCGCGAGCGCATCGCCCAGTCGTGCGTCGATTTGCTTCGGGAAAATTTCGCCCGGCTCGGAAAAATCGAGCCGCAATCGCAGGACGATGCCCAGGCCACCTACACGCGCAAGCTCGCCAAGACCGACGCCCGGTTGGATTTTTCCGCGACCGCCGCCGAACTCGAGCGCCGGGTGCGCGCCTTCCAACCCTGGCCCGGCGCGGCCTTGGAGCACCGCGGCGCCGCGCTGAAAATCGGCGCGGCCGAAGTCGTGCCCGGCGCCGTCGAAATTGCTCCCGGCACCATCGTCCGCGCGGACAAAGCCGGGCTGGACATCGCCACCGGCGCGGATTTTCTGCGCGTGCTTTCCCTCCAGCGTCCCGGCGGCCGCATGTTGCCGGTGGCGGAATTTTTGTGCGGCTATCCGCTCGAGATCGGCGAACGCTTCCCCAGCCAGCCCATGCGGCCCCTCGTCAGCTCCAAGCCGTTTGCCAAAGCCGGGTAGTTTTTGCAAACAAAGTAGGGGCGCAGTCTGGCTGCGCCCGCTTTTACTCCCCCGCTTTTTTTTGACACTCGGCCCGGAAGTGGGATAATGCGGCGTAAATCAACCACTTCCGCCATGAAAACCATTTTCCCATC
>DASZWY010000279.1:0-5416 GCA_035546135.1 Opitutales bacterium
AAATACCCCACCGATGCCCGTACCCCGCAAGTCCACCGCCGCCACCCGCGATCGCGTGCTGCGCGCCGCCGAATACTGTTTCACCGAGCATGGCTACGAAGGCTCCTCCCTGCGCCAGATAACCCACCAGGCCCGGGTGAACCTTGCCGCGGTCAACTACCACTTTTCCTCGAAACGCGAATTGTGGCTCGAGGTGATGCAACGCCGCCTCGCCCCGCTGAACGCGGAACGCGTGCGCATGATCGAGGCCGCCCGGCGGGCGGCGCCCCCGGGACAGCCGCTCACCCTCGAGCAATTGTGCGAAGCGATGGTGCTGCCCATCGCCAAGGTCTTCGACCACCGTAACGACTGCTGCCTGACGGTCGCGCGCATGGTCGGCCGCGCCATCAACGTGCCGCCCGCGCTGAGCAAGGAACTCAACCGGCGCATCCTCGACCAATTTGGCCGCATGTTCCGCCAGGCGCTGCGCGAGGCGTTGCCCGGGGTGCCGCCCGTCGAAGTGGACTGGAAATTTTACTTCCTCATGTCCTCGATGCTCGGCGCACTGGCCTGGCAGGGACGCCAGGCGGACGCGGACAAGCGGCTCGACAACGCCGATCTGGAGCCGATGTTGCGCCGCTTGGCCGTCTTCATGGCGAACGGCCTGCGCGCGCCCATTCCCAAAGGCAAAGGCAAGGGCTAAAACCCCGCGGACGGCGTCACGCCTCCTCAAACTTGCGGGCGAACAGCGCTTCCATCTCGCGCAGCAGTTCCGCCGCGCCCTCGCCGGTCACGCGAAAGCGCAACTTGGTGCCATTGCCGGCAGCCAGCATCATCAAGCCCATGATGCTCTTGCCGTTGACGGACTCGTCGTCCTTCTCCACCCACACTTCAGCCGCGTTGTATTTGTTGGACACACGCACCATCATCGCGGCGGGACGCGCGTGAATCCCCATCTTGTTTAGCACGATGAGGTCGCGTTCCAGGCAGGGGCCGGGCGGGTTGCTGTTGATGGCGGACATGGAAAAGGCTGCGGGCGCGCGCCAAACCACCGCAGCGAAGCCGGCGCGTTCCCAGCGGGGAAATAAACCAGCGATTGCCCACCGAGTCAAGCCGCCGTGCGGAAATCACGGAAAAATGGTCCCCGGGGCGGGATTCGAACCCGCACGGCCTTGCGGCCAACCAATTTTAAGTCGGTAGCGTCTGCCATTCCGCCACCCGGGGCCGTCATCGCCACGGACGGGGCCAACCTTGGCGGTTTGGTCCGGGCGCAGCCGTCATCTTTTACAGATTATTGACCCCGCCGCCAGCGTATTTCCGTTTGCAATTACGCCAGTCCGCCATACAATGGTGAGTATGGGAGTCTGCCCCAAGACCCCGGTATTGAGTCGCCCCCCCAACGACGCGCCGGCCCCCCTGTCCGAGCCCACCCCGGCTGCGGTCGTTGCTGTCATTGCTGAAACCCGGGCAACCCCCCCGGTTTTTGCGCAAAGCCCCGAAGAGCGCGCCGCCCGCCAAGCCATTGCCCGCCACCGTTCGCGTTTGGACTGGGCGATGCACTTGCCGGAGTTTGAACCGTTTTTCAAGGAGGGTCTGAAACAACTCGGCCTGCCCCCGCCGCGCCGCGGCATCGGCCTGCGCGCGCTGGTGGACTCGATGATGCTGGAGGCGAAAAAGGACCTCCTGCTCTGGGTGATGTCGAGCTACCGCGGGATGCTCTCGGGGCACCGCGCGCTGCGCATGGCGGAAAACTGGGGCGTCGCGCTGGCCGATTTGCCCTGGCTCGATGCGGACACGCCCTTGAGCGCCGCGCGCTGGCCGCAGTTCCGCGAGCAATTGCAAATCGCCATCAACCGCGAGCACCGCCGCTACAAGGAAGCGCAGGAACTCCTCTTTATCCTCCACCACGATTTGCCCGAACGGCTGGCCCAGCGCCTCGTGTTTGACCCGGCCAAGCGCGCCGACGCCGTGCAGGAAGGCTGCCTCGGCCTGCTCCACGCCATTGACAAGGTGGACGCCGGCGAAACGCCCTTCGGCAGCTACGCGCACCAGTGGGTCACCCGCGCCATCCGCAATTACCTGCTCGGCGAACGCTTCCCGGTCCACGTGCCGGTGAATCTCGCCTCGCAAATTTTGCGCGAAGCCAGCCACGCCAAACCCGGCGAGACCCCGTCCACGCGTCCGGAACGCTCCCTGCTGCAGCCCCGGGTGCCGCTCGACAATCCCCATTCGACCGACGAAAAACCACTGGCCCTGCCGGACGAATCCACGCCCAACCCGCGCGAACTGCTCAACCGGCAGGACCTCCTCGGCATCGTGCAGGACATGATCAACCAGCTCAGCGACAAACAGCGCGAGGTGCTCGTGCGCCGCTACGGCCTGGGCTCCGGCCACGAAGCCGAGACCTTGATGAATATCGCCCAAAGCATCGGCATTTCGCACCAGCAAGTTTCGATGCGGGAAAAACGCGCGCTGGAAAAACTCGGCTCCATCCTGCGCCCCATGTTCCGCGAAATGTATGGTTAAGCGCGCCGGTGAAATTCCCCCGCTGGCCCGCCCCACGGCGCGCGTCGGTTTGTTTGGCGGCACGTTCGACCCCGTCCACCTCGGGCATCTGGCGATCGTGCGCGCGGCGCTGGCCGAACTGCAACTCGACCAGTTGTTTTTCATTCCCGCCGCGCAGGCACCCCTTCGCCAGGAGGTTCCCGCCGCCTCCGCGACCGACCGGCTCGATTTGCTCGGGCGCGCCATCGCCGAGGCCGCCGAACCGCGCTTGGGCGTGCTCGATTTGGAAATCCAGTCGGGCGGCATCAATTACACGGTGGACACCGTGCGGAAACTGCGCGCCGCGTGGCCGCAGGCGGAATTTTTCTGGCTGCTCGGCGCGGACCAATTTGCGCGGCTCGACCGGTGGCGCGAACCGGGCGAATTGGCGAAGCTGGTGGAGTTCGCCGTGTTGGAACGGCCGGGCTCGCCGCCGCCCGCTCCACCGGCATCGCTTGCGAAACAAATTCACTGGCGCCCGCTTCACGCCGAGCCGCATCCGGCCAGCGCGGAGGAAATCCGCCGGCGCTGCCGCATGGGCGAGCTAATGCGTTTATGGTTGCCGCGCGCCGTTGCCGCCGCCATTGAAGAAAAGCATCTTTATCGCTGAACCGTCCGCCTTTTCCGCACCCAACCATGCCCGACCCCGCCGAAGCCCGCCACCTGCTGCAGTGCTGCTGCCAGGCGCTCGATGACAAAAAGGCGGTGGAAATGCGCGTGCTGGATGTCTCGGGCCAGTCCTCCATCACGAATTACCTCATCATCGCCACGGCAACGTCTGCGCCGCATCTGAAGGCGCTGCGGCAGGCGATTGAGGACACGCTGAAAGCCGAGAGGGCGCCGCTCGCCGGCGTCGAATTCAGCCATGACAGCGGTTGGCTGGTGGTGGACGCCTTTGAAGTCATGGTGCACCTGTTTTTGCCCGAACAGCGCGGCTATTTCGGCCTCGAATCGTTGTGGAAAGACGCCAAGCCAATGAATGTGCGGGATTTGTTGAAGAAGTAGCAAAAGCGGCTCGGCGACGTGGTACAACGTCATGGTATTTTTCAATCGACAGATTACACTTGAATCGTTCAGAAAAAAATGAATGATTTGTGGCCCACATGGCTCGATAACTTCTTAAGTTATTGTTTTCCAGTGGGTTTCGCATGGCCGAAGGCTCGCAAGACTCGGTGGCCCCCGCCCTCTCTCCCTGGGAGCAGGCACTGATTGATTTTTTTATGCAAGTGTCTCAATTCCTGGGACTTCCGAAATCCGTGGGGCAGATTTTCGGTCTCTTATTCGCCTCGGAACAGCCGCTTTCACTGGACGATATCGCCGAGCGCCTGCAAATCAGCCGCGGTTCGACCAGCACCGGGCTGAATTATCTGCGCCGTTTTGATGCCGTGCGGCAGACTTTCGTCTTGGGCGATCGGCGTGAATTTTACCAGGCCGAGACCGACACCTCGCGCATCGCGCAGAGTTTTCTCGCCGACCAGGTGGACCCCGACATCGAATCATGGGGCGAGCGCCTGCGCTTTGGCCGGCAGATGCTCGAACTCGCCGGGCCGCTGGCCGGCGCCAAGCCGGAATTCACCGCCGCGCGTCTCGCGGTGCTCGACCAATGGCACGGCGACATCGCTGGCGCGGTCAAGTTGATGCACGAACATTTTCGCCGACCGCCCTCCGGCGGCGGCCAACCAGACTCGTCAACGGGTGAAAAACACGCCCGCGGATAACCGGACGGCGCCCCGCCGCGCCGGACTGCCCGATTGCCTTCCCGCTTCCCGCGCGGGTGCGGGCAAGGGCGGCAGCGTCGAATAATCCCCACAAAGCTTCTCCATGAAAAAATCTTCGCCCATGCAGGAATATGCCGGCGTCCTCACCGACGCCTTGCACGCGCAGGACTGGTCGGGCGTTGATAAACTAGTGGCCCTGCTGCGCAAGGTGCGGCGCGGCGGCAAGACCGTCTATGTTTGCGGCAATGGCGGCAGCGCGGCCAACGCCACGCATTGGGCGAACGACATGGTCTACCCGCTCGCCAAAACGGGGGCGAAGACCTTGCGCTGCGTGGCCCTGCCCGCCAATACGGCGACGCTGACCTGCCTGGCGAACGACCTTTCGTACGAGCACGTTTTCAGCTTTTCCCTGAAGGCTGCCGCGCGAAAAGGCGACGCGCTGGTGGCGCTTTCCGGCAGCGGCAATTCGCCCAACGTGCTGCGCGCGCTTGAAGCGGCGCGCAAACTGGGCGTGGCGACGTGCGCCATCACCGGCTTTGACGGCGGCCGCGCGAAAAAACTCGCCGATATCTCCATCCATTTCCCGGTGGACAACATGCAAATCGCCGAGGACCTGCAAGTGGTGGTCTGCCACATGGTCATGCGCGAGCTTTGCCGGCTGCGCTAAAACCTTCCCGTCTATGAGCGAAAAAATCGCCGTCATTGGCAGCAATTCATTCTCCGGCTCGTGGCTCTGCGCCCACGCGCTCGAGCAAGGGCTCGATGTCCTCGGGCTCAGCCGTTCTGCCGAACCCGGCCGCGCCTTCCTGCCTTACCAGTGGCAGAAGGCCTCTGGAAAATTCACCTTTCGCCAGCTCGACTTGAATAAGCATACGCGCGAAATCGCCGCCGCGATTGACGG
Source organism: Opitutales bacterium (assembly GCA_035546135.1). Classification (GTDB taxonomy): domain Bacteria; phylum Verrucomicrobiota; class Verrucomicrobiia; order Opitutales; family JABDGR01; genus JABDGR01. Next base: position 5,143 of record DASZWY010000279.1, read on the forward strand.
ATTTCACCCGGACTACGTCGTCAACTTCGCGGCGCAAGGCATGGTGGCGCAGAGTTGGGAACATCCCACGCATTGGTATCAGACCAACGTCGTCGCCAATGTGGCGCTGCATGACGAATTGCGAAAATTCGCGTGGCTGAAAAAATATGTGCACGTCTCGACCCCCGAGGTTTACGGCAGCACCAGCGGCACCATCACCGAGAATGCGCCGTATAACCCCAGCACGCCCTATGCGGCCTCGCGCGCGGCGTGCGACCTGCATCTGCGCACGTTT
>DASZWY010000280.1:0-11607 GCA_035546135.1 Opitutales bacterium
TGCGTGTTCGAGCACCAGCCCGCCTATTCCGCCACGACCATCACGGAAGCCCGCTTTTGCGTGAAGCTCGCCGACATGTTCGACTGGATGCTCGTCGACGACACCCCGCACCGCAACAAGCTCTACCCGAAGGAAGCGCGCGAGAATAAATACGACTACACGGTCGTCCAGTTCGACCACCCGGCCTACGGCTGGGCCAGCACCACCAAGGACGTCGGCTTTTTCCTGCTCAATCCTTCGCTGGAATACATGAGCGGCGGCCCGACCAAGGTCGAGTTCCTCTGCCACCGCGACACCAACGCCGTCGCCGCGCCGACGGTGTTGAATTACTGGCGCAGCAGCCACTACGGCGGCGCGGGCGTGAGTGTCGCCGCGGGCGAGCACTGGACGAAGGTCGTCGGCCCCTTCATGCTTTATTGCAATTCCGGCGGCGACCCGCAGCAGTTATACAAGGACGCCCAGCAGCAGCAGGCGAAGGAAGCCGCCCAATGGCCCTACGCGTGGGTGGACGGCATTGATTATCCCCACAAGGAGCAGCGCGCCACCGTGTCGGGCCAGTTGGTGTTGAACGACCCCGTCATGCCTTCGGCCAAAATGTCCCATCTCATGGTTGGCCTGGCGCATCCGGATTACCAGAACCCCGGCGCCTTCGGCGGCCCGCAGACGGTCACCTGGCAGACCGACGCGAAGAATTATGAATTCTGGGTGCGCGGCAATGACGATGGCACTTTCGCCATTCCGAATGTCCGCCCCGGCACCTACACGTTGCACGCTTTTGCCAACGGCGTGCTCGGCGAATACGCCCAGGCAAATGTGACCGTCGAATCTGGCCAGCCGCTCGACCTCGGCAAAATCAACTGGACGCCGGTGCGCCGCGGCCAGCAGGTGTGGGAAATCGGCATCCCGAACCGCAACGGCTCGGAATTCCTCAAGGGCGACGACTTTTTCCACGACGGCATGCAGATCCAATATGCGCAGCTTTTCCCGAACGACGTGACCTTCACCATCGGCCAGAGCGATTACCGCAAGGATTGGTATTATGAACAGGTGCCGCACGCCAACGAGGCCGCTTTGGCCGCCGCGGCGCGTGGGCCCGCCCGTTTGCCGGGTGAAACACCGCCGGCAGTGCCCGCGGGCACGGCGCGTGGCGCCGGTTCCGGCCGGGGTGGCGCCCCAGGCTTTGCCCGCGGTCCGGCGCCCACGGGCAACGCCACGCCCTGGAACATCGTCTTCGACTTGCCCGCAGGGGCCAAGGGCACGGCGACTTTGCGCGCGGCCTTTTCCGGCACGGGCGTCCGTGCGGTTGATGTTAAAGTGAACGGCGAGTCGGTGGGCCAGTTGGGCCCGTTGCCGCAGGACAGCACCCTGAGCAACCTTGGCAACGGCATCCAAGGCATCTGGCACGAGAATGAATTGGCGTTTGACGCCTCAAAGCTCAAGCCCGGCAAGAACACGCTGACGCTGACCGTTCCCGCCGGCGCGCTGACGGCCGGGGTCATCTACGATTACCTGCGCCTCGAACTCGACCAAAACGCCGTGCTCCCTGCCGCCCAATAACCTCGAATTCAGCCACCCTATGAAATCTTGCTTCAAGTTTCTCCCGTTGTTCGGGCTGCTGGCCGCGGTTCCCGCCTTCGCGGCAGATGCGCCGGTGACCGTCACCGAAAACAGCGCCTTCTACTCGCTCGACAACGGCATTGTGACCGCCGTGGTGTCCAAAAACTCGGGTGACCTGGTCTCGCTGAAATATCACGGCACGCAAATGCTCGGCTCGATGACCGGCGACGACGGGCAAATCGATTTCAGCCGCGACTATCCGGGCGATCCGGGCCGCGGGCGTGGCATGACCGACCACATGTATGGCTTTTGGTCGCACGATGCCGTTGCCCCGCGCAGCGAATCCAAGGTCACCATCGACCCCAAGGCCAATGGCGGCGAACGCGTCGAAGTATCAGTCAAGGGCTACTCCGACGGCCAGAACCTCGGCCATGGCCCCGGCGCGCCGGCCAATGGCGCATTTGCCGCGGACATCGAAATCCGCTACGCCCTCGGGCGCGGCGATTCGGGTGTCTACACCTATTGCACGTTCGACCACAAGCCGGCGTATCCCGACGCGACGATGAACGAGGCGCGCTACTGTGTGAAACTCTCCAATATCTTCGACTACATGCTGGTGGATGATTTGCGCCACGGGGTTTATCCGCTCGAAAAGGAGCGCGACGGCGATGACAAATACAACTACACCACCGACCAGTTTGACCACCCGGCCTTCGGCTGGGCCAGCTCGTCGGACAAGGTCGGCTGCTTCTTCATCAACGCCTCGACCGAATACCTCAGCGGCGGGCCGACGAAAGTCGAGTTCGTCTGCCACCGCGACACCAGCCCGCCCAACTACGCGCCGACCATCCTGAACTATTGGCGCAGCAGCCACTACGGCGGCAGCTCGGCGGATGCCGCCCAGGGCGAGGAGTGGACCAAGGTCATCGGCCCGTTCATGATTTACTGCAATTCCGGCGGCGACCCCCTTGCGCTCTGGAAGGACGCCATCGCCCAGCAGAAAAAAGAAGCCGCGAAGTGGCCCTATGACTGGGTCAATGGCGTGGATTATCCGCACAAGGACCAGCGCGCGACGGTCTCCGGCCGGTTGGTTCTCACCGACCCGCTGATGCCCGGCGCCAAGATGTCCAACGTGCGGGTCGGCCTCACGTTCCCGAATTATCACATCACCACCAGCCGCGGCGTCACCGACTCCAACACGCCGGCCGATATTACCTGGATGACCGACGCCAAGCACTACGAGTTTTGGGCGCGCGGTTCCGACGACGGCCAATTCGCCATTCCCAATGTGCGCGCGGGCAGCTACACCCTGCACGCCATTGCCGACGGCGTGCTCGGTGAATTCGCCCAGGCGAACGTGACCGTCGAGGCGGGCAAGCCGCTGGATTTGGGCAAGCTCGTCTGGACGCCCGTCCGCCACGGCCGGCAAGTGTGGGACATCGGCATTCCCAACCGCAACGGCACCGAGTTTGCCAAGGGCGACGATTATTTCCACGATGGCATGGCGCTGGTTTACCGCGATATGTTCCCGAATGACGTGAACTACGTCATCGGCAAAAGCGATTTCCACAAGGACTGGTATTTCCAGCACGTCCCGCACGTCGAAGACCCCAACGCCCGGCCCAATTCCATCATGGGCGGCGGCGCGAGCAGCGGCCGCGCCGATCCATGGAAAATTTCCTGGGACATGCCCACCGCGCCGAAGGGCACCGCGACCTTGCGTGTGGCCATTGCCGGCGGCAGCGTCACCGGCGGGCGCATTCCCGTGGAGGTCAACGGCCAGCAAGTCGACCCCATCCGCGTGGCGGGCGATTCAACGGTCGGCCGCAATGGCATTCAGGGCCTCTGGTATGAGCGCGAGGTGGTTTTCCCGGCTTCACTGCTGAAGGCCGGCACCAACACGCTGACGCTCACTGTGCCTGCCGGCGGCCAGACCAACGGCGTCATCTACGACTATTTGCGCCTCGAACTCGACGAAAACGCCCAGCCGACCGCGGCGCAATAATTCTCCTTAACCTCAGGAGGCTGTCATGAAAACCCTGCTGATCCGTTGGGCCGCTGCGGCGCTGTTGCCGTTGGTCTTGTTCGCCTTGTCAGCACGCGCCGCTGACGCACCCGCGGCCTCCGCGCCGCCCGCCGTCACCGTGACACAGGACGACACCACCTTCACCCTCAGCAACGGCGTCGTCACCGCGCGCGTCAGCAAGCGCTCCGGCGATTTGCTGTCACTGGTGTATAAGGGCGAGGAGACGCTCGCTTTCAATTCCGGCCATTCCGGCGGCTATTGGTCGCACGACACCACCGGCGGCGTGCAGACGCTGACAAAGGTGACCATCGACCCCCAGGCCAATAACGGCGAACGCGGCGAAGTCTCGGTCAAAGGCATTTCCGGCGGCAAGAAAATGGGTCATGGTGCGGGCGCGGCGGCCGACGGCGATTTTCCCGCCGACATTGAAATCCGCTACTGCCTGGGCCGCGGCGATTCCGGCGTCTACACCTACTGCATTTTCGACCACCTGCCGGAATATCCCGCCGCGACGATGACCGAGGCGCGCTACTGCGCCAAACTCGCCGACGTGTTTGACTGGATGACCCTCGACAATCAGAAGGACATGTCCTTCCCGCGCGACCTCAACAAGGGCGACAAATATATCTACACCGCCGTGCAGTTCGACCATCCCGTTTACGGCTGGTCGAGCACCACGAAGAACGTCGGTCTGTGGTATGTCAATGCCTCGGAGGAATATTTGAGCGGCGGGCCCACGAAGGTCGAATTTCTCTGCCACCGCGACACCACTCCAGTAGCGGCGCCGTGCATTCACCTCTACTGGCGCAGCAGCCATTACGGCGGCGCGGCGGTCGAGGTCGGGCAAGGGGAGCACTGGACCAAGGTCGTTGGTCCGTTCATGATTTACATCAACTCCGGTGGCGACCACGCGGCGTTGTTCAAAGACGCCCAGGCGCAGCTCGCGCGCGAAGCCGCGAAGTGGCCGTACAATTGGGTTGCGGGCGTGGACTATCCCCACGCCGACCAGCGCGCCAGCGTCAAGGGCCGGCTCGTGCTCGACGACGCGCAGGCCGCGACCACCAAATTGCCCGGCCTGCTTGTGGGCCTGACCCAGGCCGACTACGTTTCGCCGTATGCGCCCGCCGGCGGTCGTCCGCGGGAAATCACCTGGCAGACCGACGCCAAGCACTACGAATTCTGGGTGCGCGGCCAGGCCGACGGCACTTTCACCGTCCCCCATGTGCGCCCCGGCCAATACACGCTCCGCGCTTTTGCCGACGGCGTGCTGGGTGAGCTGGCCCAGGCCAACGTGACGGTCGAAGCCGGCAAGCCGCTTGATTTGGGCAAGATTTCCTGGAAACCGGTGCGCTATGGCAAACAAATCTGGGACATCGGCGTGCCCAACCGCAACGGCTCCGAGTTTTTCCACGCGGAAGACTACGCCGATCCGGACATTTCGCTGAAATATCCCGCACTGTTTCCCAACGACGTGCGCTACACCATCGGCGCGAGCGACTACCGCAAGGACTGGTTTTTCCAGCAGGTGCCGCACAATGAAGATCCGGCCGCGCGCTCCGAGCCGTTCTACGGCGTGCGCTCGCCCGGCCGCGCCACGCCCTACACGGTTTCCTTTAACCTCGCCGACGCCCCGAAAGGCACCGCCATCCTGCGGCTTGCCATCTGCGGCACCGGTACACGCGAGCTTGACCTCACGGTCAACGGCCAGCCCGCAGGCGTGGTGACGCTCCCGGCGGGTGATGGCGCCATCACCCGCCACTCCATCCAGGGTCTCTGGTATGAGCGACCAGTTTCGTTCGACGCCAAACTGCTCAAGCCTGGTGCCAATACGCTCACGCTGACTGTGCCCGAGGGTCCAGTGAACAACGGCGTCATCTACGATTACCTGCGCCTGGAACTGAACGAAAATTATCCCTTCCCGGTTCCGGCCGGAACTTAAGCTTCATGAAAAAATTCCTTCTCCTGGCCGGCCTCGCGCTCGGTTCTGCGGTTGTTTCCGCCGCGGATACTCCGACGAGCTTCAAGTTTCAATTCGCCCCGGGCAAAGTTGCCCCGGGCTATACCCAGGTGAAGCCCGACCTGGCTTACAATGCCACCACCGGTTACGGTTTCGAGCCGGGCGCGAACATCACCGCCGTGGACCGCGGCGGCGATGACCCCTTGCACGCGGGCTATGTCACCAGCGGCAATCTGTTCCTGTTCTCCGTTGCCGTGCCTGAGGGCAATTACAAGGTTACGCTGACTCTCGGCGACGCCAAAGAGGACTCGACCACCACGGTCAAGGCCGAGGCCCGCCGCCTCATGCTCGAGCATGTGCACACCGACGCGGGCAAATTTGACACGCGCACGATTTACGTCAGTGTGCGCCGGCCCGTCCTGCCTGACGGCACGAAGCTCAAGCTCGACGTGCAGGAGGTCGACCCCGAGGGCAAGTTGCTTACCTACACCTGGGACGACAAGCTGACGCTCGAATTCTGCGACACCAAGCCGGCGGTTTCCGCCCTCACGATTGAAAAAGTCGCCGACCCCGTGACCGTGTTCATCATCGGCGACTCGACGGTCACCGACCAGCACGCGGAGCCTTACGGCACCTGGGGCCAGATGGTGGCACGCTGGTTCAAGCCGCCGGTGGTCGTCGCGAATTTTGCCGAATCGGGCGAGACCCTCAAGGCCTTCCGCAAGGAGCACCGCTGGGAGAAAATTCTCGGCGAAATCAAGCCCGGCGACTATGTCTTCATGCAGTTTGGCACGAATGACCTCAACAAAAGCGGCCACAATGGCATCTGGCCAGCGGACGACCATGAAGGCGATTGGCCCAATACCTACGTCGAAGGCGAGGACTACAAAAATCTGCTCAAGCAATATGCGGCGGAGGCCAAGGCCAAGGGCGCAACGCCGGTCATCGTCTCGCCGATGACGAAAATCAACGCCCGCACCGGCGAAATCAATTTCACTGGCCTGCGCAATTACCCGAAGGACGCCATGGACGCCGCGAAGGAAGCGGGCGTCGCGGGCATCGACCTCAATGCGATGAGCGTGCAGGTGGACGAGGCGCTCAATCTTGGGCCGCAGATGTCGCAGGTGGTGTATACCGCCGAGGGCCTGCACCAGCGCACCTACGGCGGCTATCTCTTTTCGCGCTGCATCATCGAGGGCCTCAAGCAGGACAAGCTCGACTTGGTGAAATACTTCGTGGATGACGCCGGCACTTTTGACCCGCAGCATCCCCAGCCGTTGCCCCAGGACTTTAAAGTACCGCTCGAACCTTCGCCCGTGCGCGGTGGCCGGGGCGGACGCGGTGGTTTTGGGCCGGGCTTCGGTTCCGGGCGGGATGGCTTTGGCCGTGGCCGCGGAACCGCCACTCCTGCGGCATCTGGCGCTGATGCTCCCGCTCCAGCCCCGGCGGCGGCCTCCGCCCCGGGCACGGGCAATTGAAGCTTATTGTGCGACGCGGTTTTTTGGCGCGCGGGGCTTGAGCCGGCGACAGCGCTCGACAAACAGGAAAAATACCCCGGGCCCGAAGCACAGCAGCATCACCGAAATGCCCACCGTGATGCCCCAAAAAGTGCCGACCGGCGCGCAGCAATCGTCCCGACGGCGCACGATGACATGGCTGGGCACCGCGACAAGCAGTTCCAAAATGCTGCCGCGCAGCAGCCAGCGGGTGATCCGTTGCAGGAGCGCCGCGGGTTCATCCTTGCGCGCGAAATGGTAGAAAACCAGCGTCCAGATCATCCAGCTCAGCAGCATCACGCTCAACATGCCCCGCAGGCTGCCGTTGTCGGTATCGCTCTGCAACGGGTCGAGCCACGCGAAGAAATCGGTGCCATGGTCGTGGTAAAGCACCAGTAAAAGGCAAAACAGCACGGCCATGCTCAGGACGGCCAGAAAAAATGCCGCCACCACGACGGGCAATTTCAGCGGGCGTCGCGCCTTCAGTCGGCGCGAGGCGATGTTCAAGGGCAGCAAGAGCAACAGGGCCTGCCCGGCCACCAGCACGCCGATCCACAACCAATAAGCCCAGTCATTGAAAACCCTGAGCGATTCCTGAAAATCAACGACACTGCCATCATGGCCGGCCCAATTTCCAAAACTGACGAGAATCAGCGGGATGGTGAGCACCAATAACGCCAGACCATACAGCAATACGGTCAGCGCCACCCAGCGTTTCATCAGCCAGGCGCGCCAATTGCCGGCCTTGGCAAATTCCTCGGCCACTTTGGCGGGTGCGCCAACTTGGGTGCGAGCTTGGGCAAACGCCTCCGCGTCGGTGCGTCCCAGCCGTTGCAGTTCGGCGATGCCGTCACGCAGATGCGCCTCGAGCGTGCGCACGTCCTCCGGCGCCAGCCCATGCTGGGTCGCCAATTCGGCGCGCCAGGCTGCGATGGACTGGTCTAGGTCAAAATGGGTGGCAGGTTCCATAGTTGGGCGAGGGTGTTGTGCGCGGCGAGCCATTGCGCCTTTTCCTTCGCGAGCGCGCGGCGGCCGGATTGCGTGAGGCGATAGTATTTGCGCTCGCGGCCAGTCTCGGACTCGCGCCATTCGGAGGCGATCAGTTCCTCTTCTTCCAGGCGGTGCAGCACGGGGTAGAGCATCCCATCCGTCCATTGCACTTCGCCTTGCGACAGCGACCGGGCGCGCTGGGCCAGGGCGTACCCATAGTTTTCCCCTTCCGCGAGGATGGACAACAGCAGGGGCCGGGCGGAGGCGGCGACGAGTTCACGGCTAAACATGCCGCCAATATGCATCGACGAGCGAGGTATGTCAAGGGCTGCACGTGATTTTATTCGATTTTTTCAAAATTGCCGGGCGAAAAATTTACGCCGCCGCGGTCTTGCGGGTGATTTTCAAGGCCGCCGCAAGCACCAGCCCGAGTGTCAGCAGCGCACCGAGGCTCTTCCAGTTGTCGGAGGTGGACACCGGACCGGCGGTTAACTTGATCGACAAGTCCGCCTCGGGGTTCACCAGCAGCGATTGGGCAAATTCATAAACCTGGCCGCGCTCGGGCAGCGTCGCATGGATCGCGGTGGGGTGGGGCAGGGTGTCAGCCTGCTGTTTGACCAGGCTGTGGGCCAGCTCCGCCAACACGGCATTTTCCTCGGCGCCATTCGCGCCCAGCACCCGCCGCGCCTGTTCGTCGGTGAAGCTCAGCAACTCCGACTGGCTCAGCACCGGGTTGAGTTCCGTGGATGATGCGGGCGCCGCGCCGTTGACGGCGATATTGTTCGAGTTGCTAAATCCGTTCGCCACGTTGTTCAGGGTGACCATCGCCTGCGTCTCGCGCAAATTTTGCCACTGCACGCGCACATCCTCGTTCAGCGATGAATCTTTTTCCGAAATCTGGAAGGCGTTTCTGAAAAGGTCGCGCGCCTGCACCTGCTGACCCTGCTGCAGGAGCTGCGTGCCGAGTTCGCGGAAATTTTCCGCCTTGGCGTTTTGTTCACTGATGCGGCTGGTGTCCGTGGCAAGGTAGTCGTGGAGGCTCATCCCGTCCTTGCCGGTTTCCGCGATGGGTTCGTCAATTTTTTGCCACAGGCCGGACCAATGGCGCACCTGCCACGAATCCGGCAGATAGAGCCGCCAGGTGATGTTTTGCAGCGGCAAATCGAAGCGCGGCCCGGCCAGTTCATCCAATCCGCCCGCCATGGGCGCCTGCTGGTAAAGAAATTCGACCGTCGCGGATTCGCTCGGCACGGGGTTGGGCTCGAGTGGCAGCAAGACGTCGCCAGCATTGGCGCCCGGGGCCAGGCTGGGGGTGACGCCCTTGTCGTTCACAAACGCGAACCAGAATTTGCTGCCTTCGGGCAAGCGCACGCGCAGGTAGCGTTTGTCGCCCGGATGAAGCTTCATGCTCGCCTGGGTGAGCAACTGGCCGTCCGGCGCGATGAGTGAGCGTAACGACACCGACTCCACCCGCGCGGGCAGCACCTCGGCGGCGTCGTGGCGCACGACTGCAACCGGCAACGTAAAGCCCGGCTCGATGGCGCGAAAAGTCTGGCTCGGGGTGGTGCCGTCCACCTCGCGGCGCAATGTTGCGGGCACCGATTCCCAGTCGGTGGGCTGTAGCACGGCGGGGGCGGCGGTGATGCGCGTTTCGAGGCGTCCGCGCGAACGCAGGTCGAGGTAGCCACGCTGCAAATCGGTGCCCAGGGTTTGCAGGCCGGCGATGGCGAGTTGATTGTCCGCGCCTGCGGCGGGCAGGAGGTAGCTGACCACCAGGCGCAGCGCGCCCAGCGAGCGGCGTTGCAGGCGCACGACCCATTGGCCGGCTGGCCCATCCGCGGGCACGGCATCGCTTACTTGCGCGCCCGTGATGCGCACGCCGGTGGCCGCGGCCGGCACCTGCAGGCGCAATTCGCGCACGCCGGCGTTGTCGATCTGGTAGTCGAGCACCGCGCGCACTTCGGTCGAGCCTTCGCGCACGGTCACGTCCTGGAGCGCGTCCACCTGGAGGTGCGGCGCGACCTTGACGATGTCGAGCGCGAGCGACCAGTCGCTTTGCAGCAAGCGAAACACCAGCGCGTCGGCGACATTCAGGCCGGCTTCCTTCGGGTCGATTTGCATGAGGTTGTTGCGTGTGTTGACCTGCGGGCGCAGCCCAAGCTCCGGCAGCAGCACCAATTGGCCGGTCTGTTTGCCCGCTTCGTTGATTTGCAAATGCGGGACGGGCCACGCCGTGCGCGCGGTGAGCCCCGGGCTGCTCAGGGTGATGTCAAAAGCAATGTTGCCGGCGGTTTTGCCACGCAGGTTGAGCGTGATGACGCGCTGGCCATCCACGTTCGACTCCGTCCACTGGCTCAGTTGCTCGCCACTCAGCGACTCCAGCTCGTAGCCCGCCGGCAGTGCGAAACTGAGCTTGAAAATCCCCGCCCGGGTGATGGCGACATTCAGGTGCGCGGCCAAGAGCACGCGGTCTTCGCCCAGCGACAGCCGCTGGAGCGAGTCCACCCGCACATCCGGTTCAACCGCCAGCGCCTGGGCTTGAAGCGTGGGGGTGTCTGCGCCGTAGTGATAGGCGCGCCGCACGGTATAAATCTCGCCGCGCGGGGCCGCCATGCTCGCGAGCTGCATCGGAAAATCGTCGAGGTTCACCAGCGCAAGATTTTCCGGCGTGACCGTGCCGAGTTCGACTTCCGCGCCCGTGGCCACGGCGAGCAAGCCGGTGTCCGCCGCCGCGCCATCGAGGCGGATGGGGGTGAAGGTGGCGGTGTAGGGCAGCGTCGAGGCCGTGGCCTGCGAATGGATGGCGAGGTTGAAGGCCGTCTTGCGCGCCGGGTCGAAATACGCGTGCAGCTTGTGCTGGTCCGGGTCGAAGCGCCACGAGGCCAGCCCGTCGGCATTCACTTCCGAAATGGTAAGGTTCGCCGGCACGCTGAAAACCATTTCCTTGATTTCCCCTTGCGCAACATTCACGTGCACCTGGTGCAGGCCGTCCACGATGCCCGCAGTCGGCGCAAACAACTGCCGCCAGTCGGCGTAGAAAACCGGCTTTTCCGTTTTCAAATCGCGCACCCGCGGCGCCCAGCGCAGCAACGGCGAAACATTCGGGGCAAAACTCGCCGTCACGTGCGGCTTGCCATTGGCACCCGGGCTGGTTTGGAGCGCGACGGCGGTTTCCGAGCGTGCATCGAGGTCCGCGCGCGGCAAATCGAGCGTGACCCTATTGACCAAACCGCCCGGCGTGGGCAGAACGACCCCCGCGTCGCCATTCGGGCTTTCGCCGGCGCGCACTTCATAGCTGAAGGAAACTTGGTAAGTGCCGCCTGCGCTCGCTGTCAGCACGTAGCCGTGGCCGCCGGAATCTTGATTGAGGGACAAATGACCGGTGTCACCTTTGAAGTTGGTGAGTACTGCCGGCGTGCTCAGGAGCAGCAGCCGGCTGTCCTTGTCCGCGCGCCAGGTCAAATCGGCCTGCATGCGCACGTAACCATCCTGCACCGAGCCGGTTTGGTTGGCGGAGAGCACGAACCCGGAGCTGGGCTCGGGCGGCGGAGTGGTTTCGGCGGCACGCGTCGATGGTGCGC
>DASZWY010000281.1:0-5021 GCA_035546135.1 Opitutales bacterium
CGCGGCGGCCCGGGTTTCCTCGTCCTCGAGACCCAGCACCTCCCCGACGCCGTCCACCACGCCAATTTCCCCTCCATCATCCTCCGCCCCGGCGAAACGTTTTCCAGCAAGACGGAGTATCGCTTTAGCGCGAAGTGATTAATTTGTGGAGGCCGAACTGGCGGAGGCCGCAGAACTCGCCGGCACAGCCGCTGCCGCCGGATTCGCAGAAGCGCCTGAACCCGAGCCGGCGCCGAACCCACCGCGTCTGCCGCGACCGCCAGGCTGAATGGTCTGCACCGTCGGGCGGGGGGCAGGATCGGGCCATTCGCCGAGGACGGGCCATTCGTCCTTGTCCCAGGTGAGCGGGCGGATGGCGAGGATGGACGCGCCGTTGGGCGTGGTGCCGTCGTAATAGTGGCAACTGAACCAGAATTTGTCGCCGTCTTCCAAAATCGCGGCGTGGCCCGGCCCGATGAACGCGTGCACCTGCGCGGGCGGCCGGCCGGCGCGGCCATTGCCGCCGCGACCGCGGCCCCCGGCGGCATATTGCGACGTGTCGAGCAGCGGCCCCTCGTCGCCGAGGAAGAGCGTGCCGCCGTTGTGCTCGAGGTCCTTGCCGTCCTTGTCCAAATACGGGCCGGTGATTTTCTCGCTGCGGCCCACGCGGATGTTATACGTGCTCGAGAGACCCTTGCAGCACAGGCCCCAGTTCACGAAGAGGTAATAATATTTGCCGCGGCGGTAAATGTACGAGGCCTCGATTTGGGAGCGGTTGATGGGCGCGTCGGCCGCGCCCTCGGTCGTGGCGCCGGCGCGCGCGGGGTTCGCGGCGAGGTCATACATCGGCGAATCGGGCAGGCGGTGGCCGGTCTTTTTGTCGAGCGCGATGAGCTTGATGCCCGTCCAGAACGAGCCGAAGGCGAGCCACAGGTTGCCGTCGGCGTCGAGCACCGGCGCGGGGTCGATGGTGTTGTAGTGGTCGCTGGCGACGGACTTGATGACCATGCCCTCGTCCTTCCACGCATAGGCCGGGTCGGCGGGGTCGAGCGTCGGACTGGAAACCAGGCCGATGGCCGAGGTGTTTTTGCCGAAGGCGGAGATGGAATAAAAAATGAAATATTTGTCGCCGACCTTGATGCAATCCGGCGCCCAGCAACTGTTGCCGCCGAAATTCGGCACCGCGTCCGCAAACCAGTCAAAACCCTCGCGCGGGATGACGTTCGGCCCCGGCGTCCAATTCAGCAAATCCTTCGAGTGATAGGAGGGAATGCCGTTGCCGGTGCGGAAAATCCAATACTCGCCGTCGCACTTCACGATGGTGGACGGGTCGTGAATGGCGACGTTGCGCTTGCCGAGTTCGTAGAGGCGCTTGGTGGCTTCTTCGAGCGTGGCGACAGCGGGCGCGGGGGCCGCAGGTGCGGCCGTGGCCGCGGAACCGGAGACGGCGGCCGGAGCATCCGCGCCAAACATGCGGCGGGACAAAATAATGCCGGCGGCGGACGCCGCGGCGTTGCGCAGGAAGATTCGTCGTTTCATGGGGGTATGGGGGCGGAAGACTTCTAATCCCGCCAGGCATCGGGATGCAAGCGCTTGCCTTCGGGCTGCGGCGTCTCGGCAAAATACACCGCCATGCGGAAATACTGCAGCCGGTTGTCGGGCGTCGCCGGCTTGCGGCGGCGCAATTCCTCGAACAGCACCTCCGGCGCGCGGCCCTGCAGCTCGAACACGTCGCGCAGCCCGAGGTCGAGCAAATCACGCGCGACCTCCACCGGCAGGCGCGGGATGCGCATGAAATTCGACGAGAGCGCCGCGTGGTCGGTCTCCTTTTTCTTTTGCGGGGGCGGCATCATGGGCACTCTCACTTTTTCGGGGTGAGCGCGTCGAGCTGTTTCTGCCAGCGGTCGCGCCGCACGGTGTCGCCCGCGTCACCGGCGAGGGCCACGGCTTCGGGCAGCACGGCCTTGGCGAATTCGGAATCCGCGCCCGCGGTGGTGAGCGCCTGGTCCAGCAAATCGAGCGCGAGCGGGCGGCCGCCGGCGGCCGCCGCCCAGCGCGCGGCGTCGGCGTAGAGGCCCAGGCGGTCGCGCGTCGCGGGCACTGCGGCGGCCTTAGCCAGGCGCGCAAGCGCGTCGCTGTCGTCCCGGCCCAAAGTGCGGCCAAGCTGCGCGAGTTCGAGCGCCAGCGCCAGGTCCGGTTGGTGGGCAAATTGTTCCTGGCCGAGGGCAAAGGCGTCCGCGATCCGGCCTTGCTCCTGCAGCAGGTTCATTTGCCGGATGACGGCATACACGCCCTCGGGCGTCAGCCCGCGCTTGGCAAGCTCGAGTTGCGTCGGCAGGCCGACGGCAAAGGGCCGGTAAAGCGGGTCGCCGATGAAAATGCCCTGCCAGCTCAACACCGGCAGCGAGTAATACGCCGCCTCGCCGGTCGTCTTGCCATCGGCCAGCGCCTCCATGAACAAATCGAGGTGGTGCGTGAACGTCAGGTAGGGCTCGAACACGTTGCCGAGCGTGGCCGCCGCGCCGCGCGTCACCAGGGGGCCGACCCACTGGTGCTGGGGGTCGCGCAGCACGCTCGCGGAAAAACTGTGGATGTGCACCGCGATCGCACCGGGTGGAAAATGAAAATTCGGGTCGGCGATGGGGCCGGTCAGATGGTCCAAATACCAGCCGAGGTAAATGGCCGGGGCGTCAAACCGCTCCCGCCAGCCGAACAATTCCCGGTTGTGGTCCTCGCTCAAGTCAAAGCCCAGCTTGCGCAGCGTCGTCGCGGCGGATTTCAGCCAGTCTTCACCCTCCTGGTGCGGGCCGCCCAGGTCCACATACGCGCGCCCCTGCAGGCCCGTTGTCTCGCCCTCGAGGGCGCTGTCAATCAGCGCGCGCACCGCGACCGGCCCCGGCCCGTCCAGCCGCGCCACCTTGACGACCTGCCCGCGCGCAAACCGGCTCGGGTTCGCCGTGTGAAACAGCGGGTTGGCGACAAACCCCGCGGTCGGCACGTCCGGCGCAGCGAGCAGGGAAAGCTCGCTGTCCACCGCCGCCTGGTTGTTGTTCAGTTCCTTGTGCTCGAGCGTCAGCGGCGTTTCCACCAGCCGCGAGGGGTCGTTGAGGATGCGCACCGGCACGCCGTAGCACACGACCAGAAAATCAATCTTGTTGCCGTAAAAGATATAGCGCAGGCGGCCCTCGCGGTCCTTCTGGCTGGTGGCATACGCCGACAGCCAGCCGTCGCGCGTGAGCCGTTCGCGCAGGGGGTTGAAGATTTTTTCGACGAAATCGCTCCAGGTGACGTCGAAGGTCGTCGGCATGTCCACCACCACCAGGTTCTTTTCGGGAATCTGCCGCTTGGCCATGTAGTAGCGCGCAATCCGCTCCGAGTCTGGCTCCCGGGCATTGGCGACGACGACCACGCGGTCCGCCGCCGGCGGCTCGGGAGGCGCATCGGCCGGGTCAGCCACCGTGTCCGCGGCGCGCGCGACTCCCAGCGCCAGCAAGGCGGCGGCGGCGAGGAGGGATTGCACTGCGCGCGGCCAGGCCATGAAGTAGTAGACTCTGGCAAAGCGCGAAGGTGCCGTCAGCTTTTTTCTCGGCCGGCGGGCCGCCGTTCCGCCATTGACTCGCCCGGGGCGAGGCGGGATTTTGGCCGGCGTGCCCGAAGCCCCCTCTCCCAGCGCCGATGCCTACGCGGCCTTCCGCCTGCCCGACTACCGGGCATTCTGGGTTTACCGGCTGTTCGGCTCGTCCGCCATCCAGATTCAGAGCGTGGCTGTTGGCTGGCAGATTTACCGGCTGGCCCGCGAGGACTTGCAGCTCTCCATCAAGGACGCCTCCCTCATGCTGGGCCTCATCGGGCTGGCCGAGGCCATTCCGGCGCTTGGGGTGTCGCTGTTTGCCGGCCACGCCGCCGACGTGATGAGCCGCCGCACCATTCTGCTGGTTTCCAACGCCCTGCTCTTTTTCGCCACCGCGGCGCTCGCCGCGCTGTCCCTGCCCGCCCTGCACGGATTTCTGGCGGCCCACCTCTGGCTCATTTATCTCGTGATTTTTTTGACCGGGTTGTGCCGCGGGTTTTTGAGCCCGGCGCATTTCGGCCTACTCGGCCAGATTGTCCCGCCGGAATTATACGGCAGCGGCTCGGCCTGGAACTCCAACGCCTGGCAGACCGCCTGCATCGGCGGCCCGGCCATCGCGGGTTATCTCTATGGGTTCAACGGCCCGGCGGTCACCTACGGCCTCGCCGGGTTGCTGCTGCTGGCGGGTTTCCTCTGCCTCACGGCGATCGGCGCGCCCCCCTCGCGCGCGAAACGGCCCGAGCAGTCCATCTTCGCCAGCATCCACGAGGGCCTGCGCTTCGTGTTCCGCAGCCAGATCATCCTCGGCTCGATGACGCTCGACCTCTTCGCGGTGCTCTTCGGCGGCGCAGTCGCGCTGCTGCCGATTTACGCCGACGAAATCCTGCACGTCGGGGCCACCGGCCTGGGCTTCCTGCGCGCGGCGCCGGCGGTCGGCTCGACGCTCGTGGGCGTGTATCTCTCCCACCGGCCCGTCACCCGGCGCGCGGGCCCGGCGCTGATGTGGAACGTCGCCGGCTTTGGCGTCGCGATGATTCTGTTCGGCCTCAGCAAGTCCTTCTGGCTGTCGCTGCTGTGGCTGTTTCTTAGCGGCGGCTTTGACGCCGTCAGCGTGTTCGTGCGCTGGACGATGTTCCAAATCGTCACGCCCGACCACATGAAGGGCCGCGTCGCCGCCGTCAGCTCGATCTTCGTCGGCTCGTCGAACGAGATCGGCGAATTCGAATCAGGGGTCATGGCGAAGCTGCTGGGCACCGTGCCCTCGGTGGTCTTCGGCGGCTGCATGACGCTCCTCGTCGTCGCCGCCACCAGCTTGCTCGCCCCCAAACTCAGCCGCCTCGATTTGTCCACGGTGAAGCATGAACCCTAGAGCGTACGCCCCAAAAATGTCACGCACGGGCGATTGACCTCCCGGGGAGCGGCTGGCGACAATGGCCACCATGCCCCAATTTTCCCGGGTGGCGGAAATTTT
>DASZWY010000282.1:0-6526 GCA_035546135.1 Opitutales bacterium
AGCTGCGCGAGCTGGCGCAGGCGGTCGGGCGGCAACGGCGGCGTGGGGTCCTGGCCCATGATTACACGTCGTGGGCTTCGAGGAACCACAGCGCCTGGTCGAGCGTGCGCGAGACGGCGGTGAACAAATCGGCGGTGTCGCGGTCGCCGGCTTGGTCCGCGGAGTCGATGGCGTCGCGGGCGTGGTTGGCGGCGAAACCGTAGCGCTCGGCGAGCGCGGCGACGTGGCCGAAGTCGTCGAGCTTTTTGGCCGGGTATTCGGGAATCTGCGAGGCCTGGGCAGCCAGGCGCACGGTGCCCTGCGCGGAGCCGCCGAGGGCCATCGCGCGCTCGGCGATGACGTCGATATGCTTCTCCACCTCGTCGGCCAAAAATTCAAACAGCTTGTGGAGCTGGTAGAAGTGGCGGCCGCGCACATTCCAGTGCGCCTGGAGCGTCTGGCTGTGGAGGTCGGTGATGTCGGCCAGCGCCTGATTGAGCAGGGCCACGCTGTGCGCGCGGGTCTTGGCGGACAATTTGTTGCGGGTGGAATGCGGGAGGTTGTTCATAATGGGACAATATACGCCAGATTTAGTCGGCGGGCAATTCCATCACGTTCCAGGGAAGGCCGCGCCGGCCCAGCTCGGCGAGGAACGGCTCGGGGTCGAGCTGCTCCATGTTCCAGACGCCGGGCTTCAGCCAGGCGCCGGAGTTCATCATGATGGCGCCGACGACCGCGGGTACGCCCGTGGTGTAGCTGATGGCCTGCGCCTTGACCTCGCGGTAGCATTCCTGGTGGTCGCAGACGTTGTAGATATACACGCGGCGCTTCTTGCCGTTTTTGACGCCCTCGACAAGGCAGCCGATGTTCGTCTTGCCCTTGGTGCGCGGGCCGAGCGAAGCCGGGTCGGGCAGGAGGGTCTTGAGAAACTGGATGGGCACGATGGCATGGCCCTGGTGCTGCACGGGGGCAATGCCGAGCATGCCGACATTTTGCAGCGAGCGCATGTGGTTGAGATAATTGTCCGAAAACGTCATCCAGAAGCGCAGGCGCTTGACGCCGGGGATGTGCTTGGCGAGCGATTCGAGCTCTTCGTGATAAAGCAGGAAGGTTTTCTTCGGGCCGATGACCGGGAAGTCGAACGTGCGGCTCCAGGACAGCGGCTCGGTCTCGACCCATTCGCCATGCTCGAAATAGCGGCCGCGCGCGGAGACCTCGCGCAGGTTGATTTCCGGGTTGAAGTTGGTGGCGAACGGCAGGCCGTGGTCGCCCGCATTGGCGTCGAGGATGTCGATTTGCTCGATGCGGTCGAAAAGTTTTTTCTGCGCGTAGGCGCAAAAGACGTTGGTCACGCCCGGGTCGAAACCGGAGCCGAGGAGCGCCATGAGGCCGGCTTTCTGGAAGCGCTCCTGGTAGGCCCACTGCCACTTGTATTCAAACTTGGCGACGTCGGGTGGCTCGTAGTTCGCGGTGTCAAGGTAGTGCACGCCGGCTTCGAGGCAGGCGTCCATGATGGGCAGGTCCTGATACGGCAGCGCGACGTTGATGACGAGGAAGGGCTTTTCCTTCTTGAGAAATTTCGCGAGCGCGGGCACGTCGTCCGCGTCGATCGCGGCGGTGCGGATGGGGCGCTTGAGCTGCGCGGCGATGGCCTTGCACTTGGACAGCGTGCGCGAGGCGAGGATGATTTCCGGGAAATGCTCGACGGCCTGCGCGCATTTATGCGTGACCACGCCGCCGACACCGCCGGCGCCGATGATGAGAACCTTGCCGCGATTGCCGTCCGCTTTGACGCGTTTTTTGGTCATGAGTTTTTTAGGGATGAGCGCCGCTTACTTTACGCAGAAACACCCCGAGGGGAAGCACGAAACGTTAAGGCGGGATGCGAAATGCAGAATGCCGTTCCGACACGGAAATTTTACAATGGATGAGAATGGAAACGAGCAGCCCATGGCTGGTTTTCAACAAGACATTTTCATTCCAGACTTCATATTCCGCATTCCCCCTTCCTCGCTCCGCGCTGCTTCAGAACTGTAACACGTACGGCAGCCGGGCGTACAGACCGCGCGGGTCGTTGAAGGAGCGGAGGAAACTCCATTGCGACTGCACCTGGCGGAGCGTGGCGGCCACCGGGTCGCGGCCAGCCAGGGGCGCAAGTTGCGAGACCGGGCCGGGTTCGCCACCGCCGGCGAGCGCCTGCGCGATCGCCTGGAAGGGCAGGCGTTTTTCCGGGTATTGCACGAGCGTCCATTGCTGGTCTTTGAGATTCGCCAGTTCCGCGGCCTTGGTGATGGCGTCGCCGAGGCCGCCCAGGGCGTTGACGAGGCCCTTGTCCTTGGCGACCGCTTCCGTGCCGCTCCACACGCGGCCCTGCGCGATGGCGCGCACCTGGTCGGGCTGAAGGTGACGTCCTTCCGCGACTTTGGCGATAAACTGGTCGTAGAGAAAATCCACCAGCGTCTGCGCGAGTTTTTGCTCGTCGGGCGTCCACGGGCGCACCACGGAGTCCATGTCGGAATTGGGGACGGTCTTCACCGTGTCGAAAGTGAGGCCGTGCTGCGCGGCGATGTCCTGAAAATCAAAGTGCAGGCCGAAGACGCCGATGGAGCCGGTGACGGTGGTGGGCTCGGCGTAAATGTAATCGCTGTAGGCGGATATCCAGTAGCCGCCGCTGGCGGCGTAGGTGCCCATCGAGACGACGACGGGGATTTTCGCGTCGCGCAGGTTGCGGACTTCGCGCTGGATGAGCTCGCTGGCAAGGGCGCTGCCGCCGGGGCTGTTGACGCGCAGCACGACGGCCTTCACGTGCTTGTCGTTGCGGATTTCGCGCAAAATAGAGGCCATTTCGTCGCCGCCGACGGAATCGGCGCCGTTGCCGCCGTCCACGATGTCACCCTCGGCATACACGATGGCGATGCGGTTGCTCGGAGCAAACGGGCTGTTGGCGGCGAGTTCGCGTTTCTCGGCGAGACGGCGCGCGTAAGTGGCCAGCGAGATTTGGGTGAACGTTTCGTTGTCGGAATCGTAGGAGCCGACTTTTTCGAGCTCGTCAATCATCTGGTCGAGGTAAGCCAGCTTGTCCACGAGCTTCTTGTCGAGGGCGTCCTTGGCGAGGTAGAGGCCCGGCTCGGCGGCGAGTTTCTTGAAGGCGGCGGGGTCGAGCTTGCGGCTGGCGGCCATTTCGGTCGAGAGCGTGCCCCAGATGTCGCCCAGCAGGCCGGTGAGCTGCTCGCGGTCGGCGTCGCTCATGTGGTCTTCGGTGAAGATTTCCGTGGCGGACTTGTATTTGCCGACGCGGGTGACCTGCACGCCGACACCGTATTTCTGCATCGCGCCGTGCACGAAGAGGGTTTGCGCGGTCAGGCCGTTGATGGAGAGGAACCCAAACGGGTTGAGGGCGACTTCGTTGGCAGCGCTGGCCATGTAGTAGTCGCGCAAGGTCGGCTCGTCGAGGTAAGCGTAAACTTTTTTGCCGGCGGCCTCGAAACGCCCGATGGCTTGGCGCACTTCGCGCAGCGTGGCGTAGCCGGAGGCGGAGTCGCTCGTGTCAAAGCTGCCGGTGAGGTAAAGGGCGGTGATGTTGCGGTCCTTCGCGGCCTGGTCGAGGGCATCCACCACGTCGTAGAGGGCGAGGCGCGCCGGCTGCGGGCTGAAGCTCGGGCCTTGGACGGCATGGGCCGGGGAGTCAGTGATGGCCACGCCCATGTCGAATACCAGCACAGAGTTGGGATGGGTGGTCTCCTGGTGCGTGCCGAGGAGGCCGCGGACCAAGATCGCGAGGCCGACAAACAGCACCAACCCGGCGACCAGCAGCATGAGGATGGTGGCCACAATGTTGGCCGCGACGGTCTTCCAAAAAAAGCGCATGGGGGAAAGTGTAGCCGCCGGCGGGCGGAGTGCAAGGAGGCAGAATCGGAGAAAAGGGCCGACACGCATCCGCCACGCCGTCGTCACCACATTTTGATTTGATTGGGGTTGCGCCCCGCCGGTTCCGTGAATTTACGCTTTTTCGGCGCGCCGTTTGCTGTATTCTTGTGCCAAGCTCCGCCCCGGCCGCCTCCGTCATGACCCTCGAAGCCACCAAACGCGACAAGCAGTCCACCAGCCAGAAAGCCCTCGCCATCAATCTGGATGACGAGATTTACGGAACGTTCGCCGAAATTGGCGCGGGGCAGGAGGTGGCGCGGCAGTTTTTCCAGGCCGGGGGCGCGGCGGGCACCGTGGCCAAGAGCATGTCGGCCTACGACATGAAGTTCAGCGACGACATCTACGGCAAGGCGCACCGCTATGTTTCGCGCGAGCGCCTGCTGCAAATGCTCGACCACGAATATCAGTTGCTGAGCGAGCGGTTGAACCAGGTGCGGGGCGACCGCAGCACGTTTTTCGTTTACGCCAACACCGTGGCCGCCGCCAGCTACAAGGGCACCGGCGACTCGCACGGGTGGATGGGCATCCGCTTCCAGTTGCGGCCGCACGGCCCGCCCAACGACATCATCATCCATGTGCGCATGTGGGACAAGACGGCCATCGCGCAACAGGACGCCCTCGGCATCACGGGCGTCAACCTGGTCTTCGGCGCCTTCAAGCTGCACCAGAACATCGAGGAGTTCATTTTGTCGCTGGCGGACAATCTGGGCATCCAGCGCATCGAGGTGGACATGCTGGAGCTCAACGGGCCGGACTTCGCCCACGTCGAAAACCGCGCCATCTGCCTGCATCTCGTCCAGCACGGCCTGACCAACGCGGTGCTGTATTCGCCCGACCGCCACGTGCTGCAGCCGTCGGAAGTGCTCTACAAAAAAGCCATCCTGGTCGAGCGCGGCTCGTTCCGGCCCGTGACGCACGTGAACATTGACATGATTGAGGCCGCGGGCGCGCAATTTTTGCAGGAGGAAAAGAACCGCGGGCAGGAGGTGGTGGTGCTGCTCGAAATCACGATGCACAACCTGCTCTCCGGCGGGGAACTGAACCTGGATGATTTTCTGGCGCGGGTGGACACGCTGGCGGCGCTGGGCTACCACGTCCTCATCTCGAACTATTCCGAATTTTTCCGGCTGACGGACTATTTCCGCCGGTTCACCAAAAACATGGTCGGCATCGTGCTGGGGATCAACAACCTGCTCGAGGTCTTCAACGAGCAGTATTACGAAAACCTCGCGGGCGGCATCCTCGAGGCCTGCGGGCGGCTCTTCAAGGAAAACACCAAGATGTACGTGTACCCGATGAAAGGCTCGGGCTACAACCGCTACATCGCCGACCAGGCACAAAAGGAAGGGGCGGGCGCCGCGCCCCACGCGCCAACCATGCCGGGCGACTGGCTCATCACCGCGCAAAACCTGCAGGTCAAAATCCACCTGCGCAACCTCTACGCCTACCTGCTCGAAAACCACTACATCGAGCCGGCGCTGGGCTTCCATTCGGAAAACCTCGGCATTTTCTCGCGCGACGTGCTGCGGCGCATCACCGAGGGCGACACCTCGTGGGAAAAGATGGTGCCGACCCAGGCCGCGGGCATCATCAAGGACCGCCAGCTCTTTGGATTCCGGCCGGGAGCCGCCAAAGCCGACGCGGTTGTGAGGTAAAACTTCTGTCATCCCTGGTGTGGATTTGCGCTTGGCAAGGAACGGGCCTTGTGGCATCGTGTCCCATTCTACGCCCTGCCTGATGGCATCCGGGCATCTCACGCATCCCGCGTCCACCACCCTATCCATACGATGAGCATCCTCACCCACTCCCGCGCCGCCTGGGCGGTCGTTTCGCTGACCGCGTTTGCAGCCCTGTCCCCGCTGACTTTCGCCCAAGCCCCTGCTGGCGCCACCGCCCCCGGCTTGGCCCCCGATCAACCCGCCCCGATGGACCTTTCCAAGGTCACGCCCGAGCAATCGGCCAATTTTCTTAAACTTTACGGCTACCTCATCGGCCAGCGGGTCGCGGGCATCAAGCAGCTCGCCCTGACCCCCGAGGAAGTTGACCAGATTGCCGCCGGCATGAAGATGGTCATCACCGCCAACCTCACCGACGACATTCCGGGCGGCCAGGCGGCCGGCCTGCAGATGCAGAACTACCTCCAGGCCCGCGCCGAAGACGCCGCCAAGAAGGAAGTCGTCAAGCAAAAGGCCGTCTCCGACGCTTTCTTCGCCAACCTCGACAAGGACCCGGATGTCAAAAAGACCCCGACCGGCCTTTATTACAAGATTATCAACCCCGGCAGCGACGCCAAGCCCACGAACAGCGACGTGCTGACGGTGAAATATAAAGGCGCACTGCTCAACGGTTCCGTCTTCGACCAGACCGACGACACCGGCAAAGACCCGGCCAACGCCACGCGCGACTTCATGCTCGAGGACGTCATCCCGGGGTGGGGCGAAGGCTTGAAGCTCATCGGCAAAGGCGGCGTCATCAAGCTCTACATCCCGGCCAAGCTCGCCTACGGCGACGTGCCGAAGGGCCCGATTCCCGCCGGTTCGGCGCTCCAGTTTGACGTCACCCTCGTGGACTTCAAACCGCAGCCCGCGCCCGACATGAATTCCATCCAGATCTCGCCCGA
>DASZWY010000283.1:0-5621 GCA_035546135.1 Opitutales bacterium
CTTCACGGGCTTGAACCAGATCGCCGCGAGCGTCGGCATCACGAGCAGGTTCAGCGCCGTCGAAGTGATGAGGCCGCCGAGGATGACGATGGCCATCGGCCCCTCAATTTCGCGGCCGGCCTCGCCGCTGCCGAGCGCCAGTGGCAGCAGGCCCAGCGCGGTGACGAGGGCGGTCATCAGAATGGGATTGAGCCGCTCCGCCGCGCCGCGGATGACCGTGGCCAGGTTCCACGGCTGGCCCTCGCCGGTGACAAGATGTTCGTAGTGCGAGAGCAGCATGATGGTGTTGCGCGTGGTGATGCCGAAGAGCGTCACAAACCCCACCCACGACCCCATCGAAAGGCTGCCGCTCCCACCGATGTGCAGCAGGGTCTGGATTTTATCCACGACGGCGTAGAGCCCGGGCAGAAAACCCTGCGCCTCCGAAGGTGGAATGAGCGCGCACGTGGCAAACGCCGCAAAGACACCGCCCATCAGCGCGAACGGCAAATTGACCAGCACGAGCGAAAGATTGCGCCAGTTGCCGAGCACGATATAGAGCAGCATGAAAATTCCCGCCAGGGCGATGCCGCCGTGCAGCAGCAATTCATTTCTCGCCGCCGCGGCCGCCTGCGCCTCGCCGGCATATTCGAGATAGACGCCTTGCGGCAGCGTGACTTGCGCGGCAATGGCCTTTTGCGCCTCGGCGACGAATGAGCCGACATCGCGCCCGGCGGGCGGCGAACAGGTGACGGTCTGCAGGCGGCGCGCGCCATTGTGCAAAATGGAATGGCGACCGCTGTCCAGTTCAACCTCCGCGACTTCGCGCAATGGCACGAGCAAGCCCGACGGACTGCGCAGGAGCAAGCCGCCGACCTCGGTGGGATTGCGGCGGCTGGCGGCGTCGAGAATCACCGACACATCGGAAACCTGGCCCCCTTCGTAAACCTGCGTCACCACCGTGCCCTCGTAGGCGCTTTGCACGGCCTGTAAAACCTCCAGGGGCCGGAAGCCCAGCTCGGTCAGCCGGTCGCCGCGCAATTTGACGTTGATCAGCGGCAGGCCCGGGGGCGCGGACACCGCGGCGTCATCCGAGCCGAGCTTGGTGAGCACGGCGGCGATCTCGTTGGCCTTCTGGTCGAGCGTGTCGAGGTCGTCGCCAAAAATATTGATGATGACGGGCTGGGTCTCGCCGCCGATGGTCTCACCGATGCGGTCGCCGAGGAAAGTTTTGACCTCGTAATTGATGCCGGGGATTTCCTTGAGGACATTGTTGATGCCGTCGAGGGCCTTTTCCTCGTCGGCGGCGGTGAGCGGGCCGTAATCCGGCGGGTGTTTGAGCTCGACGTGGAACTCGCATTGGTCGGGGCCCCAGGTGTCTTCGCCGCGTTCGGCGCGGCCCGCCTGCTGCTCGATGGTGGCCACCTGCGGAATTTTCAGGATGCCCTGCGAAATTTCGCCGCCGATGCGCATCATTTCCGGCAGCGAAGTTCCCGGCGCGGTGGTGACGCCGATGACGAAATGGCCTTCGCGAAAGTCGGGGAGCAGTTCACCCCCGACCAAAAATGGCAGCGGCGCGAGCGCGGCCAGGCACAAGAGCAACGCCGCCGTGAGCACCAGGCCCGGATGCTTGGCCACGCGCTCCAGAATCCTGGTGTAAATGCCGCGCAGTTTTCGCTGCACCCACGGCGCCTCGGCCATGTCCACGTGCCGGGCAAAGAACAGGTAGGTCATCGCGGGGGTGACGGTCAGCGCAACCACCAGCGAGGCCATGACCGCGAGAATGTAGCTCAGCGCGAGGGGCGAAAAGAAGCTGCCGGAGAGGCCGCTCAGCGACAGCACCGGCGCAAACACCAGCGCCACCACGAACGTCGCGTAAACCACGGCGCTGCGGACTTCCAGCGAGGCGTCCAGCACGACGTCCATCATCGGGCGCGGCTGCGCCAGCGTTTGATTTTCGCGCAGGCGCCGGAGAATGTTTTCGACGTCGATGATGGCGTCGTCCACGACCGCGCCGATGGCGATGGCCAGCCCGCCCAGCGTGATGGTGTTTAAATTGATGCCGGTGCGGTTCATCACCAGAATGGCGGCGAGCAACGACAGCGGGATCGCGGTGAGCGAAATGAGCGCCGTCCGCACATGGCCGAGGAAGAGAAACAGCACCACCGCCACGAGCACGGCGCCAAGGATGAGCGAGTGACGGATGTTCGCG
This sequence comes from Opitutales bacterium, assembly GCA_035546135.1. Lineage (GTDB taxonomy): Bacteria > Verrucomicrobiota > Verrucomicrobiia > Opitutales > JABDGR01 > JABDGR01. The sequence goes on from DASZWY010000283.1 coordinate 2,192, forward strand.
AGGGAGAACTCGATGAACGTCGCCGGCCGGTGCAGGCCGGCAAAAAGCGTGATGCCCTCGCGGGCGAACACCGGCTTCATTTCGGCGAGCGCCTGCTCGAGGCCGCGCGTCACTTCCTCCGTGTTCGAACCGTATTGGTTCGTCATCGTCAGCAGCACGCCCGGCTTGCCCTGGATGAGCGCGTCGCCAAATTTCGGCTCGGCGCCCTCGGCGACCGTCGCGACATCCGCCAGGCGCACCGGCACGCCGTTCGTGCTCGTGGTCACGACGACGTTGCCCAGCGCGGCCGCGGTCGTGGCCGGCGCCTCGGTTTGGATGACGAGCCGCTGGTTGTCATTCTCGACAAAGCCCGCGCCGACGACGCCCGTGGCCAGCCGCGCAGCGTTGAGCACATCATCGAGGCTGACATTGTGCGCCACCAGCAAATCCGGATGCACCTGCACCTGCCACTCGCGGACTTCGCCGCCGAAAATTTTGCAGTCGGCCACGCCGGGCACCGAGAGCAGGCGCGGGCGCAGCGTCCAGGTCGCAAACGTGCGCAGCTGCATCGGCGTGAGCTTGTCGCTGAGCAGGCCGATTTTCAGCAAGTCCATCGTCGGCGAAGTCAGCGGCGACATGGTGGGCGCCTTGACGCCGGCGGGCAGCAGGCCGGCGGTCTCCATCATTTTCTCGGCGAGGAGCTGGCGCGCGGGCAAAATCGGCGTGCCTTCGTCGAACACAATCGTGATGACCGAGAGGCCCTGGATGGATTCCGAGCGGAGCGTCTTCTCGTGGCCGAGACCGTTGAGCTGATTTTCCAGCGGGCGTGTGACTAACGCCTCGACTTGCTCGGCGGACAGGCCGGGGCATTCGGCCTGGATGGTGACTTCCGGCGGCACGAAATCCGGAAACACGTCGAGCTTGGCCTGCGAAGCATCGTAGAGGCCGTACGCCATGATGATGACGGCCAGCAGCACGACGATGCCGCGAAAGCGGAGCGAAAATTGCACCAGGGCCTTGAGCATCGCCGGAAAGGGGAAGAAAGATTGGGTGGTTCGGAAAAATCGCGTCAATTACGGCCCGCCGGTCGCCGCCTTCAACTCCTCCGAGAGCAATTGGGCCGCGCCGTTGACGACGATATGGTCCTGCGCGGTGACGCCGCTGGTGACGAACACCGCGCCGTCACGCAGTTCCGCGCCGATTTTCACCCGCCAGCGCTCGAAGTCCTCGCTGTTGGTCTGCGCGTAAACAAACGTGTCGCCCTCGTAGCGGATGATGGCCTTGCCGGGCAGGCGGAAGCCTTGCTGGCTGTCGCCTCCGCCGGTGATAAGCGCGATAAGCATGGTGCCGGTGGGCGGCGCGGGCTGGTTGAGCAGGGCGATGAACGCGCTGCCTTGCGCCTGGGCATCGGCCATCGGCGCGGGGCCAAGCATTTCAACCGCGGCCGGCTCGCCCTCGCCTTGCGCGGGCACGACCTGCACACTGAGCGGCGCGGGCGGAAGTTTTTCCCCGCCGGGAATGTCGATGCGCACCAAGGCGCTTTCGCGCGCGAGCAAACCAAAGGCGAGTTTCGTCAAATCGGCGCGGCCCGCGAGCGTCGGGCCCCAATCGGAAAGCAGTTTCGCGCGCGCGGCGGTCAGTTGCGCCTGGTCGTGCTTCGCGGCGGCGTCGGCGGTTTCAATCGCCTGGTCGGAGGCATTGCCCGTGGCCTTGAGCGATTGCAGACGCGCCAATTCCCGGGCCGAGGCATCGGCGGCGGCGCTGGCGGCGGCAATGTCGGACAATTCGGAAGCGAGCATTGCTGGGTCGAGCACGCGGGCGTAGCCTTTCGTCTCGGGCTTGTATTCCATCACGGTGGGCTGGGCCGTTTGAATATCGGCCTTTTCCTGGTCGTCCGTTTCCAAATGCACCGTGCCCGGCTCCGGCTCGGGTGCGGCATCGGCGGCCTTGGCCTCGGCGGACTTGGCGGCATCGGCTGCTGGCGGGCCGCCGCGGGAGTGGAGAATCAAAAAAGTCGCGCCTGCGCCGAGCAACAGGCCCACGAGGATTCCGGGGATGGTTTTATTCATGGCTGGGCCGGGTTGGCGGATGGCGCCGGGTCGTTTTGCACCGCGGGCAAATTGGCGAAAGGAACCTGCAGGGCATCCTCGAGCTGGCCGGCGGCGGCGGCGGCCTGCGTCTGCGCATCGAGCAGCGCCAGTCGGCTTGCGCCGAGGTCGAGCTGGGCGGTCTGATATTCAAGCTGGTCGACGGCCCCGGCGTCAGCCTGGGCGCGCACGCGGTCGAGGTGCTGATGCAATTCGGCATCGATTTTCTGCAAACCATCCACCGTGCCGGCGGCGGCGGCATTGACGGCCGCGGCGGCGTCAATCTGGGCGATGACGCGCGCCTGGGCGGCGAGCAATTGCGCGGCGGCCACGCGGCGCGCGGCCTCAGCCTCGGCAATCGGGCCTTGGTTGTGATTGAAAATCGGCAGCTCGATGCCAAGGGAAAGGTTCCATTTGTTTTCGCCCAGGTCGTAAAGGTAGCCGCTGCCAAGGTGCAGGTCGGGATATTGCTTGGCGATTTCGAGCTGCAGCGCCGCCTGGCTGGCCTGGTAATTGGCGAGCGCCGCCAGAATGTCCGCGCGCGTTTGCAGCGAAACAGCGCGGGCGGCGGCGAGTTCGGCGGGCGTAAAGGAGCGGGTGGACGCCATTGACGCCACGGCAAAATTTTGCCCTTCGAGCGCACCGGCGGTCACCCCCAGGGCCGCCGAGAGATGCGTGCGGGCCAGCACGAGCGCGCGGTCGGTGGCGCTGGCGTCGGTCTGCGCCTTGATCAGCGCCAGCCGGGCCAGCGACACTTCATCGGCGGTCGCCGCGCCGGCATTGAAACGCTGCTCGAGCAAATCGACGATGCGCTGCTGCGCGGCGACCTGCGCGTGGATGAGCTGGGCGCGGTCCTGGGCGGAACCTAGCTCGATGAGCGCCGCGCGCAAATCCGCGCGGACCTGCCAGGCGGCGGCAAAAATGCTCTGCCGCGCGGCTTCGGCCGTCCACTGGGCCTGGCCAATGCGTTTTTCACGTTTGCCGGCGGTCTCGATGGGCAGGTCGAAGCTGCCGCCGAGGAACCATGGCGAAATAGTGCCGGCGGCGGGGTTGAAATCGTAACCCGGCGAAAAATTGATGGTCGGGTTGGGCCGCTGCGCGCCGGTGACGATGCCGCCCTGCGCGCCTGCCCATTGGGCACGGGCCACTTCCAGGGAGGGATTGTAATAAAACGCAACCCAGTTGAGCGTGTCGAAATCCCACGCTTTTGGCGGCCACTCGGCAAAATCGCGCCCGGTGTTTTGCTGGAGGAATTTTTGCAGGTCCGGGCTGGTGAGCGTGCGACTGAGCAACTGCGCGGCGGTCTGGTCGGGCGCGAGTGGCCGATCCACGTAATGCTGGCACCCCCCCGCCAGCAAGGCGAG
>DASZWY010000284.1:0-3137 GCA_035546135.1 Opitutales bacterium
AATCGTCACCGGCCACGCCTATTCCTCGACCAGGCGGTAGCCAATCCCCGACTCGGTGGTGAGATGGCGGGGCTGGCGGGGGTTTTTTTCGAGTTTCTGGCGCAGATGAAGCATGTGCACGCGCAAGTAGCCGGTGTTTTCCTCGGCGTTGGGGCCCCAGAGTTCGCGCAGAATTTGCCGGTGGGTCACGACTTTGCCACGATGCTGCACGAGCAGGCGCAGCAGGGCGTATTCCCGCTCAGTCAAATGGACTTCCTGGTCCGCGCGCCGCACAATGCGCGCGACCAAATCAATTTCGATTTCGCCGAAGCGCACGATGGACGGTTCGTTGGGGGCGCGCACACGGCGCAGGATGGCGCGCAGGCGCGCGAGCAGTTCGCCGCCGCTGAAGGGCTTGGTGAGGTAATCGTCCGCCCCGGCGTCGAGCGCGGCGATTTTTTGCTGTTCGCGGTCGCGGGCGGTAAGCACGAGCACCGGCGTCTGGGTCCATTCGCGAAGGCGGTGGAGAACCTCAAGGCCATCGAGGTCGGGCAGGCCCAAATCGAGGATGACGGCGTCGGGCTGCAAGGCGGCGATTTCGGCAAGGCCCAGGAGTCCCGTTTCCGCCTCATGCACGGCGAAGCCGCCGGATTCGAGCGTGACGCGCAGCAGGCGGCGAATTTGCACCTCGTCGTCGATGACAAGCAGGCGAGGCTGGGCGGGCGTGGTCATTCCGGCGGCGGATTCTTGAGAGGAAGGTGCGGAAGGTGAAGCACGATTCGCGCGCCGCCGCCGGGGTTGTCCCCGAGCGTCACCTCGCCGCCCTGGGCCATGATGAAGCCGCGGACGATGGAAAGGCCCAAGCCCAGGCCGCCAACCCGGGCGCCTTCGCCGCGCACGAATTTTTTGAAGAACTGCTCGCGCATCGCCGGCGAAAAGCCCGGGCCGCGGTCGGCCACGATGAAAAAGACCTGCCGGCCATCCGGCTCCAAACCCGCGGAAATGGCGACCGGCGTGCCGGGCGGGGTATGGTGGGCGGCGTTGAGCAGCAGGTTGGCGAGCGCCTGCTCCGTCAGCGCGAAATCGGCGCGCAGGGGCGGCAGGTCGTCGGGCAGAGCGATTTGCAGCGGATGGCCGACCAGGGCGGCCTGGGTGGAACCAACCGCGGCGTTGATGAGGTCGTGCGCATCGCACCAGTCCAGCGTGGGTTGCAAGGAGCCGCTTTCGAGGCGAGTCTGGTCGAGCAGATTGCCGACGAGCTGGTTGAGGCGGCGCACGGCGGTGCTCAGCTCGCGCAGCAGACTTTCGCGCAGCGGCGCGTCGGCCTTGGGCAGATTTTCGCTCACCCCGGTGATGACGGCCAGGGGGGTGCGCAGTTCGTGGGAGACGCTTTCGAGGAGGGTGTGGTGAAGTTTCTCCGATTCGGTGAGGATGCGCTCGCGTTCGCGGGCGGTGCGGAGGTGTTCGCGTTCGACAATGAGTGCGAGCTGGCGCGCAAACGCCTCGAGCAAATCGCGCTGGGCCAGAGTGAGCGATGCCTGCGGCGGCATTTTTACGCCGAGCACGCCGACGGCCTTGTCCTCGCACAGCAACGGGATGTAATAGCCTTCGCTGCCCGGCAGGGTGTCGGTGAAGCGCCCGGCGCTGGCATGGTTATGGAACGACCAATCGGCCACCCCGGCTTCCTTGCCGGCGAGCGGATACGCGCCGGCAAAATGCGGGACCAGCGCGCCGGTGTTTTCATCCACAAAGGCGAGCGTGCTCTCCGCGCCGAACAATTCATCCACCTGCCGCAGCGCGGCGAAGACCGCGGCATCGAGCGTCTTGGCGTCGGCAAGGGCGCGGCTCAACTGGAAGAGCGCGGTGGCGCGTTCCTCGCGGAGGCGTTCGTTGCGCGACTGGGCGCGGATGCGCGCAGTGAGCTGGCCGGCGATGATGGCGACCGCCACCGTCGAGGCATAGAGGGTGGCATCCTCGACCGAGCCGATGACAAAGGTGTAGCGCGGCGGAATAAAGAGGTAGTTCCACAGCACGGCGGCGAGCAACCCCGCAAAGAACACCGGCCAGCGGCCCACGCGCAAACTCAGGCCGATGACCGCCAGCATATAAAGGCAGCCGACCGAGCGATAACCGGCCAGGTCGAGCACAAGATAGCCGACGAGGGTGAGCGCCGCCATCGCGCCGAGCGCGAACAAGTACTCCCGGGGCTCGGCCCAGCCGGCTTCCGGCAGCAGCAACCGGCGGGAGCGCGGGCCTTCCGCCGGCACCATGTAGATGTCAATGTCACCGCCCATGCGCACGAGCCGGTCCACCAGCGAGCCGCGCAGCAGTTCGAGCCAGCGGTTGCCGCGGGGCTTGCCGACGACGATCTGCGTGGCGTTGTGCTCGAGCGCGACCCGCACCAGCGCCGCGGCCACGTTGTCGTCATGGGTGATGACGATTTCCGCGCCGAGTTCGCGGGCGAGCGCGAGATTCTTGTCGAGCAGCCGCTGGCTTTCGGGCGAGAGCGGCTGCGAAGTTTCCACATAGACGGCGACCCAGGGCACGCCGGCGGCGTCGGACATGCGGCGGGTGCGGCGCACGAGTTGCGTCGAAAACGGGCTGGGGCCGACGGCCACGAGCAGGCGCGAGCCGCTGTGCCAGACGACGCGGCGGTCGTCCCCGGTGCGGCGGTCGCGCACCTGGCGGTCCACGCGCTCGGCGGTGAAGCGCAGGGCCAGTTCGCGGAGCGCGGTGAGGTGCGCTTCCTGGAAAAAATTTTCCTTGGCGGTCGCGGCGCGTTCACCGAGGTAAACCTTGCCTTCGCTGAGCCGCTCGCGGAGCGCCTCCGGCGTCAGGTCCACCAGCTCGATTTCGTCGGCGAGCTCAAACAAGGAATCGGGCACGGTCTCGTGCACGGGCGCGCCGGTGATTTGGCGCACGGCATCAGCGCGCGACTCGATGTGCTGGATGTTGACGGTGGTAAAAACATCCAGGCCGGCATTGAGCAATTCCTCGACGTCCTGCCAGCGCTTGGCATGGCGTGAACCGGGCGCATTGGTGTGGGCCAGCTCGTCCACGAGCACGAGTTGCGGGCGCCGCGCGAGAATGCCCTCCAGGTCCATCTCCTTGAGCACGGCGTCGCGGTAGGGAACTTCCCGGCGCGGCTGAAGGGGCAG
>DASZWY010000285.1:0-7920 GCA_035546135.1 Opitutales bacterium
CACCCACGACCAGAAGGAAGCCCTCGCCCTGGCCGACCGCATCGCCGTCCTCGCCGCCGGCCGCATCCGCCAAGTCGGCGCGCCCCGCGAAATCTACCGCCGCCCATGCGACCGCTTTGTCGCCGACTTTATCGGCGAGACGAATTTCCTCGAAGGCGAGGTCGTCCACGCCGAGGCCGGTTCTGCCCTCGTGCGCACCGCCCTCGGCGAATTCCAGGGCGCGCTCGCCCATCCGGAAATTACGCCGGTGGACGGCGCCCGTGTCGTGCTCTCCATCCGCCCCGAATGCTGGCGTCTGCTCGACGAACCGCTCGAGGAAAATAGCGTCGCCGGCCGCATTGGCGAAGTGGAATATTTCGGCGAATCCGCCCATTACGACTTCCTCACCGCCGGTCCGCCTTTGCGCATCGCCGAGCTCAACCCGCGTTCCTGGGCCGGTCGCCGCGAGAAAAATCTTTACGCCTATGCCGATCCCGACGACGTCGTGGTGCTTCCGGCGTAATCGTTGTTTATCCAAGCTTGCACCCCGCCCAATAATCCCGAACATCACCCCCCATGGATTGGTATTACAGTCTCAATAACCAGCAGCTCGGCCCCGTTTCCAGCGAGAAACTCGCTGCGCTTGTCCAAGACGGCACCATCACCGCTTCCACCCTCGTCTGGCGCCAGGGGATGCAAAACTGGCAGCCCTACGGCTCCGTTGCCCCCGCTGCCGCCCCCGCCGGCTCCCAGCGCTGCGGCGAATGTGGCAAGGTTTTCCCCGAGGGCGACATGATCCGGTATGAAGGGGTCTGGGTCTGTGCCGCCTGCAAACCGATTTTTCTCCAGCGCCTCCAGGAGGGCATCGCCCCGGCCCAGCGCATGATTTGGCAATCCGGCAAAAAGCTCATCATGAACCGCGACGCCATCCTGCCCCAGCGCTGCATCAAGTGCAACGAACCTGCGGAGCACAATTCCGTCACCCGCAAGCTCTACTGGGTCCCCGGAGCGTATTATCTCCTGATTCTCCTTAATTTGCTGATCTTTTTAGTCGTCGTGATGGTGGTCCGCAAGAAGGCTGAGGTCACCTATTGCATTTGCGACCGGCACCGTGCCAAATACCGCAACCTCAACTGGGCCGCCGGTGGTTTGTTTCTCGCTTCCCTCGGGCTTTTCTTCTGGGGCGCTTCGGAAATTGATAACTCCGGGGGCATGCTCATTCTTGTCGGCGTAATCTCCCTGCTCGCGTCCCTGCTGATCGCCGCCTTTAGCGGCCGGGTCATCTACGCCTCCCGCATCGACAATGATAAGCTCACGCTTGGCGGCGCCGGCCCGGAATTCCTCGCCCAGTTCCCCGAATGGACCGGCGGGCGTTGACGCCCGCAGCCTGCCGGTCACAATCGGTGGCATGACACCGCGTTTTTTTGTGCGAGGCTTGGCCGCCGCGGTTTTTGCCCTGGCCCTTGCGGGCTGTGGCCAGCCTTCTTCCCCGGCGACTCCTGAGCCGCCGTCGTCAGCCGCGACGCATCCCGTCACCGACGGCGCGGGCCGCACGGTTTCGCTTCCCGCCACGCCGCTGCACATCGTCAGCCTCTCGCCCGCCGCCACTGACATCCTCGTCGCGGAAAACGCCCAGGCGCAAATCGCCGGCGTCACGCGTTACTGCGTCCTCCCCGCCGCCGACAACTCACGCGTCGCCCGTGTCGGCGGCATCGTGGATCCCGATTACGAGCGCATCGTGGCCCTGCGGCCCGATCTCGTCATCATCCCCTGGCTCGCCGACAAAACCCTGCAAAACAAACTCGCCGCGCTCGGCCTCAACTTTGTCGTGCTCCATCCCGAAGGCCTTGCCGGCACGCTCGCCGACTTGCGCTTGGTGGGTGCCGCTTCCGGCCACGCCGCCGCCGGCGAAGCCCGCGCCAAGTCCATCGAAGACCTCCGCGCCCTCGTCACCCAGCGTCTGCATGACGTCCCCGCCGACCAGCGTCCGCGCGTGCTCATCATCATGGACGAAGCTTCACCCGCGCCGGGTTCCTACGTGGATGATTTGCTTGCCGCCGCCGGTGGGCGCAACGCGCTCCCCACAGGCGGCCGTGCCTGGCTGCCCGTGGCGCCCGAAAGCATCCTTCAGCTTGCGCCCGATCTAATCGTTGCAATTCCGCCCCTTGGCTCGACTCCAGCGGCGCTTCCACCCACTACCGCCAAGATCGTGACGATTACCGACTCCGCCGCCTTTTACCATCCTGGGCCCAACCTCGGCCAAGCCCTTTGGTCGCTTGCCCATGCCCTTTATCCCGCCCGTTTCCCCGAACCCAATCCTCCACCTCCGCGCCCGTGATTGGATTATGCCGAAGGCAGCCGCGCGCTTGTTTAGAGCGTTAAATCCAATCATCCGCTTCTCGTTCCGCCTCACATCTTCAGCTTGGCTCCCCGGTGGCGCAGCTCCCGGGCTGCCGCCCGCAGCACCATCACCCGGAACGCGCCTTGACATTCGAGGCTGGTCCCCATTTCCACCAAATCAAAGGTCTGCCCCGTCAGGTCGGCGGGCAAATTCTTGGCGCTCAACCATTCTTTGGCATACAGTTTAGCATCTTTCCAGGCCATAGGGTGTTACACCTATGCTACATCTATGCCGAATCGCCTAAAAATAATGTAAGACATTTATACACAAAGCAATAAATATATAAAATTCTCATTAATAACTTTTTTACAGACCGTTAGTCGCAGCTTTACAATGCACCGCATTGCAAATGCACAACGTCAGCTACTGCTTTATTTTTGCGCCGCGCGCCTTCAATTGCCGCGCGATGGCCCTCGCCACCATTTCGCGAAAACGCCCTTTTTGGGGCAGATCCTTGGTCATTGCGTCCACGTCAATTTCCTGGCCCTTCAAGTCCGGGGGTAATCCCAGATTCGCCAGCCAGGCGGTCGCTTCATTTTTAGCGTCTTTCCAAGACATATTCGACAAGCGGCCCGGAGGCCGAAGCTTGCCGAGAATCCCTGGCGCCGGGCTGGTTACATAAAAAATTTTTGCCGAGGAGCACCCCTGGCGCCGGGGTTGAGCCAAAAGTTAACGGTTTATATCGCATTTGTCAAAAGCAGTTTTCGGGAAAATTAACGGCCTAATCCTAACGGTGATTGCACGGCATAACCTTCGCTTATGATTGCCGCGCGGCGCATTTTTTTCGGGGCTATTCTTGCCTGCGCCCTGTCGAAGGGTTAAAAGTTTCTTTTGGTCATGACGCACTTGCAACTTCAGCATTCATCGGCAGTCCGTCGCTGGGCCTGGCTGCCGGTCTTTCTCACCGCCGGACTATTTTGGGCCGCATGTTCGAAGTCCGCGCCCGCCTCCGCGTCTTCGCCGGCCGAGACTTCGGCGGCGCCTTCCGGCACCATCACGGTGGAGGTCGTTGCCGCCGACCCCCAGGCTTCCACGCTCACCGTCAAGGGCCCCGGCCTGCCCGCACCCGATAAGGACGACGCCGAAGTCCTCAAAGTTTTTTCCGGCGACACGCAAGTCGGCTACGTCGGCCATCGCATCCAGGGCGAACTGAGCAAAAGCGAAGGCGTCTGGCGCCTCGATTACATTTGGCCCGCCGACCCCGCGCCCACGGGCATTGTCGCCGAAGCCGCCAACCAGCTCAGCCGCGACCTCGTGGATCTCGGCCGCCGCGCCTTTCGCGACGTGGGCGACACCCTGCCGGCCTTCGCGTTCTACAACCAGAACGGCGAAATCGTCCGCCCGACCAATTTGCGCGGCCAGCGCCTCGTCATCAATTTCATCTTCACCCGCTGCACCAACCGCGCCATGTGCCCCGCCAGTTCCGCGCGCATGGTGCAGCTCCAGCAGGCGGTGAAAAAAGCTGGCATCCCCAACGTCACCTTCGTCACCATCTCCTTCGACCCCCAGCACGACACCCCGGGCGTCCTGCGCCAATACGGCCATGACTACGGCATGGACTTCGCCAATTACCAACTCCTCACCGCCCCCGCGTCCGAGATGACGCCCGCCCTGCAGGAATTCGGCATCCTCATCCGCAACGAAAACGACACGCTCGTCCATTCCCAGGCCACCATGCTCGTCAGCCCCGAAGGGGTCATCCTCTTCCGCGAACCCGGCGAAAACTGGACCCTGCAGGATTTCCTCACCCGCCTCGCCCCGGCGGCGCCCGCATCCTGATTCGTCCATGCGCCCGGCAGTCCAGATCGGCCTCCTCACCGCCTGCTTCGCGGGCGCCTACTACGCGCTGCGCTCCATTCCCGCCACCAACTGCAATTTCCTCCATTACGAGCAAACCGTGGTCACCGCCAGCGGCCTCCAATTCTGCGGCTCCGGCGCCGCCTATTTTGTGGATTTGGACAAACTGCCCTTCCCGGTCACCTTGCAACTCACGCCGGACCAGCCCCCCGCCCAAGGCGTCGAGTCGCATTACACCCTCACCCTCACTGACGCCAACGGCAATCTCTTCCGTCCCTCCGAACTCGCCGTCAGCCAAACCAAGCTGCTCCACCTCCTCCTCGTCGACCCCAACCTCGAGGACTACCAGCACATCCACCCTGTTCCGGTTGGCGACTCCGGCCAGTGGACTTTCTCTTTCACCCCCAAAGGCGCGGGCGTCTACCGCGCCTACGCGCAATTCATCCCCTCCCTCTCCCTGCGCGAAATGATTGGCGAGACCAAACTCTCCGTGGCCGGCCGCGACAACCCCGCCGTTGACCGCGGCCTCGCGCCGTTCAAGAACGACGGCTACATCTACCATCTCGCCGCCCCCGTGATGCGCACCGGCGGCGACGCCACCCTGACGCTCACCGTCGAGCGCGCCGACGGCGGCAAGGTCACCCTCCAGCCCATCATGGGCACCCTTGCGCACCTCGTCGCCTTCGACCCGACGCGCGACGGCGTCGCCCACCTGCACCCCACGCTCACCGGCCAGGAAACCGATCCCACGCACCCCTCGCTCGCGTTCCAAATCAATTTCACCCAGCCCGGCCGCTACCGCATTTGGGGCCAGGTCAAAATCAACGACCGCGAACGCTACGTCCCCTTCGACCTTGACGTAAAAAGTTAACGCGGGCCCGTCCGGTTGGCGCGCGGTGCCGGCCGGTTGCCAATCCGCTTGGCCGGGTCGAAAAAATTGAGCGCCTCCACGCGCTGGCCATGCTTGACCTTGAAGCGGTAGGGGCCGTGCAACTGGCGGCGCCACTTTTTCATCTGCCGCAGATCTTCCCCCAGCGCGTCGGACACCAGAATCTGCCCCGGATTGCAGCAATCCAGCAGCCGCTGCGCCAGGTTGAGCCCCGAGCCGGCGAGGTTGGGCCGCCCGTTGATGTCCTCGATGTCGAACGCCACGCCCGAGCAGATGCCGATGCGCAATTGCGTGCGGTCCTTCCCATAACGCCGGTGCAGCTCGCTCGCCAGCTCGAGCGTGATCTCCGGGCGGCTGTCGAAGCAGATGGCCATTCCGTCCCCCGTCGGCAGGTAAATCGTGCGCGGCTTGGGCTGCGACGCCAGCACCTTGCTCCCGGCCACCGCCTTCGTCAGCCAGGTGATCGCGTTGCGCTGCTCCCCCGCGCTCTTTTGCGAGTACGCCACCAAATCCATAAACAAAATATTCCAGAATCCGACACTGTCGGAGACCAAATCCATGGGGTCCATCCGAGATTCGATAACGCCAAAGCCCGCCGTTAGCCACCAGAAAAACGAATCCATGCCTTCCCCGCCGGGGCGTCGCTTGCGACGTCCCGCTGCAACTTTACCCCGCCGCTGGGCTTTAACCCCTCGGCTAAGTATGAAATACCCCGCGCCGCCAGTTCTTGGTTTTATCCTGGCGCTTGTCCTCAGCCTTTCGCCTAGTCTGCTCGCTTCGCAGTCAATCTCCACCTCCGTCACCGACCGCTTGAACAAGCCCATCGTGCTTGAAATCAATCCGTCGAACGAGGCTTATGGCATTTCCGTGCCGGAATTGGAAAAAGGCAACCTCAGCGCGGCAATTCCTCTGCACCGAACTTTGACGGCGTTCGATGGCGACAAGCAACCGCTCATCTCCCTCTCCGTCACGGTGGATCCCGTCATCCATACCGCCAAACTCGCCGAGGGCTCTCCCGGTTTTGACCTCAACTCAAAATATTTTGATCTGATTACGGCGCTTGCGGAAAGAAACGGGCTGCAATCCGGTTCCTACGACTTGCGCCAGGTGGAAGGCCGGGGACGCAACCGCTTCGTGTTTTTTTGGCTCAAGTCCGAAGCTGGCACCGGCGATTTTCTCTATTCACTCTACGGCTTTGAAGGCACTAAGGTATTTCCGCATCGGGTTTACTCCATCGCCGAGTTTCAACAAGTGATTCATGATTCGAATGTCGCCACGCTCACCGGCACCGTCATCGCCAATGGCCAGCCCCTGCCAGGTGGCGAAGTTACTCTCGTCATCGGCAATTTTGCCAAGACCTGGAAGGCGACGACGGACGGCAACGGCGTCTTTACCTTTACCGACTTGCCTTGCGGGATGGAATACAGCGTCTCGGCTGAATCCACGGGCCTGATTGGCGTCGAGCAGGGCAGCCCGTTGCCGGTGGGCAACACCACGCGGCTGCCCAAACCGCTTGAACTCGGCCGGCCTTGCACCATTTCTGGCACGGTTCTGGAACAGGACGGCCAGCCGGCAGCAAAGGCCGTCATCGCCTACCTGCATCCCCATTGGGAATATGGCATGAAATCTGACTCTGGGCTGGCAACCAAAACCATCAATGTCGGCGGAACTGCCTCCGGCAGCACCGATGCGGCGGGTCATTTTACCCTCTCCGGAATTCCCGCCGGCCAGTATATCGTCACAGCCGTCCTACGCCCTGATGGAATGCAACCTCCGTAGTTTGGCTCTATGCAGGTCATTGAACTCACGGAAGGCGCCAACCTGAAATTGGACCAGCCGATGCGGCTGGCCCAAGCGGGGTCGATCTCGGGAAGGGTTGTTGACTTGTCCGGTCACCCTGCGGCCAAGGCGAGCGTCAGCGTGAGTAAAAGCGCGCTGCAATTCTCAGTTCGGCTCACCATCGATGATAACGGCAATTTCCAGGCGGCGAGTCTCCCCCCGGGCGAATATAGCCTCTATATTTCCCTGCATGATCAAACGATTTCGATTCAAGGTGTCGAAGTGCAACCGGGCGTGGAGACCAAATTGCCCGACCCGGTTCAACTCAAGCCATTCAACCAAGCCGAGCCGGCAACTGATTGAAGGGAGGTATGTATTGATTCCTGCATGCCGTTGGAAACCTTCGTCAACCCGGTGAAGGCGTTGCGCTCTTTTGCGAGTATGCCACCAAATCCATAAACAATATATGCCAGAATCCGACACTGTCGGAGACCAAATCCATGGGGTCCATCCGAGATTCGATAACGCCAAAGCCCGCCGTTAGCCATCAGAAAAACGAATTCATGTTTTGCGCAGGAGGCGTCGCGTTCCCATGGGTTGGACGGCATTTCCCAATGCGGCTGTTCAACTGGACTATCCCGTTGACGCGGGCGTTATTTGATCTAGTGGTGGATTGGGAGCGATGACTATGAAATACCCCCTCTGGTCAGTTTTGGCAGGACTGTTGGCGTGTCTATGTTTCAGCATGGCCGCGGTGCATGCGGCTCCCGCTGGAGCGCCGACGCTAGGCGTGCATTATCCTCCTGATCCCCAGGGCGGCATGGCGGCCGCCCAAAGGGAATTGGACTCCGCCAAGCAGCATGGCGAAACGCTGCTCGATTTGAGCCAAGTCGTTATCAATCCGGCTTTGGCCTGCTATGCGCTGCCAACCGGCATTCCCAAAAACGGCGATCTCGACGCGGCCAAGTTAGTTGGCTACCAATACTCCTTGGTGATTTCCGGCAATTCAGCAGGCCATGTCGCCGAGAACTTGCGCGGCGAAATGATCGCCTCGAGCTTCGGGAGAAACGCCGAA
>DASZWY010000286.1:0-22295 GCA_035546135.1 Opitutales bacterium
GCCGCCCGCACCCGTGCCGGTCGGGTCGCCACCCTGAATCATGAAATCGGGGATGACCCGGTGGAAGATGGTTCCGTTGTAGTAACCTTTTTTAATCAGGCCGACAAAATTGTCGCACGCCTTGGGCGCGATGTCGGGGAAAAGCCGCAGTTTGATGACGCCTTGGTTGGTTTGCAGGGTGACAATGGTGTCCGGCGTGGTCGTCGGGACATATTTCGGGGCGGGCGGCGTGGAAGCCGCCGGGGCGCCAGATTGATTCGAGCAGCCCGCCGGCAGGAACGCGAAAGCCGCCATTGAAATCAGGCAGGTGAAAAGACGGCGGCGGGAAATTTGGGGCTTCATGACTGGACCGGAATTGGGGGGATGGAGAGAGAACGCGAAAATTTTGGCGAGCGGACGGGAAATGCACAAGCCAAGGATGCGGAAAAACACCGGCGCCCCTAGCCCGGCTTCGACACGCAGGCGCGGCGGTATAGTTCCTCGTAGCGCGGGACGATGGCGGCGGCGGAAAACTTTTGGCGGGCGCGGGCGGCGGCGGCGCGACCGAGCTTCGCGCGCAAAGCGGGATTTTCCAACAATGATTCCACCGCGCGGGCCTGGGCGGCGGCGGCGCCGAACGGAACGAGCAGGCCGGTCTCGCCGGAAACCGTCACCTCGGGAATGCCGCCGACCGCGGTGGCGACGCTCGGGCAGCCGAAAAACATCGCCTCGAGAATGCTCAGGCAAAAACTTTCCGTCTCGGAGGTGAAGAGGCCGAGGTCGGCGGCCTGCAGGTAGTCCTCGATGTCGGTGACGCGCTCGCGCACGATGACGCGGTCGGCGAGGCCGAGGCGCGCGACTTCGCCTTGGAAGGGCGAAAAATCGCCGCCGGCCAGGACGACGAGCTTGAAGGCCCCGCGCGGGCGGATGCGCGCGGCGACTTCGAGCAGGAGGTCAATCCGCTTGAGGGGGCGGAGATTCGAGGAATGCAGGAGCAGCGCCTCGCTGGTCAGGCCGAGTTCGTGGCGCACTGCTTCGCGCGTGCGTTTGGCCGGGCGCGGCTCGAAGAAATTATGAATGACCTCGATGGGGCGCTCGACGCCGAGGAGCCGCCGCGTCTCCTTTTCCATGAATGCGGAAACGGTCGTGACGGCGTCGGAGCATTCGAGCGCGTGGCGGATGGCGGGGCCGTAGCCGGCGTCGCGGCCAAGGAGCGTCGTGTCGGTGCCGTGCAAGGTGGTGACGACGCGCGGCTTTTGGCCCGGCGGCAGCATGTCGCGCGCGAGGATGGCGGCGGTGGCGTGCGGCACGGCGTAGTGGACGTGCAGGACGTCGAGGCCGTGGTCGCGGGCGACCTCGGCCATTTTCACCGAGAGCGGCAGCGTGTAGTCGGGGTATTTGAAGAGGCCGTAGTCGTTGATGACGACGGGGTGAAAGCGCAGGCGCGGCGAATCCTGCGGGATGCGAAACGGGCGCTCGTAGCTGATGAAGTGAATCTCGTGCCCGCGCTGTGCCAGCTCCTCGCCCAGCGCCGACGCCAGCACCCCGCTGCCGCCCACCGACGGGTAGCAGGTGATGCCGATTTTCAAAGGACCGGAAGCAGTCATGCTCAAAACGTCGCCGACTCAAACACCAGCGGTGCGTTGGGGAACAGCGGTTGCGCGTATTTGCGTCCGGCGCCCAGACCGTGGACTTTGGCGCGGGCGAGCTGGAACTCGATGTAGTCGCGGGTTTTCATTTGCGAGGCGTGGGCGGCCATCGCGGCGGTCCAGGTTTTCACGATGGCGGGCGGGGAAATGTCAATCAGCACCGGGAGCGCGCCGGGCGGCTCGGCGTCGGGGGTGACGGCATAAAAGAACAGGCGCGCGATGGCGTGGGGCGCGAGCTGGCGCAGCTCCCCCACCCCGCCAAAGCGCGCAACGCGGCAGGCGTCGCGCACGAGCTGGCCGAGCCGCCAGTGGTCGGGGTGCTGGTTGGGCTCGACGGTCGGCGCGAGGACGACGGCGGGCCGGACGCGGCGGAGGATGCGCGCCAATTTGATCGCGTGGGCGGAGCGCAGCTCGAGGTGCGCGTCGCCGTCGAGCTCGAGAAACTCCAGGGTGGCGCCGAGGATTTTGGCGGCGCGCTCGGCCTCGGCCACGCGTTGCTGCGGGGTGCCGTTGGTGCCGGCCTCGCCGCGCGAGCAGACGACGAAGTGCGCGGCGCGGCCCGCGCGGGTCTCGCGCGCGACGATGCCGCCGCAGCCGAATTCGATGTCGTCGGGGTGCGCGCCGAAGACGAGCAGGGGCGCGGTTTTAGCTTGCGGTGAAGGCTTCATCGGATTGTTCGATTTCGTCGCGTTTGACCAAGGTGATGTCCGGGGTGTCGGCGCAGTTGAGGTAGGCTTGCTCGCCGTGGCCGGCGATGTAGTGCGTGCACTGGACGACGGATTGCATCCAGCGCAGGCGGGTGTCGCGCGCGGGGCTGACTTGCTCCGGGGTGAAGTCAACCAGCGGCAGCGGCAGATAGCAATCCCCGCCCTCGTGCAATTGCAGCGCGCCGTCCACGCGGCGGGCGCGGACGATTTCGCCGGCGTGGGGCACGTCCACAAAAAAGTCCGCGACCGCGCAGGCGGCGCGGCGCACGGCGGGGTCGCTGGAGCGCACGACGCGGATATTTTCGAGCAGGCCCAGGGCGCGGTACATTTCGAGGCAAAAGTCGGCGACGTTGGTGGGCGCGATTTTCCCGAAGGCCTCGGCCCAGCGTTTGTCCACATACGCGGGCAATTGCCGGGCCATGTTCGCCTGCCAGTCGGGCAGCACGCGCTTGAGGTAAAGGGGAGACCACTTGCGCTGGATTTTGTTGGCGAAGGCGAAATTGAGGCGGGCGGGCTCGCCGGTGCGGAGGTAATGCAAAATTGTGCTGGTCTCGCGCGGGTCGTGGTCGCTGTCGTGGTAGAAGAAGACGATTTCGCCGCCCAGCTCGGCTTGGAGGCGGCGGGCGGTGAAAATCTTCGCGGCCAGAAAGCGCTTGGGGAAAAAGCCGCAGGGTTGCTGGCCGAAGCAGATGCGGGGCGTGGTCATGAGGCGGCGGGGGCCTTGGGCGCAAAACCCTGGGCAGCTTGAAGGGCGAGGCTGAAGAGGATGCAGAGCGCGGGGCCGATCAGGTTATACCAGAGGTAGGAGATATCGAGCACCCAGTAATAAAGCACCAGTACCAGCGCCTGCGCCGCCAGCGCGCCCCAGAACGCCGCCGTGCCGCGGACGCGCGGGAGGAAGAAGGCCATTAAAAACAGCCCCAGCACCGCGCCGTAAAAAAGCGAGCCGACGATGTTCGCGGCCTGCACGATGTTTTCGACGAGGTGGGCATAGACCGCCGCGACGATGGCGAACAGCCCCCAAAAGGCGGTGAAGCATTTCGAGGCAAAAACGTAATGGGCCTCGCCCGCATTGGGCCGCACGAGATGACGGTAAAAATCCACCGTGGTGGAGGAAGCCAGCGCATTAAGTTCGGCGGCCTTGGAATTCAGCGCCGCGGCAAAAAACGCCGCGACGAGCAGGCCGATGAGGCCGTGGGGCAGATAATTCAGGATGAAGGTGATGAAAACATAGTCAGCCTCGTTGGCCTGGGTCGGCGGGTGCGCGGCGTCGAGCAAGGCGCCGGCGCGGTGGCGCGCGTCGTCGCCGCGGGCATTGGCCGCCTGCGCGGAAGCCAGCGCCGCCGCGGCCCCGGTGGCGTCGCCGGCCCGGCGGGCGGCCAGCCAGGCCTGCAATTGCCGCCCCTCCTCGTCCCGCGCCCGGGCAAAATCCGCCTCGACGGCGCGGAGCTGGTCCGCCGGCGCGGTTTGGGCGAGGAACTCGCGCGACTGGCGCGCATAGAGCAACGGCGACGGCTCAAATTGATAAAACACAAACAAAAACACGCCGAGCAGGAGGATGAAGAACTGCATCGGAATTTTGCAGAGGGCGTGGAACATCAGCCCGAGGCGGCTTTCGCGCAGCGAGGCGCCGGAGATGTAGCGCTGCACCTGCGACTGGTCGGTGCCGAAATAGGACAGGGCGAGAAAGAAACCGCCGATGGTGCCGGACCAGAAAGTGTAGCGCGGGTGCAAATTCGGCGAATAGTCCACGGCTTCGAGCTTGTGAAAACCACCCGCCAAGGTCAGGGCATCGCCCAACCCCAGCCCGGCGGGCATTTTTGCGAGCAGTAGGAAAAACGCCGCGATCATCGCGACAAAAATGACGCCCATCTGGTATTTCTGGGTGAGGCGGACGGCGTCGCTGCCGCCGGCGACGGTGTAAATGACGCAGACCAGGCCGGTGCAAATGATGGTGAGGTCGAGCGGCCAGTCGAACACGCTCGAAAGCACGATGGCCGGCGCGTAGATGGTCAGCGCCGCGCCAATGCCGCGCTGGGTGAGAAACAGCGCCGCGCCGAGCAGCCGGGTTTTGGCATCGAAGCGCTGGCCGAGCAATTCGTAGGCGGTGAACAATTTCAGCCGCCGAAAAATGGGCAGGAAGACCGCGGCGATGAGAATCATCGCAAACGGGCCGCCGAAATAATTTTGCACGAAGCCGAGGCCGCCCTGGTAGCCCTGCCCGGGAGTGGAGAGGAAGGTCGTCGCGCTCGCCTGGGTGGCGATGATGGACAGGCCGATGATGAACCAGCGGGATCGGCCGTCACCCTTGAGGTAGCCGCCCAAATCGCGCGGGCCGCGGGTGCGCCACACGCCGTAAACGGCCACGCCGAGCAAGGTGCCCAGCAGCACGACATAATCCAGCGTGTTCACGAAAACATCCGCGAGAGCATGGTGAGCAGGCCGACCACCACGGCGAACACGCCGGCCACCAGCCAATAGACCGCGCGCCAGGTGCGCAGGCCGGGCAAGCCGGTGGTCTCGCTCTCCGGCGGGTCAGGGGCAGGGGCGGGTGATTTCATTGGCCGAGCGACACGAGGTTGGCGAACAGGCGGTACGCGCCCGGCACGCCGGCGGGCAATTGCCGGAACCAACCGAGCGAGGTGTAAACGTAGTAACCCTTGCCGTATTTCGCGACGAGCAGGCTGCTGCTGGGCTGGGTCTCGCCCGGGTCGCTCATCGCGAGCAAGGGTGTGTAATGCTCATCCCACGAACTCGGGAAATACGCGCCGCGCTCCTGCACCCAGCCGTCGAAATCCGCGGCGGTGATTTTGTTCGGCGTGGTGAGGGCCGGATGGTCGGGGGCGAGCATCGTCACCGGCGCATTCTCATCGGTCACGCGCAGCGGCGGGGCCTGGCCGGCGATGGAAAGCGGATAGGGGCCGAGTTGCGGCGTCCGCAAACCGTTGGGGCGATTGTATTGCGCGATGACCGTGCCGCCCTGCTCGACGTAGGCAAAGAGGCCCGGCAGATTTGGCGCGAGGTCCGTGCGTTCGTTAAACGCGCGCACGCCGATGACGACGGCGGCGAAACCGCGGAGCTTCTCGGGCGTCAGGTCCGCGCCGGTAAGTTTGGTCACCTCGCAGCCCATTTGCCGCAAGTCTTCCGCCACGCTGTCGCCCGCGCCGGGCAGGTAGCCGATTTTTTTGCCGCGGATGGCGAGGTCGAGTGCGACGGCCTTGAAACGCGCGAGCGGCTGGAACATTTGCACGGGGATGTGCGGGTAGCGGATGACGATGCGCTCATTGGCAAAACGCGCGCCGTTGATGTCCGCCTGCGCGGTGAAATTGGCCGCGGCGGGCTGCGCGGGCGCGGTGAGGTTGAAGGCGAGCTTTGTCTGGTCGCCCACGGCGGCGAGATGAAACGGCTGGGAATCCGGCGAGACTTTCCAGCCCGCGGGCGCGGCGAGCGAGAGGGTGCCGTTTTCCACCGGACGGTAGGCGGTGATTTCCACCGCGACCGGCTTGGTGGCGCCGGGCGCAAAAAGCTGCACATCGTTGTCGAAGCTGAGCGCGACCGGGGCAATCACGTCGAGGCGGCGGTGGCTGTCGCCGGTGACTTGCACCGGCTGATCGGGCAGCATCAACCGCTGGCCGCCGACTTCGAATACCTGCGCCAGCGGATAAACGGGTGGATTATCGGGACGGCCGATGAGCGACGGGTCGTCCACGCGTGCCATGCCCTGCGTGTGGTCGGCGCGGAGCCAATACGGCGTGCTCAGCGGCGTGTTCGCCGGGAGGGTTTGGGCCGAATCGCGGCTGGCGGGCTGATTAGGGATGAGTTTGATCGCGCCGGTTGAAGGGAGCTGGCCGGAAACGCCCGGATATTGCGTGCCGAGCCAAGTGACAGGGATGGTGGAAGATATGAGCGCCGTCGAATGCATCTTTAATTCCTCGGCCGGCACCACCTCGGCATTGGGGATGGTGGTCACCACCGTGAGCCCGAGGCAGTTTTGGAGAATGCGGTCGAACTGCGCGCGTTTTTCCTCCACCACCGGATCTTTCGGCAGCGTTTGGAGCTTCGCGCGGATGGCGAGCAAGGCGGGAACGCTCGCCGCGGGGTCCTCCGGCTTGAATTGGGCCATGGCATCGTCAATGAGCTGGCCAATGTCGGCCCCGCCGGAAAAGCGGGCCCAGGTGGTGTCCACGCCGTCGAGAATATCAGACACCACGGGCACGCCATCGAGCAATTGAAAGGATTCCGTGCGGGGGCCACCGGGACCGCCGCCGGCAAAGTTGCCAAAGCCCTGCGTCTGGTGATTGGAGCGCGCGCGCCCGGCGATGGAGGCAAACGATTCGCCGGACACCGGGTCGGCCCCGCCGTCATTAATGCGCAAAACCCCCGGGTCGCCACCGCCATTGAATAATATGCGCTTGGGTTGCCAGGGCAGCAGGCCCTCGGCGATTTGTTCGGGAAAAGCCTTGGGGTCGCCGGAGATTTTAAAAGCCTCCTGCGCGAGGATGGTGGAGGCGGTGTGGTGCCCGTGCGTGTTGCTCGGCGGCGGCGAGAAGCGCGTGATGAGCACGTCGGGCCGGAATTCGCGGATGACGCGCACAACGTCGGCCAGGACCTGCTGGTGGTCCCAGATGCGGAGCGTTTCCTCGGGGCTTTTGGAATAGCCGAAGTCAAAGGCGCGGGAGAAAAATTGCCGCGCGCCGTCCACGCGCCGGGCGGCGAGCGATTCCTGGGTGCGGATGACGCCGAGTTCCTCGCCAAATTCCGGCCCGAGTTCGTTCTGGCCGCCGTCGCCGCGATTGAGCGAGAGGTAGGCGGTGCGGTAGTAGCGGCCGCGGGCGAAATAGGCCAGCAACTGGTTGTTTTCGTCGTCGGGATGCGCGGCGATGTACAGCACGCTGCCGAGTTCGCGGAAGCTGCGCAGGTCCTGCAGAATGGCAATGCCGGCGGATGGCGCCGGGGCCGCCGGCGCAGTCTGGGCATGGCCAGTCTGCGCCGCAAATACGGCTGCGGCCAACGCCGCAACGCAGGTGATCCAATGGCCACGTCGCATGACGGCAGGGGCGAAGAACGCCTTACGGCTTAACCTGGAACGGAACCGAGTATTGGGTGTTCTCCCACAGCGCCTTCAACAGGCCGCCACCGGGAGTGGCCGGATCGGGCACGAGGGCGATGGTGAATTCATCCACCTGCTTGTCCAAGGTGTCTTTTTTCATGTCCACACGGGCCAGCTCGTTGGCCTGGATGGCCGGGGTGTAGGGAATGCCCCACTGGCCGATTTGCTTGTTGATGATGAGCTTGGTCGGGCCTGTTTCACTCGGAAACATGCAGAGGGTGTAGGCGCCGGCGGGGACGGTGGCGCCGCCGATATCGAGGTCCTTTTGCGTGATCAGCGTGGTCGCCTCGTCGGAACCCATGCGCCAGACCTGCTCCCATGGCACCAGCACGCCCCAGATTTTGCGCACCTCGGTGGTGCCGTTTTTCTTGGAAAGGGGACGGCCATAGGTGATGGTCACCAACGGCCCGTTGCGCGCGCCGACGTGCATGCTGATGGTCTCGTGCGGGCTGAGGCGGGGGCCGGGCGCGGGCGGCGGGGAAACAGTGGCGGGAGTTGCAGTGCCGGAGGCGGCGGGCGCGCTCGGCGGAGCCGCAAAAGTCATGGTGCCAGCCAAAGCGGCGGCGAGGAGGAAGCCAGGTAATTTATTCATGGGGAACCGGGGGGGGTGAAGTTTAATGCGCCCTGAATCAACCGGGGCCGGCGCTTCTCGACCGTCCAACACCCATGACCTCATCAGACCAACGGGGCGGGGTTTTGGGGTGGGCTGCGCAGCCTAATTCCGCCACGGTGTCAGGGGCTAGTCAAGGGGGAACGCGGCCGGGCTTGCACCGCCAAGGGCTCATTTTACCGGGCGGTCTTGGGTGGCAGTTCTCCGCCCCTTGAAAAGATAAAAAAGGAAGGCGAGGGAGGGCAGCAAAAGCACCGCGCCCGCGCCCAACGCGAACACGAGCAGGCGCAGGGTGACTTCCGGCGCGGCGGTATTGGCGAAGGTGAGGTCGGGTGTGACAAGGTGCGGGTATTGGACGAGGCTCCAGCCGACGAGGATGAGCGCGACCTGGCCGGCGGCGGCGAAGCGCGCGAGCAGGAACTCCCGCCGCCACAAGCCAAGGAGCGCGCCGATGGCGAACAGGCTGGTGGCCAGCAGCAGCAGCGGCGCCCACCAATGGTCCAAGCCGTGAAACATATCCGGCGCGCCCTTGCGGGAAGTGAGATAAACGACGAGGGTCACGGGGCCAAGAGCGAAGCCGGACCCCAGCGCGCGGCGGCGAAAATCATTTTGCAGTTCGGGCTGGCCGCCGGTTTCGACGGTCAGGTACGTCGCGGCGAGAAAGGCAAACAGCACGAGGGCGAAGACGCCGCAGGCGAGCGCGAAGGGCGTCAGCCAGCCGGCGAAAAATCCGCTGGTGACCGCGCCGTTGACGACGTGGATTTGGCCGGAGACGGCCGCGCCGACAATCACGCCCTGGAAAAACGGCGTCAGCAGGCTGGCGGCGCCGAAGATGTGGCTCCAGTGCAACTGCACCGACTCGGCCGAAGAGTCGTATTTGCGAAAGATGAAGGCGGAGCCGCGGAGGACGATGCCGACGAGCATGACCGTCAGCGGGATGTTGAGCGCGGTGGTGAGGGCGGCGAACGCCGGCGGAAAGGCGGTGAACAAGAGCACGACGACCAGGATGAGCCAGACGTGGTTGGCCTCCCAGATCGGGCCGAGGGCGCGGGCGATGGCCTCGCGCTGCTCGCGGGCGCGCGGGCCGGTGGCGAGCAAGTCCCACATGCCGCCGCCAAAATCCGCCCCGCCCATCAGCGCGTACAGGATGAGCGAGAGGAACAGGAAGACGATGACGATGAATTCAAACATCGGTTTCCGCAGGGGCAGTTTCGGCGGCCGGACCGTCGGTGTCGAAAAATTGCCGGCGCAACAGCAGGGCGACCATGCCGGCGAGGAAAAGATACAAGGCGGTGAAAACGAGGAACGGCACGCCGAGGCCGGGCATCGGGGTCACGGCATCGCGCGTGCGCATGACATTATAGATGATCCACGGCTGGCGGCCGGCTTCGGTGACGGCCCAGCCGGCCTCGATGGCGATGAAGCCCAGCGGCCCCCCGGCGACCAGCGCGCGCAGCAGCCAGCGATGCTGGGCCAGCGGCGGGCGTTGCCACCACGCCCAGCCCGACCACAACGCCAAGCCGAACATCGCCATCCCCGCGCCCACCATGATGTCGAACGACCAGTGCACGATGCGGACGCTCGGCCAGTCGCTTTCGGGAAAATCTTCGAGACCGGTGACGGTGCCATGGGGATTGCCGGTGAGGAGGATGCTCAGGCCGTCGGGAATGCGGATGGCGTAACGGGTGCGGCGGGTCGCGTCGTCGGGAATGCCGCCGATGAGAATGGGCGAGCCGGCTTCCGTGCGGTAGTGCGCCTCCATCGCGGCGAGCTTGGCGGGTTGCAATCTGGCGACGGCGCGCGCGCTGTGGTCGCCGCTGAGCATCTGCAAAGGAATGCTCGCGCCCGCGACGACCAGCGCCAGCCCAAGCGCGGCACGGTGAAATTGATTGGCCGGGTCCCGCAGCAGAAAGAACGCGTGCACTGCGGCGACCACAAAGCCGGTGGCGACGAACGCCGCGAGCGTCATGTGGACGACTTCGTGGAAACTTGCCGGATTCAGCGCCGCGGCCACCGGGTCGATGTCGGTGACATGGCCATTCACGAGCTTGAAACCCGCGGGGGCGTTCATCCAGGCATTCACCGTAACGACGAAAATGCCCGAAAGCGTGCCGCTGATGGCGACAATCCAGCCCGCGAGCCAGTGCAGCACCGGCGACAAGCGGTTCCAGCCGTAAAAATAGACGCCGATAAAAATCGCCTCGGTGAAAAAGGCAAAGCCCTCGAGGGAAAACGGCATGCCGATGATGGCGCCCGCCTGGTCCATGAACGCCGGCCAAAGCAGGCCGAGCTCAAACGACAATACCGTGCCGGACACCGCGCCGACGGCGAAGAGAATCGCGGCGCCGTGCGCCCACCGCCGGCAGAGGCGCAAGTAAACCGGCTGGCGGGTGCGCAGATGCATGCCCTCCGCCAGCACCATGAGCACCGGCATCCCGATGCCCATCGCCGCAAAGATGATGTGAAAGGCCAGCGACATGGCCATTTGCGAGCGGGCGAGGATTAAGTCGGACATGAGCCGGGCGGTTTCAGGCGCGCGGGAGCGGCGCGCTGCCGCCAGCTTGGCCAAGAATTCGGTAAGTCGCCAGCTTTACCCGATCGTTCACCAAAAACCAGGCGAGGGCGTAACCCCAGACGGCCAGCGCCCAACCCCACCCGATAGGGGTCATCAGCACGCCATAAACCGCGACGAACGTGGCAATGAGCTGCGTGCCGACAACGGCGACGAAGAGGATATTGGCCGGGCGATGCGACCAGAACGGCCCACGAGTGCGGGTGACGAAAATCGTGAGGTGTCCCGCGACGGAAAGTTTTAAATAAATCATCGTCTGGATGAGTTCGCGCGGGAGGTGGAAATAGCGCTCGCCGAGGAAAAACAGGCCAAAGGAAGCGAGGACGCCGGTGAAGCCCAGCACTGTCGCCAGGCCGAGGACGAGGCGCATGTTCCAGGACTCGGGCTGGTCGGAATAGCGGACATTGTCGTAGGCAATGGCGAGAATCGCGCCGTCGTTGAGCAGCGCCAGCATGACAATCATGACGGCGGTAACGGGGTAGAAATTGAACACCAGGATGGAGAGCGTCATCAGCAGCAGCACGCGCAGCGTTTCGGCGATGCGGTAGATGGCGTAGCTGTTCATGCGCTGGAAAATTTTGCGGCTTTCCTTGATGGCCTCGATGATGACGGCCAGGCCGGGGGTGAGCAGGACGATGTCGGCGGCGGCGCGCGCGGCGTCGGTCGCGCCGGAGACGGCGATACCGCAGTCCGCCTTCTTGAGCGCGGGGGCGTCGTTGACGCCGTCGCCAGTCATGCCGACGATGTGGTGACGTTTCTGCAAAACGTCCACGAGGTGAAACTTGTGCTCGGGAAAAACCTGGGCAAAGCCGTCCGCCTTCTCGATGGCCTCGGCCAGCAGCGCCGTCTCCTGCCGCTGGGCATCGCCAAGACTGCCGGCGTCCAAAATATGGGCGCCAAGGCCGAGTTTGACGGCGGTCTCGCGGGCGATGGCCAGCGCGTCCCCGGTCACCATCTTGACCTGGACGCCCAGGTTGCGCGCGGTGGCGATGGTGTCCTTGGCGTCGTCGCGCGGCGGGTCAAACAGCGGCAGCACGCCCTGAAATTGCCATGCGCCCTGCGCATCCGTGCGGGCGACGCCAAGCGAGCGGTAGCCGCGCGCGGCGAAGGCATTGACGGCGTTTTCGACGGCGGATTTCACTTCCGCGGCGTTGGCGGCGAGTTGCAAAATGACCTGCGGCGCGCCCTTGGTGACTTTAAAGGTGTCGCCGGCGGCGGCTTTCACCTCCGCCTCGGTGCGCTTATGGACGGGGTCGAACGGCTGAAAATGCGTGACCGTGAAACCCTTGAGCGCATCGGAATTTTTCAAGCCGCCGAGCACGGCCAAATCGATCGTGTCTTTGTTTTCCGCGCGCGAGGCGAGCGCTCCACTGAGAATTAGCTGGCCGGCGGAAAGATTATTGACGCAAAACGGGTCGCCGAGGGTGAGCTTGTTTTGCGTGAGCGTGCCGGTTTTGTCGGAACAGAGGATGTCCATGCCGGCGAGTTCCTCGATGGAGGCCAGGCGGCTGACGATGGCCTGTTTTTTCGCCAGCAGTCGCGCGCCGACGGCCATGGTGACCGAGAGCACCGTGGGCATCGCCACCGGGATGGCGGCGACCGTCAGCACGAGCGCGAATTGCAGGGTGGTGAGCAGCGGGTCGCCGCGCCACACCGCGACGGCGAAAATCAACGCGACCAGCACCGCGGCGAGCACGATCAGGTAGTTGCCGATTTTCAGCACAGCCTTTTGGAAATGGCTGACGACGCGGGTGTCCTGCACGAGTTGCGTGGTCCGGCCGAAATAAGTGCCGGCGCCGGTGGCGTAGACCAGCGCTTCGGCCTCGCCCTGGCGGATGATGGAGCCGGAATAAAGCGCGCCGCCGGTTTTGCGTTCGGCGGGCAGGGATTCGCCAGTGAGGGCGGACTGATCCACCTCGAGCGGATCGCACTCGAGCAGCCGCGCATCGGCGGGGACGATGTCGCCCAGGCGCACGCGGATGAGGTCGCCGGGCACCAGTTCGCGCGCCGGCACTGCGGCCCATTGGCCGCCGCGCTTGACGTGCGCCTGGATGGCGAGCTGGGCCTTGAGCGCGGCGATGGCGTTGCCCGCATGGTATTCCTCCCAAAAGCCGACGATGGCATTGGCGAGCAGCAAAACGAGGATGATGAAAAAATCGGCCCAGTGCTGGACCACCGCGGACAAAATGACCGCGCCTTCAATCATCCACGGAATCGGCCCCCAGAAATAGCCGAGGAATTTTAAGAGCGGGTTGGTTTTCTTTTCGGAGATTTCGTTGTAGCCGAAGTTGGCGAGCCGCGATTGCACCTCGGCGGGGGCCAGCCCATTGGCAGAATAGCCCAACTTGGCCTGCACCTCGGCCAAGGACAGGGATTTGAAATCGGTGTCCTGGCCGCGAGAAGGTTTGGCGGGCGGGGCGGGCATTACTTATTACGTTTTTGCGGCGGCCGCGCGCCGCCCCATTGCCACTCGCGGACCTCCGGCATGTCCTGGCCGTGTTCGCAGATGTATTCGCGATGACGGACGAGCTTGTCCTGCAGGGTTTGTTTGAGATACGCGCCCTTGGCGCCGAGCTGGGGGAGGCGGTCCACAACGTCCATGACAAGGTGAAACCGGTCGAGGTCGTTGAGCACCGCCATGTCGAAGGGCGTAGTGATGGTGCCCTCCTCCTTGTAGCCGCGCACGTGAAGGTTGTGGTGATTGGCGCGGCGGTAGGTGAGCCGGTGGATGAGCCACGGGTAGCCGTGAAAGGCGAAGATGACCGGCTTGTGCAAGGTGAAGAGCAAATCGAAGTCCTGGTCGCTCAACCCATGCGGGTGCTCGGTGCTGGGCTGGAGCTTCATCAGGTCCACGACGTTGACGACGCGAATTTTCAAGTCCGGCAGGTTTTCGCGCAGCAGGGAGACGGCGGCGAGCGTTTCCAAAGTGGGCACATCGCCCGCGCAGGCCAGGACGACGTCGGGCTCCGCGCCCTGGTCGTTGCTGGCCCATGGCCAGATGCCGATGCCCTCGGCGCAATGGGTGACCGCGGCGTCCATCGCGAGCCATTGCGGGGCGGGGTGTTTGCCCGCGACGACGACGTTGACGTAGTGACGGCTGCGCAGGCAGTGGTCCATCACCGACAGCAGGCAATTGGCGTCGGGCGGCAGGTACACGCGCACGATTTCGGCCTTTTTGTTGACGACGTGGTCAATGAAGCCCGGGTCCTGATGGGTGAAGCCGTTGTGGTCCTGCCGCCAGACGTGCGAGGAGAGCAGATAATTGAGCGAGGCGATTTTGCGGCGCCACGGCAGGTGCGCGGTGACCTTGAGCCATTTCGCGTGCTGATTGAACATCGAATCCACGATGTGGATGAAGGCCTCGTAGCTGTTGAACAGGCCGTGGCGGCCGGTGAGCAGGTAGCCTTCGAGCCAGCCTTCGCATTGATGCTCGCTGAGCACTTCCATGACGCGGCCACTGGCGGCGAGAAACTCGTCGTGCTTGCGCGTTTCGGCTTCCCACTGGCGATTGGTGGCCTCAAAGACGGCGGTGAGGCGGTTCGACAAGGTTTCATCCGGCCCAAAGATGCGGAAGTTGCGCTGGTCCTGGTTGAGCTTGATGACGTCGCGCAAAAATACGCCGAGCACGGTGGTGTCGCCGGCCTGCACGGCACCGGGCGCGGGCACCTTGACGGCGTAGCGGCGAAAATCCGGCATGCGCAAATCGCGCAGCAGCAAGCCGCCATTGGCGTGGGGATTCGCGCCCATGCGGCGTTCGCCCTTGGGCGCGAGTTCCGCCAGTTCGGGACGCAGGCGGCCACGGTCGTCGAAGAGTTCCAAGGGTTTGTAGCTGCGCAGCCATTCCTCAAGCAGTTTAAGATGCGCCGGATTTTTATCGACGTCGGTTATCGGCACCTGGTGAGCGCGGAAGGTGCCTTCGATCGGCAGACCATCCACGAACTTCGGGCCGGTCCACCCTTTCGGGGAATTGAGCACAATCATCGGCCAGCGGGGGCGGGGATTTTTACCACGCGCGGCCCGGCGGATTTTTTTGATCTGCGCGAGGACGGTGTCGAGCGTGGCCGCCATGGCCTGGTGCATCTTCAGCGGCTCGTGGCCCTCGACGAAATAAGGCGCCCAGCCGTAGCCGCGGAGCAGTTGCCCGAGTTCGTCGCGGCCGATGCGGGCGAGGATCGTCGGATTGGCGATTTTGTAGCCGTTGAGGTGCAGGATGGGCAGCACCACGCCGTCAGTGACGGGGTTAAGAAATTTGTTCGAGTGCCAGGCGGTGGCAAGCGGACCGGTCTCGGCCTCGCCGTCACCAACCACGCAGGCGGCAATCAAATCCGGATTGTCGAACACGGCGCCGAAGGCGTGGCTGAGGGAGTAACCCAGTTCGCCGCCCTCGTGGATTGAGCCGGGGCACTCCGCCGAGACGTGGCTGGGGATGCCGCCGGGAAAGGAGAATTGCTTGAAGAGTTTTTGAAGGCCGGCCTCGTCCGGGCTGATTTCGGGATAAATTTCGCTGTAAGTGCCTTCGAGGTAGGTGTTGCCCACGAGCGCCGGGCCGCCATGGCCGGGCCCGGAGAGATAAATCATATTGAGGTCGTGCTCTTTAATGACGCGGTTGAGGTGCACGTAGATGAAATTCTGGCCGGGCGTGGTGCCCCAGTGCCCCAACAGCATGCGTTTGACGTCCTCAATTTTGAGCGGCTGCCGCAGCAGCGGATTGCCGCAAAGATAAATCTGCCCAACGGAGAGATAGTTGGCGGCGCGCCAGTAGGCGTGCATCTTTTTCAATAACGCCGGCGACAACGCCGGCGTGGCGCGCTGCTTTTTGGCTTTCATCGGGTTGACTCCTTCAGTTGGGCCGGCCCAGGATTGCGCCGGTTTTTTGGGCGATAATCCACTCCTCGTCGGTGGGGATAACCCGCACCGTCACCGGACTGGCCGCGGTGGAAACAACGGCATTATTGGCCCGGTTCTTGGCCGCAGCAAGTTTGATTCCGCAATACGCGAGATTGTCACAAATTTGCGCGCGAATTTGCGGCAAATTTTCGCCGATGCCGCCGGCGAACACGAGCGTATCCAAGCCGCCGAGCGCGGCGGCGTAAGCGCCGATATATTTTTTGATTTGGTAACAAAAGAGCGCAATCGCCTCGGCGGCGCGCAGATCTTTTGGCGCCGCGTGCACCAAATCGCGCATGTCGGAAGTCGTGCCGGAGAGGCCGAGCAGGCCGGACTCGAAATTGACGAGGTGGTTGAATTGCCGCGGGGTCATTTTTTCGGTGCGGGCAAGATACCAGACGATGCCGGGGTCGAGGTCGCCGGTGCGGGTGCCCATGGGGACACCGCCGGCGGGCGTGAGGCCCATGCTGGTGTCCACGGGCCTGCCCTGATGCACGGCGGCCAGGCTCGCGCCATTGCCGAGATGGGCAAAAATAATTCGTCCCTGCGCGGCTTTTTTCCCGGCGACGCGGGCCAATTCCCCGAGCAAATATTCATACGACAGGCCATGAAAACCGTAGCGCCGCACGCCTTGGGTCTCGTAGCGGCGGGGCAGCGGCAGCACGCGGGCCACGCGCGGCAAGTCGTGGTGGAACGCGGTGTCGAAGCAGGCGACTTGCGGGAGGCGCGGGAAGTGGCGGTGAAAAGCTTCGGCCAGGTGGATTTCTCCCGGCAAATGCTCGGGGTCGAACGCGGCGAGCCGGCGCAAATCGCGCAGCAGTTTTGGCGTGATCCGCTGTGGCTCGTGATAACGCGGGCCGCCGTGGACAAAGCGATGGCCGACGGCGGCGAGCTTCACCGCGCCCAGGCGCGTCTGCACCCAGTTCAGCAGCACGCGGACGGCGGCCGCGGGATTGGGCGCGGAAATTTTGCGCGTGAAATTATCCGCCGCGTGCGCGCCCCGGACCGTGAGGCGCGATTGCGGGAGCCCGATGCGCTCGAGCTTTCCCGACAGGAGCCGGCGCGGGGAACGACCGCCGGCAAACAACGCGAACTTGACGCTCGAGGAGCCGCCGTTGACCGTGAGGATGCATGGTGGTTGCGACGGCATGGGAATAATCGCCGGTTGACGACAGCTTAATTCCAGCACCGCCCGCGAACAAATTCAACTGCCGATTCAAATTTTATGGCTTGGCCGCCGGCGGCTTGAGGGCGGTGAGATGGTAGGTGAACGCGCCGAGCAAGTCGCCCGGGCGCACGCCGGTGTGACAACTGAGGCACGAGGCATTCGCACGGATGGCGCCGACAACCGTGCGCTGGTCCTGGTCGGTATAGATCGAGACCTCCACGCCAGTACGCAGCAGCGCGAGGGACTTGGTTTCAAAATCGGTCAACCCGCGTGAAATCTTCGCCGATGTTTGGTGGGTGTGCGCGGCGGTGACCACGGGGTAGAGATGACTGGCCGTGCCCCCGACACTGAGCAACTCGACCGAATCGATGGCATATTCCGCCGCCACCGGAGCCGCCGCAGAAACATCCGCAATTTTGAGATGATAATCGCGGCCAAGAAGGGGGCTAAACGGCTGGACGCCGCCGCGCGGCCCCGGGGCGCCACTGGACACAAACCGGTCCACAAAATAAAAATTCATGTCGCCCTCGCTGTTCCAAGCCGGGAATGTCGCCGATGTCCGGCTGACCGGGACGGAAGTGGCCCCATCGGCGAGGTCCATGCCGACCAGGCAGTAGGCGTTGGCCCGCATCAATTCCGCCAGGGTTTTATCGCGAAAGCCGCCGAGCTCGCCGACCGTAAATACTTTGCCGCCGCCTGGCGCCTCCCGGGTCAACACGGTCAAAGCACCGTTTAGCGCCTGAATGGACTCGACCAAGCGGGGATTGAACCACTGGCCGTTGCGGTTCCGGGAATCGTGCCCAGTCAAGTCGGCCGGCAAATACAAGGCGGCCTTGGCGGAGGAAGGGATGGCCACGGGCTGGCCGGATTCCGGGTGCGCCGCGAGATAGGCGGTGGCTTCGTCCACGTCTTTCCGGGCTTGGGTGATGGCCGCAATCGTCAGCTCGACGTAATTGCCCTTGTCGCTGGTGCTGGCATGGCGCATGGAAGCCAACGCGGCATCCAGCGCATCGCGCACACCATCCAGCCGCGCCCGCACCCCGGGATCCGGCGGGCTGGGTGCGGCTTGCGGTGCGGCGACCGCCGCCGGGGCCGGGTCGGTGGGCACAGCTGTCAAGACCGGGGCAAACAGCGCGCCAAGCGCATAAATCCAAGTTTTCAGACAGCGCGGCATCTTGGCGGAGGGATTTGAAACCGGGCGGGAAATTCAAAGGCGGCTTATGACAAAACAAGAAGGCCGGCGCAAGGTTGCAGCAAAGCTGTTGAGGGAACCAGCCATAATCAGGCGTGGTCGGCAATAGTTGCGTTGTTTGATTGATTCGCAGCCCGGAAATCGCGTTATAATGGCGTTGGCCGAAGTGCCGCCGGATTCCGTCGTATGCGTTCCTCCCTCCGCCCGCCCCACCCCGCCCCGCGACCCCGTTGCGGTTTGGGGATTATTATGGGGATGGCGCTGACCGCGATGTTGCTGGGCGGATGCAAACCGCCGCCGGTGGCGACACATGGCGGGCGCTTTGGCCCGAATGCAGAACCGGACATCGCCACCTGCCAGCCGGGCAAATACGGCGGCACGATGGTCTTGACGGAATCGAGCGAGCCCAAGGCGTTTAATTACCTGTTGGAGGCCTCGGAGCAAGTCTCGCAAGACGTGCAAACCCTGCTGTTTAGCGGATTGGTCGCCTACAATCCGCTCAAGGAAGACAACGACCCCGGGCTGGCCAAATCCTGGGAAATTGCGCCCGACCAGAAAACCTACACCTTCCACCTGCGCCAAGGGCTGCAATGGAGCGACGGCCAGCCGCTGACGGCCGACGACGTGATTTTCACCTTCGACTGCATTTTCTCGGAAGTAAAGGACCCGGCCACCGGCCAGATGAAGCTGCGCTACCCCAATCGTTACGCCCAGGAAATGACTTTCGACGGCCAAAAATTGCGCTACCGCAAAATTGACGACCTGACGGTGGAGTTGTACACGCCCAAAATCTATTCGACGTTTCTCGACGAACTGACCGCGGTGCTGATCATGCCCAAGCACGTTCTGGAAAAGTCTTTCAACGACGGCACTTTCGAGCAGCAGTGGACCTCCCAGACCGGCATCGACCATCCGGAGCAGGTTGTCGGCACCGGGCCGTACATCCTGCGCAGCTACGTGCCCGGCCAGCGCATCGTGCTGTCGTCCAATCCTCATTACTGGCGGGCCGATTCCACCGGCCAGCGCCTGCCCTACCTCGACTTCATCATCATCCAGTTCGTGACGAACATCGAGACCGAGGTCATGCTTTTTGCCACGGGGCAGACGGATGCGATGCTGACCTACATCGGCATCCCGCCGACGGACGAGCCGTGGGTGAAAAAAGGCGAGAAGCTGTATGATTTTACCCTCTATAACCGCGGGCCCGCGTCGGCGTCGTGGTTTTTGTGGTTCAATCTCAAGGAAGGCGCGAACAAGGACGGCAAACCGTATGTGGAACCCTACAAGCAGGCGTGGTTCAAAAACCAGCGGTTCCGCCAGGCGATCATGTACGGGATTGACCGCGAAGGCATCGCCAAGGGCGTTTACCTCGGCCGCGGCGAGCCGGAGACGTCCATCATCAATCAGGGCAATCCCAAGTGGACCAACCCGAACATCAAACACTACACCTATGACCCGGCCAAGGCGCGCGAATTGCTCAAGGAGGCGGGCTTCCACTGGGACAGCCAGGGGCAGCTCTTCGACGCCGACAACCACCGCGTGGCCTTCAACCTGATGATGTACGAAGGCAAGCCGATGCGCGCGGAAATCGTCACCGTTTTCAAAAAGAACATGCAGGACCTCGGCATTGACGTGAAACTGGAGTTCGTGGACCCCGGCGTGGTGATGGAGCGGATCACCAACACCTTTGATTATGACATGACCGGCCTGGGCTGGGGCTCATCCGCGGGCGAGGTGGACCCGGCGTTGAACAAGTCCCTGTACCGCAGCGACGGCTCCTCCCATATGTGGAACACCAAGGAGCCCGCGCCCGCGACCGAGTGGGAAAAGCGCATCGACGACCTGATGGACGCCCAGGAGGTGAGCTTTGACGAGCCGGCGCGGAAAAAAATGTTCGACGAAATCCAGGCGATTTTCGCCGACCAAATGCCGCTTTTTTACCTGGTGGACCAGTACCAGTACCAAGGCCTGAAGAACAAATGGCGCAACCTGCGCATCCCGCCCTCCGGCACGATTTTGTGGAACCTCGATGAATTCTGGACGGAGCCCACCGCCGCCAGCCCCTAAACTCTCCCAACCACCATGCTCACCTTCATCCTGCGCCGCGCGCTGGCCATGATTCCGCTGCTCTTCGGCATCAGTTTGCTGGTGTTTGTGCTCATGTATCTCTCCCCCGGCGACGCGCTGACCGAGTTGCGCGCCCGGCCGGACGTGCCGGAGGAACTCATCCACCAGCTCGAGCACAACTACGGCTACGTCAACGCCGCCGGGCAGCCGAACCCGTGGTATGTGCGCTACGGCTTCTGGCTGAACACGGTGTCGCCGGTCAAATTCATCAATGACCAGCACGAGTTTACCTGGCGCATGCATTGGGGCACGCCGAGCTTCGGCACGTCCATTGCCTATCAGATTCCCGTGACGACACTGATTGGCCAGCGCGTGCAAGTGACGCTGCTGCTGGCGATTGCCTCGCTGTTGTTCGAATTTCTGCTGGCGGTGCCGCTGGCCGTCCTGGCCGCGGTGAAAAAGGACGGCTGGGCGGACCGGCTGACGGCGCTGTTCGCCTACGGCGCGGTGTCCGTGCCGGAATTTTTCCTCGGCGTGCTGGCGGTGTATTTCGCGGCGGAGACGGCGCTGTTTCCCACCGGCGGCATCGCGGCGTTCGACAGCGATTTCCAGACGCCGTCCGTGCGGTTTTGGGATTATGCGGCGCACCTGATTCTGCCGACCATCGTGCTCGGGCTGGGCGGGCTGGCCTACATGATGCGCATCATGCGCTCCAGCATGCTGGACTACCTGCGCGCGGAATTCGTGACGACGGCGCGGGCCAAGGGCGTGCCGGAAGGTCGCGTGCTGTTCCTCCATGTTTTGCGCAACGCCATCAACCCGCTGATCACCTACCTCGGCTTCGCGTTTGCCGGATTGCTGTCCGGCGCGGTGCTGGTGGAAAACGTGATGAACTACCCCGGGCTGGGCCGGCTGATTTTCGAGGCGTTCTCGCGGCACGACGAGTATCTCGTGATGGCGGCGGTGCTGATGGGCTGCGTGATGCTGATGCTGGGCAACCTGCTGGCGGACCTGCTGCTGGCGGCGTCCGACCCGCGCATCCGGCTGGAAAAATCCGCGCCGACGGTCGCCACCCGGCATCGCGGGGCGGCCTGGGCGCTGCTCATGGCGGCGGCGGCGGGCCTGATTTTGATTTTTGGCGCCTGCCTGCTGCCGTGGAACAACCCGGCGCAAATGACCTTGTGGATGAACCGGATTAAAGTCGGCGGCGGGATCGCCTTGTTGCTGGCGGGCGGCACGATGACATGGTTTGGCTGGCCGATTTTCCGGCAATTGTTCCACCGGCTGCACCGGCGGCCCATCACGGCGATTGCGGTGCTGTGCCTGCTGTTTCTCTATGGCAGCATGCTGGGCGCGCCGTTCCTGGCCACGCAGCCGATCGACAATATCAACCTCCGGCAAACCTACCACCCGCCCACGGGGCTGCATTGGGCCAACGGGCGGCTGTGCGCGCAATTATATGTGGACGAAGACCCGGCGGCGGCGCACTACGTCGCGCAACCCGGCGCGTTGCTGCCGCTGAAAATTTTTGGGCACGGCTTTGAATACAGCTTCCTCGGGCTCTTCAAAACCACCCGGCACTTGCTGGAGCCGGATTACGAGGCGCTGGCCGCGCAGCTCGGCCACCCGGTGAACCCGGCGGATTATCCGTTTTACCTGCTCGGCAGCGACCCGTCGGGCCGCGACGTGTTTTCGCGGTTGCTGTACGGCTCGCGCATTTCGCTGACCATCGGGCTGGTCGGCATCGGCATCACGCTGACGATGGGGTTTCTGGTCGGCGGGCTGGCGGGGTATTTTGGCGGTTCGTTCGACTTTTTCGCGATGCGCGGCGTGGAATTCCTGATGGCCATCCCCACCCTCTACCTTTTGCTGGCCCTGCGGGCGGCCCTGGCGGATTATTTCGAACCGGCGGAAATGTACCTCGTCATCATCATCATCCTGTCGCTCATCGGCTGGGCGGGCTCGGCCCGCGTGCTGCGCGGCATG
Source organism: Opitutales bacterium (assembly GCA_035546135.1). Taxonomy (GTDB): domain Bacteria; phylum Verrucomicrobiota; class Verrucomicrobiia; order Opitutales; family JABDGR01; genus JABDGR01. Next base: position 21,928 of record DASZWY010000286.1, read on the forward strand.
AGCCTGTCGCTGCGCGAGCGCGCGTTTGTGACGGCGGCGGAGGCGATGGGGCAAAGCACGGGAAAAATTCTCTTCAAGCACTTCCTGCCCAACCTCATCGGCTACCTGCTGGTGGCGGCGACGCTGTCCATCCCCGGCTATATCCTGGGCGAAGCGGCGTTGTCCTTCCTCGGGCTGGGTATTCAGGAGCCGTCGGCCTCCTGGGGCTTGATGCTGCGGCAGTCGCAACAGGACATGAAAGTGCTGATGTTGAATTTCTGGTGGATGCTCTTGCCCGGTGCGGCCATCTTTGTCACAGTCGTGTCCTTCAACCTGGTGGGCGACGCGTTGCGCGACATTGTGGACCCGAAGATGAAAACCCGCTGAAC